>NZ_VKHP01000471.1 GCF_010811875.1 Bradyrhizobium uaiense
TCGGCGACTGCGGCGATCGCATCGTGATCGGCGCTCTGGCCGAACAGATCGACCGGGATCACGGCCACCGGCTTCAGCCCGCGCGCCCGCGCCGTCGCAACGCCGCGCTTGAGCGAATTGATGTCGATGTTGAAGGTCTCTTCGTCGACATCGACGAAAACCGGCGTCGCGCCGGTCAGCGTCACGACTTCGCCGGTCGCACAGAAGGTGAAGGTCGGGCACAGCACCGCATCGCCCAGGCCGACATTCTTCGCCATCAGGACCATCAGCAGCGCGTCGGTGCCGCTCGCACAGCTCACCACATGCTTGGCGCCGGTGTAGTCCGCCAGCGCCTTCTCCAGCGCGGTGACTTCCGGACCATTGATGAACTGGCAATGGTCGAGCACGCGCGCGACCGCGTCATCGACGGACTTGCCTAGCCGCCGACGCTGCGCGGCGATATCGATGAAGGGAATGGGCTCAAGCTGCATATGCTGGTTCATGGAAGCTCTTTGCACGTGTTAAATGAATGACGATCAGCCGGCGATGCGGCGCGGCCCCTTGCGCATCGTCGAGGCGGCAGGCCGGGCGGGCGTTTCCAGGCAGCGGATCGCGATCTCGAGGCTCGCCACACCTTCGTCGCCGGACACCGCCGGCAGCTTGCCGCTGCGCACGGCATCCAGGAAGGCGATCAGCTCGGCGCGAAGCGGCTCGTCGTGACCGACCGGCAGATGACGCATCGAATAGCTGCCGTCGGGCTTGAAGCCGAAGCATTCGGTGACCTGACGCGTGAGCAGGTCGCCCATCACATACTTGCCGCGGGTCGCGACCGTGACGTTGCGCGCCTTGAACGGCGTCAGCCAGTTGGTGTTGATGTGGGCGAGCACGCCGGACTCCGTGCGGAACTGGAGCAGCGCGATGTCCTCGCGCTCGGCGACCGCGCTCGAGAGCTGCGGCTGCACCTCGACGATGTCGGACTCGGTGAACCAGCGGATCAGATCGATGTCGTGCACGGCGAGATCGATCACGACGCCGACATTGGACATCCGCGGCGGGAACGGGCCGACCCGGGTGATGCCGATCGACAGGATGTCCTCACCCGAGATCGCCTGCTTGATCGCGGCGACCGCCGGATTGAAGCGCTCGACATGGCCGACCATCAGCGTGACGCCGGCCCGCTCGGCGGCAGCGACGATCTCGCGGCCTTCTTCAACCGTGGATGCGACCGGCTTCTCGACCAGGATATGGATGTTGCGTGCGATGCAGGCGAGCGCGATCTCGTGATGAAGATGGGTGGGGGCTGCGATCGTCACCGCATCGATGCCCTCGGCGAACAACTGATCGAGGGTTTCAAAGGCGCGACAGCCGACCAGGTCGATGGCGCGGGTCCGGTGTTCCGGGAGCGGATCGACGATGCCGATCAGCAGGACGCCGGGCAGGCCGGCCAGCACACGGGCATGGTTGCTGCCCATCACGCCTGCGCCGATCACGCCGACGCGCAATGCGCGGCCGATATCGGCCTTCGCGCCGGCTGCGGACACTTTTGCATTCATATCGTAGACCCCAAGTAACGTTCTGGCGGTTGTCCCGGCTTCTCAGGGAGCCCACCGGCTCCGAGGGAATCAGCACCAAGGCCCCCTCTTCCCGATCTGCGCCTTTGGCGCAAATCACCCCGCTTCGTTGGCAGCCGCTATAGCACGGCGTCACAAATGTGGCGAATGCCAACAACGAAATCCGGACACGTTTTGATTCAAAGAGTTACATCGCCCGCGCCCCACTTTCGAGCGCGGGAACCGGTTCGCCTCAGGTGCGCTGATAGTCGTCCTCGATGCGGATGATGTCGTCCTCGCCGAGATAGCTGCCGGTCTGCACCTCGATCAGCTCGAGCTGAATCTTGCCGGGATTCTCCAGCCGGTGCACCGCGCCGATCGGGATGTAGAT
>NZ_VKHP01000472.1 GCF_010811875.1 Bradyrhizobium uaiense
CTCGCCGCCGAGACCATCGACGTCACGCTGCCGCTACGCGAGACTCCGGCGGAGACCGGTCGCATCCATCCGCTGAGCCAGGTGTGGGACGAGCTCACCACGATCTTCGCCGACATGGGCTTTGCGGTCGCCGAAGGTCCCGACATCGAGACCGACGACTACAATTTCACCAAGCTGAACTTCCCCGAAGGCCATCCGGCCCGCGAGATGCACGACACCTTCTTCTTCAACCCGAAGGCGGACGGCTCGCGCATGCTGCTGCGGACGCACACCTCGCCGGTGCAGGTGCGGACGATGCTGAGCCAGAAGCCGCCGATCCGCGTGATCTGCCCGGGCCGCACCTATCGCATCGACTCCGATGCGACCCACACGCCGCAATTCCACCAGGTCGAGGGCCTCGTCATCGACAAGGGCTCGCATCTCGGCCACCTCAAATGGATCCTGCACGAGTTCTGCAAGGCGTTCTTCGAGGTCGACCACATCAACATGCGGTTCCGGCCGTCGTTCTTCCCGTTCACCGAGCCGTCGCTCGAGGTCGACATCCAGTGCCGCCGCGACAAGGGCGAGATCCGCTTCGGCGAGGGCGAGGACTGGATGGAGATTCTCGGCTGCGGCATGGTGCACCCGAACGTGCTGCGCGCCTGCGGCATCGATCCCGACGTCTACCAGGGCTTCGCCTGGGGCATGGGCATCGACCGCATCGCGATGCTGAAATACGGCATCGCCGATCTCCGCCAGCTGTTCGAGAACGACATCCGCTGGCTCAACCACTACGGCTTCAAGCCGCTCGACATTCCGACGATTGCGGGCGGGCTGAGCACGTGATGTCGATGCGTGCGTACGACATTGCGAAGACTCTCTCCGTTCCCTCCCCCCTTGCGGGGGAGGGTCAGGGAGAGGGGTTGCCGCGGGCGCTGAGCGCAGTCGCTAGTCAGTACCCCTCCGCGAGTCTTTCTTACTTCGATGTTGCTGACGCAATCCGCGGCACGAGGTCTTTCCGAGCAAGCGGCCTACCCCTCTCCCCAGCCCTCCCCCGCAAGGGGGGAGGGAACGGAGAGAGTCTTCGCAATGTCGTACGCACGCATCGACATCACGTGCTCAGCCCGCCCGCAATCGTCGGAATGTCGAGCGGCTTGAAGCCGTAGTGGTTGAGCCAGCGGATGTCGTTCTCGAACAGCTGGCGGAGATCGGCGATGCCGTATTTCAGCATCGCGATGCGGTCGATGCCCATGCCCCAGGCGAAGCCCTGGTAGACGTCGGGATCGATGCCGCAGGCGCGCAGCACGTTCGGGTGCACCATGCCGCAGCCGAGAATCTCCATCCAGTCCTCGCCCTCGCCGAAGCGGATCTCGCCCTTGTCGCGGCGGCACTGGATGTCGACCTCGAGCGACGGCTCGGTGAACGGGAAGAACGACGGCCGGAACCGCATGTTGATGTGGTCGACCTCGAAGAACGCCTTGCAGAACTCGTGCAGGATCCATTTGAGGTGGCCGAGATGCGAGCCCTTGTCGATGACGAGGCCCTCGACCTGGTGGAATTGCGGCGTGTGGGTCGCATCGGAGTCGATGCGATAGGTGCGGCCCGGGCAGATCACGCGGATCGGCGGCTTCTGGCTCAGCATCGTCCGCACCTGCACCGGCGAGGTGTGCGTCCGCAGCAGCATGCGCGAGCCGTCCGCCTTCGGGTTGAAGAAGAAGGTGTCGTGCATCTCGCGGGCCGGATGGCCTTCGGGGAAGTTCAGCTTGGTGAAATTGTAGTCGTCGGTCTCGATGTCGGGACCTTCGGCGACCGCAAAGCCCATGTCGGCGAAGATCGTGGTGAGCTCGTCCCACACCTGGCTCAGCGGATGGATGCGCCCGGTCTCCGCGGGAGTCTCGCCTCGCGGCAGGGGGACGTCGATGGTCTCGGCGGCGAG
>NZ_VKHP01000473.1 GCF_010811875.1 Bradyrhizobium uaiense
ACCTGGGCCATTCGCGGGACAAAGCTGTCGATCAACCAGATCGTCAAGGAGCGCGTGAACATGCTGCTGGAGGCCTCGATGGCGCTGGAGCAGGTGACGTTCGAGACCGCCGACCACAAGGAAGCGACCATGTCGTTCAAGGAGAAGCGCAAGCCCAGGTTCGGCCAGGCATAGTTGGAGCATAGGTCGAGGCCGGGCCATGGCGGCAATCGAAGCGGCAGGTGACGACGTCACGGCGATGTTGCGCGATTCCTTGCGCGGCTTCCTCGATGAGCATTGGCGTCCGCGTGGCGCGACAGCGTCGTCCTCGCCGGACGAGATCTCGGCGATCTGGCACAAACTGGTCGGGCAGGGCGTGGCCGCTCTCGGGACGGAGGACGGCGAGGGCGGGCTCGCCGAGATTTTCGTCGTCATGGCGGAGCTTGGCCGCGCCGGATGTCCGGCGCCGATGTGGTCTGCGGCGTTGGCCAATCTCGCGGTCTCGGGATCGCAGATTGACGTCGTAGTCGATCTTCTGGAGCGGCTGCATTCCGGGAGGGTGATCGTTGCCTTCTCATTCGGCGCGCTGGATCCCGATCGCGCGACGGGCTCGATCGGGATCACCGACGTCAAAGCAACGGGCGTGCTTCGCTTCGTCGAGGCAGCGGCAAGTGCCACGCATCTTCTGGTCGCTCGCGATCAGTCTCACCTTGCGCTGATCGATCTCGGCGGGGTCGGCGTTGAATGCGTCGCGACCCGCGCGATGGGGGCCTGGGGATTGTGCGAGGTCAGGTTGAGCGCGGCGCCGGCCACGCTTATTCCCGTCGGCGCTGTCAATCTGAACGATCTCCGTCTCAAGGGCAAGGTCGCGTTGACAGCGCGCGCTTATGGCGCGGCGCGGCGTTCATTTGAGCTGGTCGTCGACTACGCCAGGGAAAGGCAGCAGTTCGGACAGCCGATCGGCAAGTTCCAGGCGATCCAGCACAAGTTGGCCAATTGCCTGATCACGCTCGAGGGCGTCAGGCTGATCCTGGATCATGTCGCCGGACTCCACGATCGCGGAGATGCGGACTGGCGCTACTTTGCCGATTGCGCATCGGTCTTCTCTGGTCATGCACTGCGGCAGGTGTCGCTGGAGACCCAGCATACGTTCGGTGCGATCGGTTATGCCGAGGAGCACGAGGCGCCGATCCATTTCAAGCGCGTGCATCTCGACACAATCGCGCTCGGCGGCGCCTCAGATGCTAGGCGCAGGCTGGCCGCACGGCTGCTGGATGCGGGCGGCGCCGGGCTGCCGCAATATGATCTCGGGCCCGCGGGAAATAGTTTTCGTGACCAGGTCCGGCTCTGGCTTGAGCAAAACTGGACCGGGGATGCGAAGCGGGCGTTCGACGAACGACCGTTCGCCAAGCGCGAGTTCGATGCCTCCTTTGCCCGTAACATCGGCGACACCGGATGGATCGGCCTTGGATGGCCGGAGCAGTTCGGCGGCCAGGCGCGCGCTCCTCTGGAGCAGATCGCCTTCATGGAGACGATGGAGCGGGGCGAAGCGCCGCGGATCGGCGCGGCGATCCAGGCCAATGCGCTGATGATGTTCGGCACCTCCGAGCAGCAACAAAGGTATCTTCCGGAAATCCTGCGCGGCGAAGCCATGCACGGCATGGGCTACAGCGAGCCGCAGGCGGGCTCCGACCTCGCTGCGTTGCGCACAAGCGCCGTCAAGGACGGCGATCACTGGGTAATCAACGGCCAGAAGATCTGGACCACCACCTGGTGGGGCAAATACATGTTCCTCGCCGCGCGGACCGACAAGGACGCGAAGCCGCCGCACGCCGGCATCAGCATGTTCATCGTGCCGATGGATGCGCCGGGCATCACGACCCGCCCATCCAGCACGATGTATGACGGCACGTTTTCCAA
>NZ_VKHP01000474.1 GCF_010811875.1 Bradyrhizobium uaiense
CGCTCGGCGAGCGCGGCCAGCTTTGCTCCGGCGAGCAACTGCTGGTGCTCGGGGCCGCCGGCGGCACCGGCATCGCCGCGATCCAGGTCGGCAAGCTGCTCGGCGCGCGCGTCGTCGCGGCGGCCTCGACCGAGGAGAAGCGCAGCTTCGCCGCAAGCTTCGGAGCTGATGCGACCGTCGACTACACAAAACCCGATTGGCGCGACGCGCTGAAGGACGCGACCGGCGGCCATGGCCCCGACGTGATCTTCGATCCGGTCGGCGGCGAGGTCTCGCTGCAGGCGTTCCGCTCGATCGCCTGGAACGGCCGCCATGTCGTGGTCGGCTTTGCGGCCGGCCAGATCCCCGCTTTGCCGTTCAATCTGCCACTGTTGAAGGGCGGTCTTCTGATCGGCGTCGACGCGGCCCAGATCGCGCGCCGCGAACCCGAGGCGCAGGCGCGCGTGATGACGCAATTGTCGGCGTGGCTGAACGACGGCCGACTGACGCCAGTGGTCGGCAAGGTGTTCGCGTTTGAGGATTTCCGCGCGGCGTTCACCACCATGCAGACCCGTGCCGCAATCGGCAAGATGGTGGTGCGGATCGGTTAGCGGGAGCGGCAAGGCACGCTCCGCTCGGCGTCCTTGCGCGATCGAATGACGAATCGAAAAGGCAGAGACATGCAGACGCTTCGAACACCGGACGGGCGCTTCGCCGAATTGCCCGGATTTGCCTTCGCGCCGCGCTACATCGAGATCGGCCCGTTGCGAATGCACTATCTCGACGAGGGACCGAAGACCGCGCCGGTGGCGCTTTGCCTGCACGGTCAGCCGACCTGGACCTACCTCTATCGAAAGATGATCCCACCGCTGCTCGCCGCAGGATTCCGCGTCATCGCGCCGGATTTCTTCGGCTTCGGTCGTTCCGACAAGCCCGTCGACGAAGACATCTACACCTTCGACTTCCATCGATCGGCGGTGATGTCGCTGATCGAGGCGCTCGACCTGCGCCGCGTCATGCTGGTCTGCCAGGATTGGGGAGGATTGATCGGACTGACGATACCCATGGACATGACCGATCGCTTCGATCGATTGCTTGTGATGAACACGATGCTCGGCACCGGTGACGTGCCGCTCGGCGAAGGCTTTCTCGCATGGCGGGCCTTCTCCAATCGCAGCCCGGACATGGACATCGCAGCCTTGATGCAGCGAGCGGCCCCCGGTCTTGCAGACGAGGAAGCTGCCGCCTACGCCGCGCCCTATCCGGACCAGCGGTACAAGGCCGGCGTCCGGCGCTTTCCCAATCTGGTACCGGACCAGCCGGACGCTGGCGGCGCGGCGCTTTCGCGGCGCGCGCGCGATTTCTGGTCGCAGCAGTGGACCGGACAAAGCTTCATGGCTGTCGGCATGAAGGACCCGGTGCTCGGGCCGCCGGTGATGAGCCGATTGCGGCAGGTGATCCGAAACTGTCCACCGCCGCTTGAACTGCCTGATGCCGGGCATTTCGTGCAGGAGGCCGGCAACGTCATCGTCGCGGAAGCGATGAAGACGCTCGGCCCGGCCCGCTAACACGTGCATACTTAACGCGTGCATACATCCGCGTTCTCGCGACATGATTTGTCCGAGCTTTGCTCTTCGTTCCGCCCTCTCTCATAGAGGGCGCAGGGAAAGCCGGGTGCCGATCGCACCCATGGGCCCCGAGCATTGGATAGAAAGCTCGGGGGTAGGACCACAGGTGTAACCGGAAACAACCCGGCTTTCCCTGCGCGATGGGTTACGGCTTATACGTGCTCTCCCCGGCGAGACTGGGCTTTGTTGTCACCGCCTTCGCAAAAACGCTTACGCGTTTTGCGAGAGGACACCTACCACTAGGGCGTCAGGCCTGCACGATTTCGCCGTCC
>NZ_VKHP01000475.1 GCF_010811875.1 Bradyrhizobium uaiense
CCCCCTCCGCGTCTCCAAGCACTGCTTCTGCCCCTCCGTCCCGACGGGCGCAACGGTCCCCCGCGCGCTTCCTCCTCACCGCTCAGAAGCCTTCATGGGCTTCCATGTTGCGGGGGGCGGCGCGACAGCCCCTCCTCATTTCACCCTCCCCCCGAGTGGGAGAGGTCGAAAGTCCGCCGCGGCTTCGTTCACCGCCAATAGCGATGCGACACATCCAGACACTGCCGGACCCAGAATCCGTTCACATGAATCAACTGGCATGTGCTCGGAGGTGGCTCCTTGATGATCGGGTAGCCGTGGATGTCGATATTCATCGGGGCCGTGACGCCGCGCCAGAACACGGCGTTGGCGGCCGGCGGGTTGAAGGTGGCGATGAACGCCGCGACTGCGAGGAAGCTCAAAAGCAGTTTGCGCATAATCTGCATCCGGATCAATGAATGAGCGGAAGCGTACTCCCTTGAGCGGGATGAGCAAGCCGCGGAATCGACGAAACTGACCTGTACAGCGTCGCGCCCGCGTTAGACTCCTCGGACCGCCATGCAGGCGAGGGCAACGATGCCGACCGCCGTTAGCACAACCATGACCTGGAAGATCGCGCGCCCAACAATAGCCCCCATCAACGCTCCATCGATCCGGCGGGATCTGGTTCGAGTTTCCACGCGCCGCGATCGCTCGGGCATCATCGGCAGGCAAAGTTCAATATTGGGATTTCCGAACGCGCCGCTTCACCGGCTAATGCCGCTCCGCGACGATTCGCTTGACCACCTGCGATAGCTCCGCTTCCATTTCGTCAATGATGTCGTGCAACAGGCGGGCGCCGAGCGGATCGGTCGTCTCTTGCTCCATCGTCTTGAAGCGCATGACGTTGGCGCGTTGTTCGCGGACCTCATCTTCAACCAGTCGTGGAGAGGACTGATAGCTCCGCGCGCTCGGCGCTGCGTCAGCTCCAAAGGTTTCGCGAAAATCCTGATCCGAATGTACGGCGTTCTTCATGCACGTTGTCTCCTGGCTCGACTTCCTTTCCTCGGGGGCGAACCATCCGGCTCGCCGCTGATCAATGACGCCGAGCCCTCAAGAGTTGTTCCGGTTGGAACTTGCAAGGGCCTTCCGGAAATTCGGCAGTCATTGATTTTGGAACCAGAACTTTGGGCGTCCTCAGTCATTAACCAGAGTTGACCGATTGGAGGATGCCATGGGTTACGCTAGGCCAATTCGCCAAATCGCAGTCGTGGTTGAAGACGATACAATCCAGCGCGACATGATCGCGTTGCTGTTGGAGGAAGGTCACTTCGACGTCATCCAATGCGAAGATGCAGAGACGGCTGCGCTGGCCATCAAGAGGCGTCACCCGTCGCTGGTGGTCACCGACGTGAAACTCACGGGCAAAATGGATGGCGTCGAACTTGCTCGTCTGGCCATCGATTGTGACCCAGGAGTCCGCGTCCTGGTCATCTCGGGCCGACCTCCGGACAGCGCGCTGCCTGACGGCGTCAAGTTCTTCGAGAAGCCGGTTTATCCACCCACCCTGCTGCGAGAGCTGGCGTCGTAATTCTTGCGGATCGGGAGGTTGGCGAAAGCGCGTGGCGCGCTGTTTACGCGAACACGGCGTCCAGCGCCGCCGAATACGCCGCTTCGACCAGCGTCGGTTGCCGGCGGCCCAGCGCTTCCATCTTCACGCCTGAATTCACCTCGAGCACTTTCCATATGCCATCGACGCGCACGACGTCGATGGAGGCGAAGCGGATGCCGACGGCCTGCGCAGCTGTGACCGCCAGCACAACGCAGGCGTCGCGTGTGGCGTCGTCCGTGAGCAGCACGGGCTCCGCACCGGCGGCCGCGACGGCCGAACAACTCAAGACCATGGCCGAGGATTTCGACG
>NZ_VKHP01000476.1 GCF_010811875.1 Bradyrhizobium uaiense
CGTCCTTCATGTCCTGGTCGCTCATGGCCGCAGCGAACGGGCTCATCACGACGCTGACCCGCGCGCCGGTCTTGAAGTCGTTGAGCTCCTTGTACGTCACCGCGGCAAACTGCCCGGCGAGGTTCGGAGAATGGGCGTCGCTGACGCCCTGCGGTCCGTGGCAGATCGCGCAGCGCTGTGCCAGCGTTGCGCCCCGCCCGATCGAGACCTGGTCCGCCTTGGTAAGCATCTCCGAGGTCATGACGACATTGGAAGTCTTGAAGTCCGGCTTGATGGCGGTCTCCTGTACCGCCGCGCGGGGAACGCCGGCCGCGCTGCAGATCGCATCCCAGACGCCGGTAAGCTGAAGGTGAGGCTGGAGCAGCGGCAACCAGATCAGGCCGACGACGGCCGACAGCACGGCAACGCCGGCCGTGATGCCGACGCTGATGCCGAACCACGGATTGCGCGTGGAGAACAGCGGATGATCGCTCATCGGCCAGCTCCGACATAAACCGCGGGAACGTTAGTCTCGCTCAGCGCCATCAACTGCGCGATCGGGAAGCCGTAATTCACCACGGTAAGGCCGACCATCAGGGCGAGCCACAGGCCGAACGAGTTGAGCGCGACCGGAATCCGCGCCGGCATGTGCAGCGGCACCGCGAAGCGGTAAGCAGCCGCCTCGTCTCGCGCACCGAACTGCCCGCGGATCAGCACCAGCAGGAACAGCAGGCCCGACAGCAGCAGGATGAAGCCGCCGATCGCCGACATCGTCACCGAGAAGGCCTGCGGCGCGATCGCGGGGTTGGCATAGTCATAGAACGCCATACGGCGCGGCATGCCGAGGATGCCGACATAGTGCCACGGGAAGGTGGTCACGATCATGCCGATGAACCACAGCCAGAGCTGGGTACGCATCAGGCCAAAACTGTCCAGCGCACGGCCGGTCAGATGCGGCCACAGATCGTAGGCGATGGCGAAATACATGATGACGATGGCGCCGCCGAAGATCAGGTGGAAATGGCCGGTGATCCACTGCGTGTTGTGCACCGTGGCGTCGAGCTGATAGCTCATGTTGATCAGGCCCCCGGCGCCGCCGAAGCCGAGCATCACCAGCGACAGCGCGGTCGCCAGCATGATCGGATTGGACCAAGGCAGCGCGCCGATCCAGCCGAATGCGCCACGGCCGCCGCACAGGCGGCTCGCGATCTCCGCCGACGCGCAGATCGTGAACACGGTGAGCAGCGTCGGCAGCGCGACCAGGCCGGTGAACACCGAGTGCATGAACTTGAAGCCGGCGCCGACCTGCGGGTCGGCAAACAGATGATGCACGCCGATCGGCATCGCCACCACGACGAACAGGATGAATGAGATCCGCGCCATCGCATCGCTATAGAGCCGGCCGCCGATCGCACGCGGGAAGATCGTGTAATAGGCGATGTAGGTCGGGATCAGCCAGAAATAGACAATGGCATGCAGCGTCCACGAGAAGAACACGCGCGCCAGCCCCGCATCGATCGTCGATTTGAGCCCGAGCGCCACGGGCAGGATCAGGAACAGGATCTCGAGCGCCGCACCGACCGCGGTCCAGCCCCAGAGCAAGCTTCCCGCGACGTTGGCGTACATCGCAAGCGGCACCGGCGCGCCCGGATTGTCGCGCTTCCAGATCACGAAATTGATCACCATCAGCGCGCCCCAGATCCATGAGCCGACCACGACCATGACGACGCCGATGTAATAGAAGGGGTTGCCGACCATCGGCGGATAGAAGGTGTAGAGCACCGAGGCGAGGCCCAGCGACACCGGGATCATCGCGACAACGGCGCCGACGGCGACCAGAAAGAAACCGGCCCAGGCCCAGCGCCGCCCAACCA
>NZ_VKHP01000477.1 GCF_010811875.1 Bradyrhizobium uaiense
CCATCCGCTCCCACGCCGCGTCGCTCAATACCAAACGGTCCATCACACCCAAGGCGGCCTCCCCAAAAGCAGCCTTGAATCTGATTTGCTCCTAAAAGGGAATCCTTAGAGTCCACACCACCTAGGGGCTGTTGCCGGATTCGTTTCCCTGCTGATCTCCCGCATGAACCGGGTGACCGATCGGATATAAGCCGGTGAAGCTGCACCGGATGCCGATCACGCCGGAACAAGACTCAGGAGGGATATGCCGCAACTGAGGCGCCGTGCTGAGCTGCTGAATCGTGCGATCTTGTACTCCACAACCAGCGCAATCCTGACGCGCCTGCTCGTGATCGTGGCGTTCGTCAGCGCATATTTTCAGTTGCGGCACGAATACGGCGTCGCCGTGCTCTTTATCGTTGCCCTCGGATTTTTCACCGCAGGGCTCGTGAATCTCGTCCGCGAAACCTGGATTGCCGTGCACGAATACGAATCCGGATCATCAGGGCCGTGAACGTCGTGCCGAGGGAGGATCGCGTTGGCAGATTGGCCACTCGGTAGCATTCGCGCTATCATCACGAGGAGCTGAACGTCTCCCTCTGCCAGAGATCGAAAGAAAGAAGAGGAGGAATGGTCATGTCGGTCGCCTGCAAGTTCGAGCGCAGCCTTCTCAGCCACGAAGAGCAAGAGACGATCCGCCTGACGCACCATCCCGCGATCTACAGCGTCGAGGCGGCTGAGCTCGAAGCCATGCGCCCCCGCTTGCGCAAGATGCGCGACAAGGAACGAACGGTCGGCCGACAGAAGCAACGCGAGAGCCGCGGAAAGGCCGAGGCTCGCGGGGCAAGCTTTCCGGGAACCGCCAAGCATGCTTCGGAGCGCAAGCAAGTGTTCGCCGCGGCACTGAAGCGAGTGAATACGGAACTCAAACGTCTGCACAATCTGGCGACGCGGACCGCGCATGTCGAAGCGGCCCGGAAGGCCCTCGCGCTGCACCGGGCCGCGAACTTCACGGCTCGTCCACCGGCCGGAGATACCGCTGGCGAAGGCATGGCGCCGAAGCCAAGCGAACGCCGAAAAAAGATCGTTGCCGGCGCGAAGATCGGACGCGTGTCGCAGGCGACGAAAGTCGCTCAGGCCGTGCGCGACGCACGTGGTGCATAACCCCGGGGAACGACCGCTCGTTAGGCGACGATCTCCTGCAGCATCGCCATCAGCGCCTCCGGCGCGGTGACGTTCGGCGAGTGGCTGGCGTCGAGTTCGAAATAGCGCCAGCCGGCTTCGTTTTTGATGCGCCTGGCAAACTGGCCGAACGTGTCGGCCTGTGTGGCGCGGAGGGCGTAGATATAGCTGCGCGGCAGGCTGGTCTCGCCGTGCTGCAGCCTCAGCTTCTGCTCGAAGCATTTGATCGGCATGTCGACGCGGCGCGCGGTCAGCCATTCGAGGTCCGCCGGAGATGTGTCCGGCGCCGTCGGCATCGGCGGAATACGCCAGCCGTCGCCGTCACTCGCGAGCTCACGCATGGTCTCGATGGCCGACTCGTTCAGATCGAACAGCGACTGGCCGTCGCGCGGCACGAAGGCGTCGATATAGATCATCTGCGCGATGCGCTCGCGCACCCGGTCGGCGACGCCGGTCGCGACCATGCCGCCATAGGAATGGCCGACCAGCACGATGTCGCGGAGGTCTTCGTAGGAAATCACATTGAGCATGTCCTGGATGTGCGCCTCGAGGTCGAGCCCCTGATGAGCAAGGTGCGCGCGCTCGCCGAGCCCGGTGTAGCTCGGCGTGACCAGCCGGTGCCCTGCGGCCTGCATCAAGGGATGCATCTTTTTCCAGGCCCACCCTGCCGACCAGGCACCGTGACAGACCAG
>NZ_VKHP01000478.1 GCF_010811875.1 Bradyrhizobium uaiense
TTCATTGCCGGCGCCGACATCGGAGAGCTCGCCCATGCCGACGCCTATGAGGCTGAGGAATCGAGCCGCTTCGGCCAGGAGGTTCTGAGCCTTGTCGAAAATCTCGGTAAGCCCGTGATCGCGGCGATCAATGGCTTTGCGCTCGGCGGCGGTTGCGAGACAGCGATGGCCTGTACGATCCGGATCGCTGCCGAGCATGCCAAGTTCGGCCAGCCGGAAGTCAAGCTTGGTTTGCTGCCCGGCGGTGGCGGCACGCAGCGCCTGCCGCGGCTGGTCGGCAAGGGCCGCGCGCTCCAGCTCATCCTGACCGGCGAGACGATTTCGGCGCAGGAGGCCTACCGCATCGGACTGGTCAATGAGGTCGTTCCCGCAGCGAACTTGATCGCGCGAGCGGAGGCGATCCTGAGGCAGATTTCGGCCAACGCGCCGATCGCCGTGAAGTTCTCGCTGGAAGTCGCGAATAAGGGTCTCGATACGAGTCAGACCGAGGGATTCGCACTGGAAGCTTCCTACTTCGGAATCTGCGCCGCAACCGAGGACAAGAAGGAAGGCACCTCCGCATTCCTCGAGAAGCGGGCGCCGCAATTCCACGGACGCTGAAGCACGAACTCGGATGACTGATCATGGCAATGTCAAGCAGGCTGCCGCTTCCCGACGCCGAATTCCGCCTGACTAGCGCCGACGGTCTATGCATCGGGTGCGCCCGTTGGGATAGCCGCGGTCCAACACGCGGTGTCGTCCAGATCGCCCACGGCATGGGCGAGCATCTGCGGCGCTACACCGAAACTATCGATCGTATGATATCAGCGGGGCTCACCGTTTACGGTAACGATCACCGCGGACATGGGCTCTCCGCGCGCTCGGCTGAGCATCTGGGCGATTTCGGCGACGGCGGCTTTGAGCTCCTGGTTGCCGACATGCTGCGCCTCACCGAACTCATCCGCGATGAAAATCCCGACGTCCCCCTGCTCTTGTTCGGCCATAGCATGGGTTCCTTCGCCGCCCAGCGCTACGTGATCGACCATAGCCACGAGATCGATGGCCTCATCCTGTCCGGATCCGGTGCGCTCGATGGGCTCGCGCGTCTGGCAAGCGCCGCAGCGCCAGGCGCGAACCTCCTCAATGCCGCCTTCGAGCCGGCACGAACCCCGTTCGACTGGCTGAGCCGCGATGAGGCCGTCGTGGACGCCTTCATCAACGATCCCCTTTGCTTTGCGGCGCTGCAGCCGGATTCACTCGCGTCGTTTATCGGTTCGGCGCCTCGCCTCACCGATCCCCTCGCGCTGTCCAAGATCCGTCGCGGCCTGCCGGTCTATCTGTTCTCGGGCAGCGAGGATCCCGTTGGCCAGCACCTGACCGGCGTGAAGCTGCTGATCGAGCGCTACCAGGGCGCCGGCCTGCGCGACCTCGCCTTCGATTTCTACACCGGCGGCCGCCACGAGATGCTCAACGAGACCAACCGTCGCGACGTTCAGACCCGCCTGCTCGACTGGATTTCGCGCCTGCTCGACCGGCTGGGCGTCTACGCCGATCATTTTTCCATCGCGCATCAACTGCAACGCTGAGGAGACGGCAATGTCCACCGACAACATCTTTTCCGGCCTGAAGGTCGTGGATCTCGCGAGCTTCATTGCCGGTCCCGGAGCCGCCGTCATCCTCTCCGATTTCGGGGCCGATGTCATCAAGGTCGAGCCACCGAGCGGCGACACCTGGCGGATCGGATACAAAATTCCTCCGCAGCCCCGCGCCAAGGACAACTATCCCTGGCATCTCAACAATCGCAACAAGCGGAGCCTGACGCTCGACCTGAAGTCGCCG
>NZ_VKHP01000479.1 GCF_010811875.1 Bradyrhizobium uaiense
GGCCGGGACCCGATTTGGTGTTTGGCCGTGCGCCGTTGACGGCGGTGACTTCAAGCTCGCGGTCTTCGTCTGAAGGGCTGTGGGAGAGCAGGCTTCCGGGACGTTCATGCCTCAAAAGGTTCGAATCGCGCTTGACGCCATGGGGGGCGATGTCGGCGCATCGGTCGTCATACCCGGCGCCGCGATTTCGTTGAGCCGTCATCCCGACAGCGAATTCCTGCTGGTCGGAGACCGGGCCCAGATCGAGCCGGAGCTGGCCAAGCATCCGGCGCTGAAGGCGGTATCGAAGGTGATCCATACCGACGTGGCCGTGAAGAATGACGAAAAGCCGAGCCAGGCGCTGCGGCGAACCCGCCGTGCCTCGTCGATGTGGCTCGCGATCGACGCGGTGAAGCATGGCGAGGCCGATGTCGCGGTCTCCGCCGGCAACAGCGGCGCGCTGATGGCGATGGGGAGCCTCAATCTTCGGACGTTGCCCGGCGTCGACCGCCCGGCACTCGCCGCGGTGTGGCCGACGCTGCGCGGCGATTCCGTGGTGCTCGATCTCGGCGCCACGATCGGCGGCGACGCCCGTCATCTGGCGACGCTGGCGGTGATGGGCAGCGCCATGGCGAGCGTGCTGTTCAACCTCGAACGGCCGACCGTGGGCCTGCTCAACATCGGGTCCGAGGAGATGAAGGGGCATGGGGAAATCCGCGAGGCGGCCGAGATGCTGCGCGCGATGAACTCGACCCAGTTCAACTATGTCGGCTTCGTCGAGGGCGACGCGATCGGCAAGGGGCTGACCGACGTCATCGTGTCGGAAGGTTTCAGCGGCAATATCGCGCTCAAGGCCGCCGAGGGAACCGCGCGCCAGATGTTCACGCTGCTGCGCGAGGCGATGTCGTCGAGCTGGCTTGCGCGGATCGGCTATCTGCTTGCCCGCGGCGCGTTCCAGAAGCTGCGCGACAAGCTCGATCCCAACAAGTCGAATGGCGGCCTGCTGCTCGGCCTCAAGGGCGTGGTGGTCAAGAGCCACGGCGGCACCAACGCGGAAGGCTTTGCCTATGCGGTCGATGTTGGCTATGAGATGGCCCACTTCGATCTCCTCACCAAGATCAATCAGATGTTAAACCGCGACGGTAGCGCGCTGGTGCAGGCGCAAACCGCGCAGGAGGCTGTCTCGTGACTGCGATACGTTCGGTAGTGCTCGGCTGCGGC
Organism: Bradyrhizobium uaiense; assembly: GCF_010811875.1. Lineage (GTDB taxonomy): Bacteria > Pseudomonadota > Alphaproteobacteria > Rhizobiales > Xanthobacteraceae > Bradyrhizobium > Bradyrhizobium uaiense. Next base: position 1,201 of record NZ_VKHP01000479.1, read on the forward strand.
TCATATCTGCCGGAGCGGGTTTTGACCAATGCCGAACTGGCTGCTCGGATCGACACGTCGGATGACTGGATCGTGCAGCGCACCGGCATCAGCGAGCGCCACATCGCGGCGGATGACGAGTTCACCTCGCATCTTGCGATCAATGCGGCGCGTGCCGCGCTCGCCGACGCCAACATCGACGCCCAGTCGATCGACCTGATCGTGCTGGCGACCTCGACGCCCGACAACACCTTTCCGGCCACCGCAGTCGCAGTCCAGCACGCGCTCGGCATCAACCACGGCGTGGCCTTCGATCTGCAGGCGGTGTGTTCCGGCTTCGTCTTTGCGCTGACCACCGCGGATAATTTCCTGCGCGCCGGCAGCCACAAGCGGGCGCTGGTGATCGGGGCTGAAACCTTCTCGCGCATCCTCGATTGGAGCGACCGCGGCACCTGCGTGCTGTTCGGCGACGGTGCCGGCGCGGTCGTGCTGGAGGCGCAGCAGCATTCCGGCACGATCAGCGATCCCGGCGTGCTGACGACGCATCTGCGCTCCGACGGGCGCCATAAGTCCAAGCTGTTCGTCGATGGCGGTCCCGGCTCGACCAAGACGGTCGGATATCTCCGGATGGA
>NZ_VKHP01000480.1 GCF_010811875.1 Bradyrhizobium uaiense
GGGTTCTTCCGCATATTTGGTGCAGGGTGCAGGATTCACGGACGGTGCGAATACGGGCATAAGGTCGGAATCGCAGTTGACGCCGTGATTCGCCTTGCTCCAAACCTTCCGCTCACTGGTTTCCCCCGAGCTTTTGATCGTCCAGATCCTTCCCCAGAGCGACAGGGTGGCGCTGGTGGCTCGGCCGAAGTCAGCGGTCTCGCTCTGTCCGTGTTGCGGCTGCCAGACGGGCCGCGTCCACAGCCATTACGTGCGACGCTTAGCCGATCTGCCGTGGCAGGGTCGGGTTGTCGAAATCCGGCTTCACGCGCGGCGGTTTCGATGCGCGAATCCGCAATGCCCGCGTCGGATATTCACCGAGCGGCTACCGTCAACGGTGCGGCCGAAAGCAAGACGCACAACTCGCCTCGGCGAGAGCCAACTGTCGATCGGCTTTGCGGTCGGCGGTGAGCCTGGCTCGCGCCTGTCGCGCAAACTGGCCATGCCGGTCAGCGGCGACACCTTGCTCCGAATGATTCACTCGGCTCCCTTGCCGGATTTCGTTGCCCCGACCGTCGTCGGCATCGACGATTGGGCTTGGCGTCGTGGCCAGCGATATGGAACGATCATCTGCGATCTGGAGCGCAACTGCGTGCTTGATCTGCTTCCCGATCGTAACGCCGACAGTGTTGCAAGCTGGCTGAAGCGCTGGCCGGGAATCAAGGTCGTCGCCCGCGATCGTGCGGGACTTTATGCTGATGGCACACGCCGCGGAGCGCCCGACGCGGTGCAGGTGGCGGACCGATGGCACCTGCTCAACAGTTTGGGTGAGGCCCTGCGCCACGCGGTCGGCCGCCATCGTCACAACGTAGCCGCCGCCGTGCAAATCATGGCGTCCGCGCAAAGAGCGAAGACCGGCAGTTCCGCGCCGCCGCCCGGCCTTGCACAGTTGCGGGCGGAACGAAAGGCAGCGCGACGCGAACGCTGGGATGAAATCTGTCACCTACGCGAGCAAGGTTGCCCAACATCCAGGATCGCCCAACTGCTCGGCGTCGACAGGCGCACTGTTCAGCGCTGGCTGACCACTGGCGGCGAACCGGAGCATTCGCGTCCTCACAGGCCTTCACATCTTCTCTCACCCTTCGTGGCATGGCTCGAAGCGCGGTGGGCCTCCGGCTGTCAGGTGGGCCAGCAGCTTTGGCGGGAGCTTCAGAAACAGGGTTATACTGGAAGTCGGGTGACCGTCGCGCGATGGGCCGCTGACAGGCGCGCACATGCAGAAGCGGCAGAAGCGGCAGGAGCAGCACAACTACGCCTGACCTGGAAAGCTCCCTCGCGTCGTCGCTGTGCTTGGTACTTGAGCCAGGATCCGGATCAGATCGATGCTGAAGCCAGGCCGTTCCTCGGCCATCTATTTGCGCAAGCTCCGGAACTCGCCACGGCGGCCGATCTGGCGAAGCGGTTTGTGTCCCTTCTCAACGGTAGCGACATCGCCCAGCTCGATGAATGGATCACACAAGCAGGCAACAGCGAGCTCAAGAGCTTCGCCAACGGCATCGCGCGGGACATCGATGCGGTCCGAGCGGCAATAACTACCTCCTGGACAACCAGTCCGGTCGAAGGCCAGATCAGCAAGATCAAAGCCATCAAACGACAAATGTATGGCCGGGCAAGCTACCCGCTATTGCGTCGACGCGTCCTCCTGGCTGCCTGAGAACGACCGAGCAACCTGTCCAACCCCGGTCGATCAAGCTGCACCAAATATGCGGAAGAACCC
>NZ_VKHP01000047.1 GCF_010811875.1 Bradyrhizobium uaiense
GTGGGAGGCCGGATCGCAAGGAAATGCGATCGGGGTGAGGGGGACTCACCGCGTACCCACATGCATCAGATTTTTGCGGAGGCAGCCCCGCACCCCAACCCTCCCCGTAAGAACGGGGCGAGGGAGCAAAGTCGCTTCGGGGATAGAGCTTACGCGCTCTTCTTCTGGAACTGCCCGGTCGCGCGGAAGCGCCAGAGATATTGCGGGGCGACCGCTTCCATCGAATCGGGCGTGATGCCGAGGCCCGCGAAGGTCAGGCCGGCAGCCTTGGCGGCGTCGGACACCACGTTGTCCGTGCGCAGCATCGCGACCTGGTCCGGGGTCAGCGTGAAGGGACCCGGGGCGAATTGCAGGACATACGACTGGAGCTTGGCGAGGCCGAACGGCAGCGGCGCCAGCATGCGATCGCGCTGGGTGATCTGGAGGATGATCTCCATGATCTCGCGCATCGTCAGCACTTCCGGGCCGCCGAGCTCGTAGGTTGCGCCCGCCTTCGCCTTGCCGTCGACGGCATCCGCCACCGCGTCGGCGACGTCGGCGACATAGGCCGGCTGCACCGTGTTGACCCCGCCGCCGACCAGCGGCAGCACCGGCGACATCCGCGCGAGCGCCCCGAAGCGGTTGGTGAACTGATCCTCGGGCCCGAACAGCAGCGACGGCCGCATGATGGTGGCCGACGGCAAGGCCGCCTGTACTGCCTTCTCACCTTCGGCCTTGGCGCGGAAATAGCCCGACAGCGAATTCTCGTCGGCGCCGATCGCCGAGACATGGACCATGCGGGCGCCGTTGGCGGCCGCCACCTTGGCGATGGTCTCGGCGCCCTTCACCTGCACCGCATCAAACGTCTGCCCGCCGCCTTCGGCCAGAATGCCGACCAGATTGATGGCGATCTGCGAATCACGCATCGCCGCCTCGACCGAGGCCGGGTAGCGGACATTGGCCTGGACGGCATGAATCTGGCCGACGCGGCCGAGCGGCTGCAGATGGCCGGCCAGTTCAGGCCGCCGCACCGCGACTCGCACGCGGTAATCGCGCTTGCAGAGCGCCCGAACCACATTCCGTCCCAGAAAACCCGATCCGCCGAAGACCGTGACGAGCGTTTCCAGGTTCGATGCCATGAGGTCCATTCCTGCCGGATTCGAGAACTATTCGGGGGAGTTAGTGATTTGGCGATACGCCATCAGCCCAATCCTGTACAGGCTATTTGAATTTCCAATCGCGAATTTGACAAGCGCGTAACCGATCCTTACTAAGCCGCTCCACATGCCCAGGTGGCGGAATTGGTAGACGCGCTGGCTTCAGGTGCCAGTGGCTTAACGGCCGTGAAGGTTCGAGTCCTTTCCTGGGCACCACCCCCTTTCCAAGCGATTGAAATCGCTAGGTTACGGGGAACTTGCGTGGCTCGCCTGTGCGCAAGACCGGGCATGCGGTGAGGCCGCTGCCCAGCCCGACTATCCTCACCCATCGATTGACTGACGACACCAGCCGATAATCCAGGCGCGGTGACATGAATCCGCGTCCTCGGACAGCTTCCAGCTGCCATCCAGCTCGCGATTCACCATCGCAGCGACAATTGGAGAGCCGGGCAGCCGCGACCGCGCGCGGGGCGTGCACTTGGTCGAGAGATCGGAATAGATTTCTTGGCTACAGTCGGAGTTCCCTGGAGGAGTATCGTGCCTCCAACCGATCGGTGGACTTCGCTGACCAGGGATGAGGCACGCGACAAGCGGCTACGGCGAAGGATGGGGACCTGAACTCCGGATGGGCAAGACATCGGCGATACGATTGCTCGGACATGCAGCCGTGATGGCCTGCCTGATCGGGCCTGTCCTGATGCCCGGAAGCGTCGTGGGGGAGCCGGAGCGCAAGGAATCAACGCAGCCGCAGTCAGGCACCCGCCCGACCACCGACGCGGATGAAAATCAGCTCGCCGTCGTCAAGCTCTCGGCCGACCAGCAAAGGCGGATCGGACTGGAAACGGCGGCTCTGGAGGCTGCCCCTCACTCGGAGCAGATCAGAGCGTATGGTGCGGTGCTCGATATCGCCCGCATCACCGAGCTGACCAACGGCTACGCCAATGCGCAGGCGCAGCTTCAGACGGCGCAGGCCAAATTCGACGTCGCCAAGAGCGCTTATGAGCGCACGAAGAATCTGGTCCAATCGGCCGCGCTCCCAAAGAAGGAGGCCGAGGCCGCCGAAGGTGCGTTCCGGACCGATCAGGCCTCGATTGCGGCGGCGGAATCGCAGGTCAAGACACTTGCTGCGACGGCGCAGCAGGAGTGGGGGGCGGTGATCGGCAAGGGCATCGTCGAGCGCTCGCCGGCAGTGGTGAAATTGATCGAGCGAGACAACTTTCTGGTCCAGGTCACGTTGCCGCCGGGCGAGACCCTGGCGCAGCTGCCGCGCACGGCTCTCGCGCAGGCGCCGACAGGCAACGCAAATATCGAACTGCAGTATCTGTCGCCGGCGACGCGAACCGAGCCGCGCATTCAGGGACTGAGCTACTTCTTTACTGCGCCTGGCGACAGCGGCCTGCTGCCGGGAATGAACGCGATTGCTTACGTGCCATCCGGGAAGACATACGAAGGTGTGTTCGTTGAAGACACCGCCATTGTGCGCTGGCAGGGCCGCTCCTGGGTTTACCTTCGCACCGGGCCCGATACTTTCAAGCGGTATCCGATCAATACGGACCAGCCGGTCTCGGACGACGACTATGTCGTGCGTGGGCTGCCTTCCCGGTCTGAGGTCGTGATCCGCGGCGCGCAAGTGCTGTTGTCCGAAGAGGCCAAGAGCGTGCTTCAGGGCAGCGGTGACAATGACTGACGCGTTGCGTTCGGGAGCGGTCGGGCCGCAGGCCGCTCTGGTCTCCTTTGCGATTCGCTTCCGGGGAATTGTCCTTGCGCTTGCCTGTGTGCTGCTTGGCTATGGCGTGTTGGCGCTGGGCAACGCCGAGTACGGCGTCTTTCCCGAATTCGCGTCACCGCAGGTCACAATTCAGACCGAAGCGCCCGGCCTCAGTCCGGAGCAAGTCGAGATTCTGGTCACGCAGCCGGTCGAGACATCGATCAATGGATTGGCCGGCGTGGACAGTATGAGATCCACGTCGATTCAAGGCCTCTCGGTCATTACGGTGGTGTTCCGGCCTGGCAGCGACATTTACCGTGCGCGTCAGTTGGTCACGGAGCGGTTGGCGGTGGTCGCTGGTCGTCTTCCGCAAGGCGTGCAGGCGCCGTCCATGACCCCGCTGACTCCAACGGCCGGTACGGTGCTGGTGATCGGCCTGACGTCCAAGACGCGCTCATTGATGGATCTGCGCACCATTGCGGATTGGACCCTGAGCAGGCGCCTGCTCGCGGTACCCGGTGTCGCGCAGGTTTCGACCTACGGCAGGGATGTGAGATCGCTGCAAGTGCAGGTCCGTCCCGACGATCTGATCCGGTTCAGGGTTGGCATGAACGACGTCCTGGCCGCCGCGCGGAAGGCCACGGGCGTCCGGGGTGCAGGCTTCATCGACACGGCCAACCAACGCATCACATTGCAGACGCAAGGCCAGTCCCTCACGCCCGAACAGCTGGCGCGTACGGTGCTGCTGCATGAAGGCGGCGCCAGCGTCGTGCTTGGCGACGTGGCGACCGTTGCAACTGCGCCGGAACCGCCGATCGGCGCGGCCCTCATCAACGGCGATCCGGGCGTGATGCTGATGGTTAGCCAGCAATACGGTGCGAACACCCGCGAGGTGACGCGGCGTGTCGAAGCCGCGCTGAATGAACTCCGCCCGGCGCTTGAGGCCGAACAGGTTGTGCTTCACGACGACCTGTTTCGGCCCGCCAACTTCATCGATACGGCCACCGCGAGCGTCCTGAACGCGCTGTTCATCGGCGGCGCGCTGGTGATCGTCATCCTGTTCCTTTTTCTGTTCGACTGGCGAACGTCGGTGATCAGCTGCACCGCCATTCCGCTTTCGCTGATTGCGGCGGTGCTTGCGCTTCAGTGGGCAGGCGAGTCGCTCAACACAATGACCTTGGGCGGACTTGCGATCGCGATCGGCGAGGTGGTCGATGATGCCGTGATCGGGGTTGAAAATGTCGTGCGTCGATTGCGGGAGAATGCGCGGCTCAGGGATCCGCGGCCTGCAGCCCGCGTGGTGCTTGACGCAATCCTGGAAGTTCGGACCGCCGTTGTGTACGCAACATTTGCGGTGCTGCTGGTGTTTTTCCCGATCCTCGGATTATCCGGGGTCGCCGGTCGTCTTTTCGGGCCCCTGGCCGTCGCGTACATCTTCGCCGTGTTCGCATCGCTCGTGGTCGCGCTCACCGTGACGCCTGCTCTCGCGATGCTGTTGCTGGGTGAGCGTGCCAGTCGCAAGGAGCAGCGTGAGCCGCCTCTGGTGCGCTGGTCTCGCCGTCACTATGAGGCGATGCTCGGCCGCATCGAGCAGTATCCGAAGCTGGTGATGACGACCGCGGTGGCTCTGACGCTAGCCGGAGCTGCATTGGTGCCGTTCTTCGGCGGAACGTTCCTGCCCGAGTTGAGGGAAGGTCACCTGATCCTGCACGTCACCATGGTTCCCGGCACGGCGCTCGACGAGTCGCTGCGGATCGGCAAGCTCATGACCGAGGCGCTCAAAGCGGTCCCCGGTGTGCGTACCGTCGCGCAACACGCGGGCCGTGCCGAGGCCGGCATCGACGCGCTCGGGCCGCACTACAGCGAGTTCGAAGTCGATCTGGCTCCGGGGCTCTCGGGGTCCGATCAGGAGAAGACAGAGAAGCTGATGCGGGCGGCCCTCGAGACATTTCCCGGCGTCGCGTTTTCGAGCAAAACCTATCTGACGGAGCGCATCGAGGAGACGGTATCCGGCTTCAGCGCCGCGGTCGCTGTGAACATCTACGGTACGGATCTCGATTCGCTGGACAACGCGGCGCGCGACGTCGCCCGGGAGCTCGGGGAAGTCCGCGGAGCGATCGATGTGCAGCAACAATCCCCGCCGGGAATGCCCCAGGTCAATGTGACCCTGCGGCCCGCTGATCTGCAGCGCTGGGGTCTCGATGCGGTCGAGGTTCTTGAGCTGATCCGTACCGCCTATCAGGGCGACGTGGTCGGTCAGGGCTATGAGGGTAACGTGGTCTTCAATGTGACCGTCATCCTCGACGTCCAGGCCCGCGCACGTCTCACGCAGATCGGTGATCTGCCCCTGCGCACGCCGAGCGGGGCCTATATTTTCCTCAAGCAGGTCGCCGACGTCTACGAAACCTCCGGCCGGTATCAGGTGATCCGTCGCGACGCGCAGCGGGCGCAGACCGTCACCGCGAATGTGAGCGGCCGCGATCTCGAATCGTTCGTCGCCGCTGCGAAGCGGAAGCTAGCGCGAGAAGTGAAACTGCCGCCCGGTGCACATATCGAGTTTGCAGGGGCGGCCGAGGCGCAGGCCCAATCGCGACGCGATCTTCTGGTGAACTCGGCAATGGCCGGGATCGGCATTGTCCTCCTGCTTGCAGTGGTGACCGGTCATTGGCGCAATCTTCTGCTCATCTTGATCAACCTGCCGTTCGCATTCGTCGGAGGCGTGTTCGCCGTGGCGTTGACCGGCGGCTTGCTTTCGTTGGGATCGGTGGTCGGCTTGGTCACCTTGTTCGGGATCACGCTGCGCAATTCCATCCTGATGATCTCGCATTATGAACATCTGGTCGTCGCCGAGGGCAGGGCGTGGAGCGCTGCGACGGCCATAACGGGCGCGGCCGACCGCCTCGTTCCGATCCTGATGACGTCGCTGGTCACCGGCCTCGGCCTGCTGCCGCTTGCGCTCGGCGCGGGCGAGCCTGGGCGGGAGATCGAGGGGCCGATGGCGGTCGTGATTCTCGGCGGGCTCTTGACCTCGATGGCCCTGAACCTGCTGGTATTGCCGACTCTTGCGTTGAGATACGCGCGGTTCGATGGCGGACATAGGTCGGCCTTGTGACCAGCGTCGCGGCAGCGGACCGGTGACGTCAGCGATCAGTCGGGCCGATGCGGATACACCGTGATCCCGATGTCCGCGCCGACGCGGCCTATCTGGAGCAGCATGTCCGCCGGGATCGTTGCATCCAGTGCGGGATCATCGCATCCCCCCGCAAATCCGTAGCAGAAGGTGCGCGAGGTGCACTCCTGCCAAAGTGCGCGCATCGCGTCGGGAAATTCGTCGATGATCGCCAGGAACTGATGCGTGCACCACTGTGCGTCTTGAGCCGGCGCTTCGCTGGCGAGTTCGAGGACGAGGAGAAACTGTCGCTCGAATTCCTGATGCGCGATAACCATGACCCTTTGATCCAGATGCGCGACGAGCGCACTGAGATCCGAGTTCGACTTGAGAACCAGGTCCAGATTCAGGAATCGCGGCGGTGTCACCACGTCGTGCCTCTCTCAAACATTGGACCAGACCCGGTCGCCATATCCGTTCGGTAGTCACTACGCACGCATCCCAACCGCAGGTCCAAACGGTGGATCATCGTCGTTCGGCGGCGCCTCGGCGTAGTGATCCAACTGCATCGAGAAGCTCGCGCGGCCCTGGCTGGTGGGGCGCAGGCTGTTCACGTAGCCGAACATGCTCATGAGCGGCACCATCGCGGTGACGGCAACGCCATCGCTGTGTGCGCGCCGGACCAGGAGCCTTGCGCGGCGAAGGTTCAGATCGCGGATGACAGCGGCGGCGCAGTCCTCCGGGGTCAGCACCTCGACCTTCATGACCGGTTCGAGCAAAACAGATTCGCCCATCTGAAGCGCCTCGCGGAAGCAGGCGCGCGCGGCGATCTCAAAGGTCGGCGCCGACGAATCGACATCGTGGAACTTGGCGTCGATCAGCTGCACCTTGACGTCGACGACCGGAAATCCCGCGACCACGCCGGACGGCAGCACGCTTTCGAGACCCTTTTCGACGCCCGAGATGTACGCCTTCGGCACCGCGTCGCCGCCGATCGTCGATTCGAACGCGTAGCCCTTGCCGGGCCCGTTCGGCTCAACGATCAGGGTCACGGCCGCGAACTGGCCGGTACCGCTCGTTTGTTTCTTGTGGGTGTAGCTGTGCTCAACGCGCCGGGTTATGCGTTCAAGGAACGCGACCTGCAGCGCGCCGATATGAGCGTCGATTCCGTAGACGCGCTTCAGGAGGTCGATCCTGCCGTCCAGATGAAGTTCGCTGACGCCCTTCAGGATGGTTTGACCCGATTCGGGATCGATCGACACGCGAAACGATGGATCTTCCGCGGTTAGCTCGGCGAGCGCAGCTTTGAGCTTCGCGTCATCTGCCTTCGACCTGGGCTCGATCGCAACTTCGATAATGCCGGGTTGCATTGTGTGATCCACCATCGCCTTACGATAGCACGGGATGAGCCGCGCGTGGCGTGGGCGCCGAAAATATCGGCGCCGGCCGGCGTCGTCGGATCGAGCGGCGCCACCCTCACACCATACGGCGTCCAGCGCGGCGAGCGATCGGCTTCTGCACGAAGTACATCGCGATCATCGAGATCATTGAGCTCGCCACGACGACGTAGCCGATCCGGTCGAAATGCAGCAGCGAGCCGTCCGGATTCTCCGCGACGATCGCGGCTGCAACCACCGAGCCTAACCCGCCCGAGAGCTGCTGCACCGACGCGCTGATTGCGCTGAACGAGCCGCGCTGGCTGGCGTCGGGGATCGCCGACATCAGCGCCTGGGACGGGATCATGCGCGAGAAGATGCCGACGAACATCAGCACATTGACGACGATCGCGGTCAGCAGCGAGACGTGGCCGAGATGGGTGTAGATCAGCACCATGATGGCCGACACCACGCAGCCGAAGACGAAGGTCGGATACTTGCCGAACGCATCGCTCGCGCGGCCGACCAGCGGCCCCATCAGGATGCTGAACAGGCCGGAGACGAGATAGATCGTCGGCAGATGGACGATGTCGATGCCGAGATTGTGCACGGTGAAGGCGCTGCCGAACGGCATCAGCATGAAGCCGCCGGTCGCCAGCAGCGTCGTCACCATGAAGGCGAGCGTGTAGCGGGGCTGCGCTACCGTCGCGATCAGATGCTGGAACGGGTTGCGGTCATGCTGCAGCTTGAGATGCCCGTCGACCGGCTCCATGACAAGCGCGATCGTGGCGATCGCCGCGAGCGACAGGCCGACGATGGCCACGAAGCAGATGTGCCAGTTCCAGTGATTGGCCAGGAAAAGTCCGGCAGGCACGCCGAGCACCTGGCTTGCGGCGAACGCGGTCTGGATGAAGCCCATCACTCGGCCGCGCAGCTGCAGCGGAAACAGGTCGGTGACGATCGCGAGCACGACGGAGCCGATCACGCCGCCGAACAGGCCGGTGACGATGCGGCCGAGCAGCAGCACGTGGAAATTCTGCGCCAGTGCGCACAGCACGGTGCCGAACGTGAAGCCGACATAGAAAAACAGCAGCATCCGCTTGCGGTCGAAGCGATCGGCAAAGCCGGCGGCGAGGATGCCGGAAATGCCCGCCGCGAACGCGTAGGCCGAAACCGCGACGCCGAACTGCCCGGCGGTGATGTTGAGGGACGGCATCAGGATCGCGCCGAGCGGCGACATGATGATGAAGTCGAGGATCAGGGTGAATTGCGTGAACGCAAGCAGCGCGATCAGGAACGTTTGATAGCGCGAAAAGCCGCGTTCCTGTTGGTCGTCGTCGATCGGCGCGGCGATGGTCTGTTCCGACATGAGGCTCATTTCTGATGATGAGTAGGACGTGCGAGCGGCTGGGCACAGATAGGGGCGCCGTTGGTGGATTTCATCGGCGTGGACGCGCAAAAAAAGGCGCGGAAGTGTGATCAAGGCCCCGAGATGTCCACTCCTCCATATGGGCATCGTGCGGCCACCGAACATCCCGCCGCTGATCGTTTGAATTGCAGCGTGATTCATATGCAACAGAGGTTGCGCGAAGCCGGGCCATCGTGTCTGTATGTGGCAGGAGCCCGGGCCGAAACCCCGGGCTGAGCGGCCCGGAGACCGTCTATCCGCTCGCATCCCGGGCGTTTGGGGGCTAGTGTCGCCTGTCGAATCGATCCGAGACCTGAGGCCTTATTTCATGACCATCCGCCTGCATCGCGGCGACCTGCCCGATCTCTCCCGCTACACCGATTCAGTGGCGATCGACACCGAGACCATGGGCCTGCATCCGCATCGTGACCGGCTCTGCGTGGTGCAGATGTCGAACGGCGACGGCACCGCCGACGTGATCCAGATTCCAAAAGGCCACACCGATTCGCCGAACCTGAAGGCGCTGCTCGCGGACCCCAAGATCACCAAGCTCTTCCACTTCGCACGGTTCGACGTCGCGGTACTCTACAACACCTTCGGCGTCATGCCGGCGCCTGTCTATTGCACCAAGATCGCCTCGCGCCTGTCGCGCACCTACACCGACCGCCATGGCCTGAAGGACCTGGTGCGCGAGGTGCTGAACGTCGAGCTGTCGAAACAGCAGCAATCGAGCGACTGGGGCGCACAAGGCCTCAGCGAGGCCCAGCTCGCCTACGCCGCGTCCGACGTGCTGCACCTGCATGCGCTGCGCGACAAGCTGAATGTGATGCTCGCGCGCGAAGGGCGGACCGATCTCGCTCAGGCGTGCTTTGACTTCCTGCCGACGCGCGCCAGGCTCGATCTTGACGGCTGGGAGGCCGAGGACATTTTCGCTCATTCATGATGGGCGCCGAATTCGTCGCGGCGGGGGCGGTTTCGCCCCGTTTCGGCCAAACTGTTCACGCGTGGTCCGCCTTGAAGTCGGCTTGGGGCGGCGCGACGGAGGTTCGGGCTGCATATTCGGGCGGCTCCGGCTAGAATAGGGGCAGTTTCGTGCCTCTGGAGCTCAGGTGAATTCGGTTCAGAATCCAGCCTATGTGACGGGCCTCGAGGCGCGCTTTGCCGCCGCCGCGCGGCACAGCCGCATGGTGCGGATCCTGCGCGTCGCGGTACCTGCGATGGTCGGGCTGGCGATGGCCTCGATCGTCTTCGTCTCGGTCTATAATCCATTCCGCGAATTGATCCCCAAGCTGCCGGTCGAGATGGACAACCTCGTGGTGTCAGGCACCAAGATCACGATGGAATCGCCGCACATCGCCGGCTTCTCCACCGACGGGCGGCCCTATGAAATGTGGGCCAAGGCCGCGATCCAGGACATCACCGATCCCGACCATGTCGAGCTGAAGACGATCCGCGCCAAGGTGGCGCAGCAGGATCAGTCGACAGTGACGATGGATGCACGGACCGGCTTCTTCGACAACAAGAAGCAGCTGCTCGACCTGCGCCAGGATATCTTCCTGCAGTCGTCGACGGGCTATGAGGCGAAGCTGACGCAGGCCCTCGTCGACATCAACAAGGGCAACGTGTCGTCGGACGAGCATGTCGACGTCAAGCTGCTCCAGGGTACGCTGACATCAGACAGGCTCAGGATCTACAACAGCGGCGAGCTCGTGCGCTTCGAAGGCAACGTCGTGATGAATCTCGACAAGCTCGGCGACAACGATGCGAACCCGCCGGCCGAGCCCGCATCACCGCCACCTCCTCCTCCGGCGCCGCCGAAGGCGCGCAAGTCCGCCAACACGAAATGATTTTGATGATGAGACGTTTTCCGCACGGCACGGCAATTGCGGTCTTTCTGCTCGCGCTGTTCGCGGCGAGTGCCGCGTCCGCGCAGGGCTCGATGAGCGGCGTTCCCAACGCCATGCAGGGCTTTTCGCAGAACCGCGATCAGCCGATTCAGATAGAGGCCGCCTCGCTCGAAATGCGCGACAAGAAGAAGGAGGCGACCTTCGCCGGCAATGTGAAGGTCGTGCAGGGCGACACCACCATGACGTCGAAAACACTGGTCGTGTTCTACGAGGATAAGTCGACCCAGACGCCGGCGCCCGCCCCGAGCGGCACCAAGGCCGCGGCCGCCAAGGGCGCGCCGATGCAATCGGCGACGCCCGGCCCCGGCGGCGCGTCGTCGATCAAGCGACTCGAGGCGAAGGGCAACGTCGTCGTGACCCAGAAAGACCAGGTCGTCACCGGCGAGACCGCGATCTTCGACACCAAGACCAATTTGATCACCATGATCGGTGGCGGCGGCGGACAGGTGGTGCTGACCCAGTGCCAGAACGTGTTGCGCGGCGACCGCCTGCTGGTCGACATGACCACCGGCGTCTCGCGGGTCGAATCCGACAACGGCAAGGTGCAGGGCCTGTTCATCCAGTCGCAGGGCGGACAGACCGGCAAGGGTGGCTGCGGAACGCCAGCCGCCCCGGGCACAGCCCCAGCGGCCCCGTCACCGCTTCAACTGCTTCCGGGCAGCAAGTCGAAATAACGACCGCTGCTGCGAGGAAGGCCATGTTGACGCTTCCGTCGCGCACCGCAGTTCTCGCCATCCTCGCTGCGACGACGCTCGACCATGCGCATGGACAGGGTAGCGCGTCAGTGCCCAACAATGCCATGCAGGGCTTCGCGCAGAATCGCGACCAGCCGGTAAGCCCCCCGTCGGCTTCCGCCAGGCCATCAAAAGCAAGATAAATCAATACATTAGATAATATTTTGCGGGCGCGAGGTTGAAGCGCGCGGGGCGAGACTGTATCTACTGCTGCGGCCCGGCCGAACGATGCGCCTTGAGGGGGAGTGATGTCGGCCGGAGGGGCATCCATTCATTCAAGGCGCGGGAGATCGCGCTTTGCCGTGTTGTTTGAGCATGATCTCCGCCGCAAACGCGTCCGCTTTTGTTGCGAAGGAAGGCCGGTGTTCAGTTTTCCGGCTCATGCTTGCGCCTTCGCATGCGAATCGATTGGTCCGCAGGCAAAAGTCGCGGGATCCGTGTGAAAGGCTGAAGCGAAGCGGGGATGGTGGATTTTCTCGGCATGTTCCGGCGGCGCCCTGCAAAACGCAGTTCCGGATTTGCGCGCTCGCATGACGACATCACGGCGCTCGACGACCAGTTCGGCGAGATGCTGACGTCTCCGGTGCGCGATGCGCCGCCGATGGCGCGCGCCGCCCCGGTCCCCGGCGTCGAGCTGCCGCGGTCCCAGCCGGCTGCCGCGTCCGCTCCAGCGCGTGCGAGGCCCGCCCGTAACAACGCCGCTGCTGCGCCGCAGCTCATCAAGCGGCCGGGTTATCTCGCCGTGCACAGCGTGGAAAAGAGCTTTGGCAGCCGCCAGGTCGTGCGTGGCGTCAGCATTTATGTTCGCCGCGGCGAGGCGGTCGGCCTGCTCGGGCCCAACGGCGCCGGCAAGACCACCGTGTTCTACATGATCACCGGCCTGATCAAGGCCGATCGCGGCGCGATCGAGCTCGATGGCCACGACGTCACCAAGCTGCCGATGTATCAGCGCGCACGCCTCGGCATCGGCTATCTGCCGCAGGAAGCCTCGATCTTCCGCGGCCTGACGGTCGAGCAGAACATCCGCGCCGTGCTCGAGGTCGTCGAGCCCTCGAAGAAGAAGCGCGAGCACGAGCTGGATTCGCTGCTCGACGAATTCAACATCACGCGGCTGCGCAAGAGCCCGTCGATCGCGCTGTCCGGCGGCGAGCGCCGCCGCGTCGAAATCGCGCGCGCGTTGGCGACGCGGCCCAATTACATGCTGCTCGACGAACCGTTCGCCGGCATCGACCCGATCGCGGTCGGTGACATTCAGGACCTCGTCCGCCACCTCACCAACCGCGGCATCGGCGTGCTCATCACCGACCACAATGTCCGCGAGACGCTCGGCCTGACCGACCGTGCCTACATCGTCTATGCCGGTGAGATCTTGACTGAGGGCAGCCCGGAAGAGATCGTTAACGATCCGGATGTACGCAGGCTTTACCTTGGCGAGGAATTCCGCCTCTAGCCCAAAAATTGCATCCGTCAAGCCGTGTACAAGCTTCACGGACTAAGATAAGCAAGAATCGAGCCAACTTTCAGGTCGATCTTGCCTCCATGGCGCTGACGCAAAGACTAGAGTTCCGCCAGTCGCAGTCGCTGGTGATGACGCCGCAGCTGATGCAGGCGATCAAGCTGCTGCAACTGTCGAACCTTGATCTGTCGACCTTTGTCGAGGAAGAGCTGGAGCGCAACCCGCTGCTCGAGCGGGCCGCCGACGGGCCGGAGCCGCCGGTGGCGGGCGAGCCGGCCATGGAGCGGTCGGACTACGGCGATTCCGACGGTTCCAACAATTATGGTGACGACGGCGACGCATCCGACATGGCCGCCGGTTCGGGCGGCGAGGCCGCCTTCGAGCCCGGCCAGGAGGAGTGGCTGAACCGCGACCTCGGCACCCGCGCCGAGATCGAGCAGACGCTCGATACCGGTCTCGACAATGTGTTCTCCGAGGAGCCGGCGGAAGCGGCCGCACGTGCCGCGCAGGACGCGCCACCGTCGGTCTATACCGAATGGGGTGGCGGCGCCTCCAGCGACGACGAATACAATCTCGAAGCCTTCGTGGCCGCCGAGCTGACGCTCGCCGACCACCTCGCCGAACAGCTCGCGGTGGCGTTCTCGGCGCCGGCGCAGCGCATGATCGGGCAGTATCTGATCGATCTCGTCGACGACGCCGGCTACCTGCCGGCCGATCTCGGCCAGGCCGCCGAGCGGCTTGGCGCATCGCAGCAAGCGGTCGACGAGGTCGTCGCGGTGCTGCAGAAATTCGATCCGCCGGGCGTCTGCGCGCGAAACCTGAGCGAGTGCCTGGCGATCCAGCTGCGCGAGCTCGATCGTTACGATCCGGCGATGCAGGCGCTGGTCGAGCATCTCGACCTGCTCGCCAAACGCGACATCGCAGGCCTGCGGAAGCTCTGCGGCGTCGACGATGAAGACATCACCGACATGATCGCGGAGATCCGCCGGCTCGATCCGAAGCCCGGCCTGAAGTTCGGCGCCTCGCGGACGCAAACCATGGTGCCTGACGTCTATGTGCGTCCAGGCCCCGACGGCGGCTGGCATGTCGAGCTCAACAGCGACACTCTGCCACGCGTCCTGGTCAACCAGACCTATTACTCTGAGCTGTCGAAAACGATCCGCAAGGACGGTGACAAGTCGTACTTCACCGACTGCCTGCAGAACGCGACCTGGCTGGTGCGCGCGCTCGATCAGCGCGCCCGCACCATCCTGAAGGTCGCAACTGAAATCGTTCGCCAGCAGGATGGTTTCTTCACCTATGGCGTCGCGCATTTGAGGCCGCTCAATCTCAAGGCGGTGGCGGATGCGATCCAGATGCATGAATCGACGGTGTCGCGCGTCACCGCGAACAAATACATGGCGACCAATCGCGGCAGTTTTGAATTGAAGTATTTTTTCACTGCGTCGATCGCGTCCGCCGACGGCGGCGAGGCGCATTCGGCCGAGGCGGTGCGACACCATATCAAGCAACTGATCGACGGCGAGGCGCCGTCGGCGATCCTGTCCGACGACACGATCGTGGAACGTTTGCGCGCTTCGGGCATTGATATCGCCCGCCGCACCGTCGCGAAGTACCGCGAGGCGATGCGGATACCATCCTCGGTGCAGCGTCGCCGTGACAAACAGAGCATGCTCGGTAATGCCCTTTCGGCCCCAGCCTCCTCGTCCGACCGGTCGCGCGATACAGCCTCCGTTTAGGTTACTTCTTGAGCGGGACCCCGTTCGAGTACGGGCGGGTTCATGCGCTCGTTGCGTTCGCGTCAAATCGGGATAGTCTCAATCTTCCTGGCGATGCGTCGTCCAGCAAGGGAGGTGACCGGAAGCCCAGCAAACATCATGCTCCTGCAAGAGTGATCGAGGCATCCAGCAATCGAGGCATCAAATGACCCTTCGAATCTCGGGAAAGAGCATCAGCATCGGCGAGGCGCTTCGCGCGCGCGTCAGCGAGCGCACCGACGAGGTCCTACGAAAGTATTTTGATGGCAACTATTCCGGTCACATCACGCTGAGCAAGGATGGCTTCGGCTTCCGAACCGACTGCGCGCTGCATCTGGATTCCGGCATCACGCTGGAAGCCGAATCCAACGCCGCCGACGCCTATGCCAGCGCGGATGTCGCGCTGCTGATGATCGAGAAGCGCCTGCGCCGCTACAAGAGCCGGCTCAAGGACCGCTCTGCCCGCAAGACGTATGCTGCGACTGCGGCGCTCGCCGAACTGAACGGCGCCGGGCTCGATGCGCCGAGCTACGTCATCGAGGCGCCCGAGAACGAGGACGAGGTCACCGAATACAGCCCGGTGATCATTGCCGAGGCAACCACCGCGCTGAAACGGCTGTCGGTCAGCGAAGCCGTGATGGAGCTCGATCTGACCGGCGCCTCCTGCCTGGTGTTCCAGCATGGCGGCAGTGGCCGGTTGAACATCATATACCGCCGTACGGACGGCAATGTCGGCTGGGTCGATCCGCCCGCGGTCAGCCCCTGAGGATATATGGCAGATGGCATTGACGTCCGAAGCCAGCCCTGCTTATGGTCCGCCGCCTCCAGGAATAAGGGGGACGGAACAGGGTTCGCAGCTGTTGGCACCGCCGATACGTTGGAGTAGAAGCCCTGCCAACCGGACCCGGGCTAAGCCCGCATCCCACCTCATCTTCTTGACGCCGCCGCTGTAAAGCCTATTTCGCAACCTGACGGTCATTCACCTCGGAACGTCCCAATGCCGATTACCGATCTGGTCGCACCCGAGGCGATACTCCCGGCTTTGAAAGTCATCAGCAAGAAGCAGGCGCTGCAGGAACTCGCCGCGCGCGCTTCGGCTCTAACCGGGCAGAACGAACGCGCCATCTTTGAGGTGCTGCTGCAGCGCGAGAAGCTCGGCACCACGGCGGTCGGCTATGGCGTCGCCATTCCGCACGGCAAGCTGCCCAAACTGGAAAAGCTGTTCGGCTTCTTCGCCCGCCTCGAGCGCCCGATCGATTTCGAGGCGATGGATGGCCAGCCGGTCGATCTGATCTTCCTGCTGCTGGCGCCCGAAGGCGCCGGCGCCGATCATCTCAAGGCGCTGGCGCGCATCGCCCGGCTGTTGCGCGACCAGGACGTCGCCAAGAAGCTCCGTGCCTCGCGCGACGCGCAGGCGATCTATTCGGTGCTCGCATTGCCGCCGGCGAGCGCGGCATAAGCATCCGCGTCAGCGAATTCGTTCGCATCCGCGCGCCGTTCATTCGCGCAACTGTCATCAAGACATAGCCGACACGCGTCGGCGTACGCCAACGTGTGATCGTTTCAATTCCCGTAGCCCGGATGAAGCGAAGCGCAATCCGGGAAGATCTCACAGCCAGCACGAGTCCCGGATTTCGCTGCGCTCCATCCGGGCTACGAAGCTGCGTATGCCGCAACGCCTCAGCAGATCGTCGGCAGCAGGCGGCGGACTTCGTCGAGCAGATCCGGAACCGCCTTCTTGTCATCCGCGAGGTGCCTGAGCAGCGCACTCTGGAACAGGCCGTCGAACAGGGCATAGAGCGCGGCCGGTGACGACGCCGGCCGCTTGTTGCCGAGCTCGGCGTAGCGCGTGGCGATGCGCCAGATCATCGCTTCAAGGCTCTTGTCGATCTCGAGCACGTCCTTGCGAAACGCCGGCTCAAACATCGCCTGCGAACGCAGATCGTACCAGAGCCGATGCATGCGCGCTTCGTTCTCGAGCGTTGCCGCGAGCTTGGCGAGGAAGCCTTCGGTCAATTCGTCGCGGCTCTGTGCCGTCGTCACCACCTCGTCATATCGCGTCACGCATTTCGCCTTGTAGTGGCGGACGCAACAGCAGATCAGATCGAGCTTGTCGCTGAAGTAGTAGTGAAACACGCCGTGCGTGAATGCGGAGTTCTGCGCGATCTCGCGCAGGCTGGTGCGCGCGAAGCCGAGCTCGCCAAGCGTTTCCAGCGCGGCCTCCGCTAGCTCGATGCGCCGTGCGTTGAACTTCTCGTCGCGCAGCGTCTCGGCCGCTACGGCCACACGCTGGGCCGCTCCTGTCGCTTGCCGCGCCATCCGGTGCCCATCCTCTGTCTTTTCCGACTAGAGCCTATTCCGTTTCGATTGAATCGGAACGGGGCTCTAAATTCTTGTTTGACGCGTTTTCTTCACGCGAACCGGAATCCACTTCGCTTGAAAACGCCTTGAGCAACTATACCGCGGCGACTGCGGTGTGCTCCATCCCTTCACAATCATCCTCTTTGACACTTGTCAAATTCAGGCTTGACAAGTGTCAAGTCCCTGGACGAGGGTTGGGTCAATAATTTGGACAACCGTCAAGACGGCTGACCAATCGACAAAACAGGAGGAAACGCATCGCCGGGCGCGCCAAAGCTGCGCCCCGCCGATCCCGGCCGCCACCACCAATACGCACAGACCATGAAGGCCGCCGGCCCGTGCTGCCGACGGCTGCGGCATCGACCAAATCACCAAGCAAAGGGAGGACTACGTCATGAGTGGGAAGAGCCTTGAAGGCAGGAAAGCCCTGGTCACCGGCGGCGCCCGGGGGATTGGCGCAGCGATCGCGCAGGCGCTGGCGCGGTCCGGTGCCGCGGTCATGATCGGCGATATTCTCGACGATGCCGGCAAGGCGACCGCCGCCGAGATCGCCAAGGCCGGCGTGAAGACCGGATTTGCAAAACTCGACGTCACCGACAACGCGCAATGGGAGCGCGCTGCGGCCGCGACGGTCGAAACCCTCGGCGGCTTCGATATCCTGATCAACAATGCCGGCATCGAGATCACCTCGCTGGTCGCCGATATCAAGGCCGAGGATGCGCGCCGCATGTGCGACGTCAACATCGTCGGCACCGTGCTCGGCATGAAGCACGCCTTCCGCGCGATGCGGCCGGGCGGCGCGGCGGGCAAGGGCGGCGCGGTCGTCAACATCGCCTCGGTCGCTGCGACGATCGCCTTCCCGAGCATCGCCGTCTACTCCGGCACCAAATCCGCGGTCGATCGCATGACGCGTGTCGGTGCGATGGAAGCCGGCAAGCTCGGCTATGGCGTGCGAGTCAACTGCATCTATCCCGGCCTGATCCCGACCGACATGGGCCTGCAGCTCGCCAATGACATCGTGAAGATCGGCCTTGCGCCCGACGTCAATGCCGCGGTCGGTTCGGTGGTGGAGCAGACGCCGCTCGGCAAGCTCGCCGAGGTCTCCGACATCGCCGACGCCGCGGTGTTCCTGTGCTCGAACAATGCCCGCTTCATCACCGGCATCGGCCTGCCGGTCGATGGCGGCATGGGCATGTAGCAACAAGGTCGACAATAAGCATTTCGGAGGATCGCAATGAGCGAGAAGAAGCCCGTCATCGTCTATGGCGCGTCCGGCTATACTGGCCGGCTGGCCTGTGAATATCTGCGCGAGTACAACATCCCCTTCATCGCCGCCGGCCGCAGCGCCGAGAAGCTCAATGCCGCGATGAAGTCGAACGTCGCCGGCATCGAGACCGCCGACTACGAAGTGGTGACGGTGCCGCATACCGTCTCCGCGTTGACCGAACTGTTCAAGGGCGCCTCGGTGGTGCTCAACACCGTGGGCCCGTTCGCCAAGTTCGGCGTCGAGGTGGTGCAGGCTTGCCTCGCTGCCAAGTGCCACTACACCGACACGACCGGCGAGCAGGACTGGCTGATCATGCTCGATCAGGAGTTCGGCGCCAAGTTCGGCAATGCCGGGCTGCTGCTGGCACCTGGCATCGCGCAGATGTACACCACCGGCGAGATCGCCGCGCAGCTCTGCCTGGAGACGCCCGGCCTCGACACGCTTGATATCGCCGTGTTCTGGGGCGGCAGCCCCACCATCGCCTCGACGCAGACCATTCTGGTCAACGCCGCGATGGCCAAGGCTTACTACCTTGAGCAGAACAAATACGTCGAGCATCAGCCCGATGCCGGCCTCACCAGCCTCGCCATCCCCGGCCAACACGAGCTGGCGCTGGCGCTGCCCTGGGGCGGCACCTCGCACCCGGTGTGGTTCAAGCGCGATCCGCGCGTGGCCAACGTCAAGGTGCTGGGCGGCGTGTTCAACCGCGCGCTGATGCTGGGCGTGCCGCAGATCGTTGCCGCCGCGCTGGAGGCGACCAAGGACATGAAGCCCGACGAGCGCTACGCCGCGTTGGCGCAGACCGCTGCCGGCGTGATGAACACCATGCCGCCGCGCGAGAACCCGCGCGTCAACAAGTCGATGGATTCGGTGTATGCCTCCGGCCCGCTGGGGCGCGCGCACTGCGTCATCTACGGCAACAGCAACTACAAGCAGACCGGCATGCTGCAGGCCTTCGCCGCGGCGTATTTGCTGCAGCAGCGGCCCAAGCTCGTCGGCTTCGCCTCCGGCTGCCAGGCGTTCGGCCATCACGAACTGCTCGGACAATTGCGTAGCTTCGGCCTGGTCGGCAAGCCGGTCCTGACCGTGCACGATTAAGCTTGAGCCCCGATCCGATCGGGGCTCAACACTCCGTTCCCTGAAGCGTTTTCGTCAAACGGGCCCGCATCCAATTTGCTCGAAAACGCTCTACCCGCGGGTGACGCATCGCGCGTCACCCGCATCTAGCGCGAGACCCGCCATGCGCTTCATCGATTATCTCGACAAGGGTGCCTCGCTCGGCGCTGATGCGCCGTGCCTGACGATGGACGGACGCGACCTCAGCTATGGCGAGGTGCAGCGGCTGAGCTACCGGATCGCACGCGGGCTCGAGCGGTCGGGCATCGCTCCCGGCGACAAGGTCGCGATCCTGTCCGGCAACGATCCGCTCGCCTTCGCCTGCGTGTTCGGCATCTCGCGCGCGGCCGCGGTGTGGTGTCCGATCAATCCGCGCAACGAGGCGGCCGAGAACAAGTTCATCCTCGATCAGTTCGATTGCAGCCTGCTGCTGTTTCATTCGAGCTTCGCGCCGATGGTCGAGGCCGTCAGGCAGGATCTGCCGAAGCTGCGCGCGCTGGTCTGCCTCGATACCGAGCTGCCGTTCGCGCCGTCTTTCGACCGCTGGCTCGTTGGGCTCGCCGACGATCTCTATCAGCGCGACACGATCGACGATCTCGCGATGATCCCGGGCACCGGCGGCACCACCGGCAAGCCGAAGGGCGTGATGCTCTCGGGGCGCAACATCGAGGCGATGACCGCGCTGACCCTGATGGGATACCCGTTCAAGGGCCGCCCGATCTATCTCGCGCTGGCGCCGCTGACGCATGCCGCCGGCGTGCTGTGTTTTCCGATCATGACGCTGGGTGGCCGCGTCGTGATCATGCATCACCCTGACATCGGCGAGTTCCTCGCGCTGATCGAGCGCTATCGCGTCACCCACACGTTCCTGCCGCCGACCGTGATCTACATGCTGCTCGATCATCCCAGGCTCGACGCGGCCGATCGCAGCTCGCTGCAATGTTTCTGGTATGGCGCGGCGCCGATCTCGGCGACGCGGCTTGCGGAAGCCTTGAAGCGGATCGGGCCGATGGCGCAGCTGTTCGGCCAGACCGAGGCGCCGATGATGATCTCGATGATGGCGCCTGCCGATCACTACAATCCGGACGGCTCGATCGCACTGGAGCGTCTCTCCTCCGCAGGGCGGATCGGCCCGCTGGTGCAGGCCGGCATCATGGATGGCGACGGCAAGCTGCTGCCCGCGGGGGCGCGCGGCGAGATCGTGGTGCGCGGCTCCCTCGTCATGGAAGGCTACTACAAGAACCCGGAGGCGACACGCGAAGCCTCGGCGCATGGTTGGCACCACAGCGGCGACATCGGCTACATCGACGGTGACGGCTATCTCTTTATCGTCGATCGCGCCAAGGACATGATCATCACCGGCGGCTTCAACGTCTACTCGATCGAGGTCGAGAACGCGTTGCGCGCCCATGAGGCGGTGCAGGATTGCGCGGTCATCGGACTGCCCGACGACAAATGGGGCGAGCGCATCGTCGCCGTGGTGCAGCCGCGCACCGGCCACACCGTCGATCCAAATGCGGTGGCCGCCTTCGTCAAACAGCAGATCGGCAGCATCAAGACGCCGAAGCAGATCGAGGTCTGGGACGATCTGCCGCGTTCCAAGGTCGGCAAGGTGCTGAAGCCGGACATCCGCGCGCGGCTAACAGCGCGCTAGCTTGCATTCACCTCTTGCCGTACTCGGTGAAGACGTAGTCGCGGTTCTGCACCACGGTGTGGCAGGCATACCCGCACTTGGCGTCGTTCTCCTGTGGCGGATTGTCCGTCGTGTTGGCAGGCCTGAACACATCCGACGCCGGGTCATACTCGAAAGCGCCGTATCCCCAGCCGCCGCTGTCTGCGAACCGTTTGCTGTCCTTCACCATGAAGTCGACGTCGTGCTGCGCGCCCGGCACCGTCGGCTGACCGGGATACGCCTCCTGCTTTTTCGGGATCCAGTGAATCTTCGCCATCTTCGCGCCGTCCGGAAACGGCTTGCCATTGCCGGGCACGCCCTCTCGGTAAGCGCCGAGCATTACAGGATTGCCCAGGATCACGGCGATGACGCCTTCGTTCTCGCTGATCGCGATCACGGACCAGTCCTCGTATCCCCTGAACTCGGAAAACGCGAGCCCGTTCGGCACCTGCAGACTGTATTTGTCCTGCGCGGAAATCGCGACACCAGTCGCGACAACAGAAATCGACACTGAAGCAAAGAGATTGATCAGCAAGCTCTTCTGCATGGTCGGATCTCCTTCAATCGATTTGGCGGCTAATTTCTCGCTGGAAATTCCTTTGTCGCATTGGCTTTCGCGGGGACCAATTACAGCACGGAATTGCACAGAGCGAAATGGAGCGGCGCTCACGGTCCGGTGCCCAAGGCTCGCAAAAGAACGGCTCAAATTGAGTGGGCCTTCACCTGGCGCGATCGAGGGCGCGAGCGCCTATTGACAACCGGCGGGTCCCGCCAGAAGACGGACGTGCGCAACATTGCGCGTGCGAACCTGGGATGGCCGATGTCCCGTGACTTTCGCCTTGATCGCGTTCCTGTCGACGTTCTCGCTTACGAGCTCGCCGAAGAGAGAGCGAGTGCGCTCGGACGGATGGGCCGCGCGCTGGAACAGGCGCTCGCCAAATTGCGCGAGTTCGATGCCGCTCATCCGCCCTCTGAAGCAAGGCAGCAGGCCCGCCGCGTGCTGGTGCGGGAAGCCGGCCATGCGCTCTGGATGTTCGTGGTGCAGCGGGAGGCTTGCGGGCTGCGCAACAACCGGATGCTGATGCGCGACTATGGCGTTCCCGGCGAGGTGCAGCTCAGCATGGGGCCGATGATCGCCACATCGACAACATCGTCATAAAAAATGCGCGGGCCGCCTCGGTGTCGAGGCATGCCCGCGCATCGTATTCGCGATGCTGAAATTCAGCCGTCTGTGGGCAGCGTCAGTGGACGCTGACGGCCTGCAACTCGTTGCTCCAGGCGTTGGCGATCGCGGCTTCGCGGCTGTCTGTCAGCATGATCGGCGTGCCGTCGGCGGCATGCAGCGCGAACAGCTTGAGGCCCGGCGCGATCTTCGGCGCCTGCGGAAAGAGATCTGGCACGTCCTCGGAACGAACCTGCTTCACATAGGCGATGTGGCCCTCGCCCAGATGAGCCAGCGCTTCCGGCGTGACGCTGTCGGATTGGTAGATGATACTCGCTTCACTCATGGTCTCGACTCCTCAGTCAGATAAGCGGTCGAGTCCGCTCGTTGTTTCTATTATTCGTGCTCATTGATAGCGATTGTCTTAATGACCCGTTCAGGTTCTGGTCTGGCCAGGTCGATCGACAACAGCCCGTTCTTCAGATCCGCGCCCAGCACCTGCATCCCCTCCGCCAGCACGAAAGTGCGCTGGAAGTGGCGCGCGGCAATGCCGCGATGGATGTATTGCCGAGCCTTGTCATCCTGCTGGCGGCCGCGGATGACGAGCTGATTTTCCTCAATGGTTACATCGAGTTGGTCACGGGTGAAGCCCGCCACCGCCAGTGTGATGCGCAACCGCTCAGGCTGCCCGTTGGTACGGTCGCACCGCTCGATGTTGTACGGAGGATAGCCGTCGGCGCCCTTCACGACACGGTCGAGCGCACGCTCGATCTCGTCGAATCCCAGAAGGAACGGACTGGACAACGATGGAACACGAGACATTACAAAGTCCTCTCGAAGCGACTTTGAGGGGCCCTTGCGGCACCCCATGCAACCAGCGGGCCGCTTGCCCGTCGGTCAGTGAGGGATATGGGGGCGATCTGGATAGCGTTCAAGCAGCCCCGAAACCAGCCTAAACGCCCGCAACATGAGGGTAAATTCTTCCCGATCGGTTACGGACCGACACGCTTGCGGCCGTCAGCGGTAAAAAGATGCAGTTTGTCGCGGGGGGCGACCGCCCGGATCCGCTCGCCGATCGCAGGTCCCGTAGTGCCGGGAACCCGGACGATGACCTCGCCGGGCGGGAGCTCGCCCGGATTGGCGGCAACGCCCTGCTCCTCGCGCCGGCGGCTGCCATAGACGAAGGTCTCGGCGCCGACATGCTCGATCGCCTCGACCGTCAGCCCGAGCGCGACGCCGCCGGATGCGGCCTCGCTGGTGATGACGAAGTCCTCCGGCCGGATCCCGACGATGCCGGCGCCCTCAGTGCCCGTGATCTGGGAGGTCAGCTCGTCCGAGCGCAGCGGCATCAGGTTCATCGGCGGCGCGCCGATGAAGGAGGCGACGAAGGTGGTCGCCGGCTTCTGGTAGATATCCAGCGGATTGCCGATCTGCTCGACCTGGCCGCCGTTCATGACCACGAGGATGTCGGCCAGCGTCATCGCCTCGAGCTGGTCGTGGGTGACGTAGATCGAGGTGGTGTTGAGCCGGCGCTGCAGCTTGCGGATCTCAACCCGCATCGCGATGCGCAGCTTGGCGTCGAGGTTCGACAGCGGCTCGTCGAACAGGAACACTTTCGGCTGGCGCACGATGGCGCGGCCCATCGCGACGCGCTGGCGCTGGCCGCCGGAGAGCTGGCGCGGCTTGCGCTCCAGCATCGGCGAGAGCTCGAGCACGCGCGCGGCTTCCTCGACCCGGGTCCTGATCTCGGCCTCGGCCATGCCGCGGTTGCGCAGGCCGTAGGCCATGTTGTTGTAGACGCTCATATGTGGATAGAGCGCGTAGTTCTGGAACACCATCGCGATGTCGCGATCGGCGGGCTCGACCTGGTTGACGACGCGGCCGCCGATGTCGATCTCGCCGCCGGTGATGGTCTCGAGCCCCGCGACCATGCGCAGCAGCGTGGACTTGCCGCAGCCGGAGGGGCCGACCAGCACACAGAACTGGCCGTCACCGACGTCGACATCGACGCCCTTGATGGCCTCGAAGCCGCCGGGGTAGGTCTTGCGGACGCTGCGCAGCGTGACGTTGGCCATTACTTCTCCGTCTCCACCAATCCGCGCACGAACAGTTTCTGCATCACGACGACGACGAACACCGGCGGCAGCATCGCGAGCAGCGCGGTCGCCATCACGACAGGCCATTCGGTCAGCGCATCGGTCGTGGTGATCATCTTGCGGATGCCGACCTGGATGGTCTGCATGTCGTCGCGCGTGGTGATCAACAGCGGCCAGAGATACTGATTCCAGCCGAGGATGAAGAGGATCACGAACAGCGCGGCCATGTTGGTGCGCGACAGCGGCAATAGCGTATCCCAGAAAAAGCGGAACGGACCCGCGCCGTCGATCCGCGAGGCCTCCAGCAATTCATCCGGCACGGTCATGAAGAATTGCCGGAACAGCAGCGTTGCTGTGGCCGAGGCGATCAGCGGCAGCGACAGGCCGGCATAGCTGTCGAGCAGATGCAGATCGGCGACGATCTTGTAGGTCGGATAGATGCGCACCTCGACCGGCAGCATCAAGGTGATGAAGATGGTCCAGAAGATCGCCATCCGGAACGGAAATCGGAAATACACGATCGCGTAGGCCGAGATGATCGAGATCGCGATTTTGCCGACCGCGATCAGGAGCGCCATGATCAGCGAGTTCAGCATCATGTTGAGCACCGGCTCGCGGGTCGAGCCGCTCGTGCCGACAAACAGCGTCTGGTAGTAGGTCTCGAGGAAATGGCCGCCGGGCAACAGCGACATCTGGCCGTTGGCAATGACGGCATTGTCCTGGGTCGAGGCGACGATGGCCAGATACACCGGGAAGGCGACGATCGCGATCCCGATCCACAGGATGACGTGAGCCAGGTAGCGCTGGAAGCCCTCTTCCTCGACCATCAGTAGGTCACCTTGCGTTCGACGAAGCGGAACTGGATGCCGGTCAGCACGACGACGATGACCATCAGGATGACCGATTGCGCCGCCGACGAGCCGAGATTGCCGCCGAGCAGGCCGTCCGTATAGACCTTGTAGACCAGCGTCTCGGTCGCCTTGCCGGGACCGCCGCGGGTCATCGTGTCGATGA
The DNA here is from genome assembly GCF_010811875.1 of Bradyrhizobium uaiense. Classification (GTDB taxonomy): domain Bacteria; phylum Pseudomonadota; class Alphaproteobacteria; order Rhizobiales; family Xanthobacteraceae; genus Bradyrhizobium; species Bradyrhizobium uaiense. Next base: position 25,280 of record NZ_VKHP01000047.1, read on the forward strand.
TGCCGAAGGTGTCGAAGAAGGCGTAGACGATGTTGATGACCAGGAGGAAGAAGATGGTCGGCGACAGCAGCGGGAAGATCACGGTCCAGAACCGCCGCATCGGGCGGGCGCCGTCGATCGCAGCGGCCTCGATCACGCTCTTGGGGATGCTTTGCAGCCCGGCGAGGAAGAACAGGAAGTTGTAGGAGATCTGCTTCCAGGCCGCGGCGAGGATGATCAGGGCCGCCGCCTGGTCGCCGTTGAGCAGCGGATTCCAGTCGACCCCCATCGCGCGCAGATAGCGCGACAGCACGCCGAGCGAGGGATGCAGCATGAACACCCAGAGCACGCCGACCACCGGCGGGGCGACGGCATAGGGCCAGATCAGCAGCGTGCGGTAGAGTGTCGAGCCGCGCAGCGGCTTGTCGGCCATCACGGCGAGCAGCAGCGCGAACGACAGCGAGGATATCGCGATCGCGAACGAGAACGCGAAGGTCCTGACGATCGCGGCGAAATAGGCCGGGTCCTTGAACAGTTCGAGATAGTTCTCGAACCAGACGAAGCTAGTGGAAAGGCCGAAGGCGTCCTGCAGCAGGAAGGATTGGATCACCGCCTGCGCGGCCGGCCAGTAAAAAAAGATCAGGACGATCGCGAGTTGCGGGGCAACCAGCGCGTAAGGCAACAGCTTTGATTGGAAAATCGCTTGCTTTTGCATGATCTCGGAAAAATTGGCAGGCCGCGCGCTTGCGGCCTGTCGGTTGCCTAAAGCATGACCCGGAAAAGTGCGAAGCGGTTTTCCGAAAGGATCATGCTCAAACAAGAAGCCAAAGCGCGGTGACGATTCAACTCGATCTCACCGCGCTTTGGCGCATCATGTCAGTGGACGGCGGTCTTTTCAAACTGCCGCAGCATCTGGTTGCCGCGCTCGACGGCCGAGTCCAGCGCCTGTTTGGCGGTCTTCTTGCCGGCCAGCGCCTGCTCGATCTCCTCCGACCACATGTCGCGCAGCTGAACCATGTTGCCGAGGCGCAGACCGCGGGAGTTCTCGGTCGGCTCCTTGTTGGTGAGCTCGAGCAGCGGGGTCTCGAGGTAGGGCTGGTCCTTGTAAAAGCCCTCTTCCTTGGCCTTGGCATAGGCGGCCTTGGTGATCGGCAGATAGCCCGAGGCTTTGTGGATCCAGATCTGGCGGTCGGTGTCCGACAGGAAGGTCAGGAACTTGGCCACGCCCTTGTATTCCTCGGCCGACTTGCCGCCCATGATCCAGAGCGAGGCGCCGCCGATGATCGAATTCTGCGGCGCGCCCTTGGCGTCGGGATAATAGGGCATCGGCGCTGCGGTGAAGTTGAACTTGGCCTGCGCCTTGACGTTGCCGAAGAATGCCGACGAGGTCAGGTAGATCGGGCATTCGCCCGAGGTGAAACGGCCTTCGCCGGTGTTGGTGCGGCCGGCATAGTCGTAGGTCTTGTCCTTCTGCAGCTCGACCAGGTTCTCGAGATGCTTGACCTGGAGCGGGCCGTTGAATTCGAGCACGGTGTCGAAGCCGTCGAGGCCGTTGGCCTTGCTGGCGAGCGGCACGTTGTGCCAGGCCGACAGCTGCTCGAGATTGACCCAGGTGACCCACGAGCCGGAGAAGCCGCAGGTGGTGTAGCCGGCCGCCTTCAGCTTCTTGGCGTCCTCGAACACTTGCGGCCAGGTCTTCGGGATCTCCGCGATGTTGGCCTTCTTCAGCGCGTCGAGATTGACCCACATCACCGTCGACGACGAGTTGAAGGGGAACGACAGCATCTCGCCCTTGGAGGTCGAGTAGTAGCCGGTGATCGCGGGCAGATAGGCGCTCGGATCGAACTTCTCGCCGGCATCGGCCATCAGCTTGTAGACCGGTTTGACGGCGCCGGTGGCGGCCATCATCGTCGCGGTGCCGACCTCGAACACCTGCATGATGTGCGGCGCGTTGCCGGCGCGGAATGCGGCGATGCCGGCGTTTATGGTGTCGGCGTAGCCGCCCTTGTAGGTCGGGATCACCTTGTAGTCGGATTGCGAGGCGTTGAAGTCGTTGGCCAGCTTGACGATGACGTCATTGTTGGCGCCGGTCATCGCGTGCCACCACTGAATCTCGGTCACCGCAAATGCAGGCGACGCGAATGCGAGCGTAGCGGCGGCTACAGCGGCAGCGCCAAGTCGTCGAAAAATCATCAAAAGCCCCTCCCGGTTGGAACGTCATCTTTCGTTGCGCGCGTTATCAGCGCCGGATGACGTTCAAATGACCGTATAAACGAAAGCCATCGTAGGGGGGAAGCCGCGACAAAGGGAAGCGGTAAAAAAGGCGGAGATAGCAGCCGGCGCCGTGCGGTGCCACGCCGGACGCGACGTTGCACCGCAGGACTGACGTGTAGTCGCCGGTTTGAGCCGGCGCCTGCCCCGCATCAAATGCGGGACAGGCTTCGCTCGAATACGCGGTCAGCGCTTGCGCTGGGGACCACAGACCACGCCCTTTTCAACCAGGCCGGTGATCTCATCCCTGGAGTAGCCGAACTCGCCCAGCACCTCCGCAGCGTGCTGGCTGAACTTCGGCGGCGTGCGGCGCAGGCTCGGCTTGGTGCGTTCGAGGCGGATCGGCGAGGCGACGCCCTTGTACCAATCCTTCTCGATGACGTCGCCGCGATGGATCGTGTGCGGATTGGTCAACGCCTGGTCGATCTTCTGCACCGGGCCCGCCGGCAGGCCGGCGGCGAGCAGCCGATTGCACAGCGGCTCGGCCTCGTGCTGGCTGAACACCGCGGCAAGCTCGGCCCGCAGCGCATCGCGGTTGGCGATGCGGTCCTTGTTGCGGGCAAAGCGCGGATCGGTGCCGAGCTCGGGCTTGCCGATTTCCTTGGCGAGCTTGCGGAAGGTGCCGTCATTGCCGACGCCGATGAAGATGTTGTCGGTCTTGGTCGGGAAGATCGCATAGGGCACGAGGTTCGGATGCTCGTTGCCGGTGAGCGACGGCGGCTTGCCATGCATGAAATAGTTCGCGGTGTGCGGATGCATGATCGCCAGACCCGTCTCGTACAGCGTGGTCTCGATGAACTGGCCGAGCCCCGAGCGCTGGCGCTCCGACAGCGCCATCAGGATGCCGATCGCCGCATAGAGCCCGGTGGTGATATCGACCAGCGGCACGCCGATGCGCATCGGGCCGCTCTCCGGCGAGCCGGTGGCGGCGATCATGCCGGTCATCGCCTGGATGATCGCGTCATAGCCGGGATTGCCGCCGCGCGGACCGTCGGCGCCGAAGCCGGAGATCCGGCAATGCACGAGGCGCGGAAATTTCGCGCGCAGCACGTCGTTGCCGATGCCCCATTTGTCGAGCGTGCCCGGCTTGAAGTTCTCGATCAGCACGTCGGCGGTCTCGAGCATCTTCATCAGCACCGCGCGCCCTCCCTCGGAGGCGAGGTCGAGGCCGATCGAGCGCTTGTTGCGGTTGATGCCGACGAAATAGGCCGCGTCCTCCTCGTGGAAGGGAGGGCCCCAGTCGCGCACCTCGTCGCCGGCGGGCGGCTCGACCTTGATCACGTCGGCGCCGTGGTCGGCGAGAATCTGGGTGCAATACGGGCCGCCGAGCACGCGCGTCAGATCGATCACGCGCAGTCCGGTCATCGCGCCCGTGGCTGCTGGGGTATTCATGGAAACAACCTTCGCTCAGTTGGGATCGGAAAACGAGGGTCCCAGAGCTAACGGTCTTCAGGCGGAGCAGCAATGCTTCCGTCGGCGCAAGCCCATGCAGCAGGCGGCGTGTGCGTTCGCCAAGCGAACTGGCATCCGAAAAGCAATGGTCCGCCACGTATCGTGGCGGACCATTGCGCGATGTGGAATTAGACGACGCTCAGCTTGACGTCGACATTGCCGCGGGTGGCGTTGGAATAGGGGCACACCTGGTGGGCCTTCTCGACCAGCGCCTCGGCGTCCGCGCGGGACAGGCCGGGCAGCGAGACCGCGAGGTCGATGGCGAGGCCGAAACCGCCTTCCGAGCGCGGGCCGATGCCGACCGTCGAGGTCACCGCGGCGTCGGCGGGAACTTTGGGGCCACCCTGCGAGGCCACGAACTTCATGGCGCCGATGAAACAGGCGGCGTAGCCCGCCGCGAACAGCTGCTCCGGATTGTTGCCGGCGCCACCGCCGCCACCGAGCTCCTTCGGGGTGGTGAGCTTGACGTCGAGCGCGCCGTCGAGGGTTGCCGCATGGCCGTCGCGGCCGCCGGTTGCCTTGGCGCTGGTCTTGTAGAGCACGTTCACAGACATCGTGGTCTCCCTTGGTTTTGGACGTGGGCTTGAAGGATTGGGTTTGAATTCGACGGCCCGTGTATCGCACGCAATCGAATTGTGCACAATATAAATTATGCGGCCTCACATTTAATTGTTCGCAATTGAATTCGCGGTCCCGTGAGCCCAGAATGACCCGGAAACGAGATGGATTCGATGACGATCATGGTCAGGAAACAGACGGCGGCGGATCAGGCGCTGCGGCTCGACAACCAGATCTGCTTTGCGGTCTATTCGACCGCGCATGCCTTCAACCGCGTCTACAAGCCGCTGCTCGACCGGCTCGGGCTGACCTATCCGCAGTATCTGGTGATGCTGGCGCTGTGGGAGCGCGACGACGTGCCGGTGAAGGACCTCGGCGAGCGGCTGTTCCTGGATTCCGGCACGCTGACGCCGCTCCTGAAGCGCCTGGAGGCGGCGGAGCTGATCAAGCGGACCCGCAGTACCGAGGACGAGCGGGTGGTGCTGATCGCGCTGACATCGCAGGGACACGCGCTGCGCGAAAAGGCCAAGGCCGTCCCGCAATCGATCCTCGCGGCCTCGGACTGCACGGTCGGCGAATTGCTGGCGATGAAGGACGAGATCGTCGCGCTGCGCGACCGGCTCAATGCGGTGCTGGGAGAGTAGGGGGCGTGGCACGCCGCGCGGCCGTCATGGCAGCACCGGCACTCTGCAAGTTGCGCGCTGGAAATCGCTGCTGCGCTCGTCGCGACGAATCTCGAAGCCCTCCGGGATCAGATCGATCCGGTTTCTGAAGGGGGTGACTTCCGAAAGCTGGGCATGGCCCGTGCGCTGGCACCTGGGGCACCGCAAGAATTCCGTCCAGGTGGAATTGCTCATGGCTTGGCGTCCGTTGGCGCCGGACAGGGTAGCAGCCAATGGACCGCCGGGCTTTGTTCTGGATCAAAAGGGCGGGGCGCAGACCGTCGCGCTGCGCGAGAGGCGTTTCTTGGCGAAGGCGCGGCCGGATGCTGACTTCAGATATTTTTCAAAAGCAGCGGCCTGCTTCTCGTCGCTGAAGGCGACGTAAGTCTTCAGCCGCCAAGGCCCATATTTGGATGTATGGGGCACCTCGCCAGCATTGTGCTTGGCCAGTCGAGCTCGCAGGTCGTCTGTGATACCGACGTAGAAGTGCAGGCCGTCGAGGCTTTCGAGAATGTAGACGTATTTCATGACGCTCCCCGCGCGGCGAATGGGGAGCATGCTAACGCATTTGAATTCGGTGAGAGCCCGGCTTCGCCCTTCGGGCTACGCCGCGGCAGCCTTCGCTGCGATAGGGCTTGCCGAGCCGAAGCTGGCGAAGCCAGCGAAGGCTGGTGGAGCCAGGCGGGATCGAACCGCCGACCTCTTGCATGCCATGCAAGCGCTCTCCCAGCTGAGCTATGGCCCCTTATCCAGTTGGGATGATCCTGGGGGATCAATCCCGGTCCCCGCGGCCTAAACGACTCGCGCGGGAGCACCGTTGATCATAGATCGGCGCCGATCTCAAGTCTCTTCGTCACCGCCGACGTCACCAATGATGTCGGTCACGTCCTCATCGCCCTCTTCCTCGTCGGCGATGAAGGTCGAATCGTCGTCGTCATCGTCGTCGATGGTCTCATCGACCTCGATATCGTCCTCGGATTCGGGAACCTGGGCCTTGACCTTCCCGGTGTTCTCCTCGGCATCGGCCTCCTCGAGCGAGACCATTTCTTCGGTCTCGGCCGCCTCGGGCTCGGCTGCGGTTGCCGGCGAATTCACGGGCGCGCCGCGTCCCCGCGGCGGGGCGACCGGCGCGATCGGCACGACCTCGCCGGTGTAGGGCGAAATCACCGGATTCTTGTTGAGGTCGTAGAACTTCTTGCCCGTGGTCGGGCAAATGCGCTTGGTTCCGAGCTCGGACTTAGCCAACGTGGTCATCCCAGAATTTTGCTGAAAAACGGTGCTTCACTTGGCTAGTTGAGCAGCCGCTGTCAATAGCGGTTTGCGCGCAAGTGACGGGCGCGTGACGCGGTGTTGCCTATGTGATACCTGCCGCGGCGCGAGAGGACACAATCTTGGCCCATTCTGACACCCCGACCCCGCTGGAATCGCGCGCCTGCGGCCCCCTGGCCGGCAAGGTCCGCGTTCCCGGCGATAAATCGATTTCCCACCGTGCCCTGATCCTGGGAGCGCTTTCGGTCGGCGAAACCCGGATTTCCGGCCTTCTGGAGGGCGAAGACGTCCTCAATACCGCCAAATCCATGCGCGCGCTCGGCGCCAGGGTGGAGCGGACGGCGCCGTTTACCTGGTCGGTCGCAGGCGTAGGCGTCGGCGGCTTCGCCCAGCCGGCTGCTCCGCTCGATTTCGGCAATTCCGGCACCGGCTGCCGGCTGGTGATGGGCGCGGTGGCCGGCTGTCCGATCGCGGCCATTTTCGACGGCGACGCCTCGCTGCGCTCCCGCCCGATGCGCCGGATCCTCGACCCCCTGGAGCTGATGGGCGCCCGGACCAGCGATATCGGGGAGGGCGGCCGGCTGCCGCTCACCCTGCATGGCGCCCGCTATCCGGTGCCGATCGTCTACAAGACTCCGGTCGCCTCGGCCCAGATCAAGTCTGCGGTGCTGCTGGCGGGCCTGTCCGCGCCCGGCATCACCACCGTGATCGAGCAGGAGGCGAGCCGCGACCACACCGAGCTGATGCTGAAGCATTTCGGCGCCGAGATCTCCTCCGAAAACGAGGGCAGCCATGGCCGCAGGATCTCGCTCAACGGCGAGCCCGAGCTGCACGGCGCAGGGGTCGTGGTGCCCGCCGATCCGTCCTCGGCGTCGTTCCCGATCGTGGCGGCGCTGATCGTCGAAGGGTCCGACGTCGTGTTCTCCGACGTGATGACCAATCCGCTGCGCACCGGCCTGTTCACGACGCTGCGCGAAATGGGCGCCTCGATCGAGGAGAGCGGCGTGCGCGGCGATGCCGGCGAGCCGATGGCGCAATTGCGCGTGCGTGCCTCGAAGCTGAAAGGCGTCGAGGTGCCGCCGGAGCGCGCGCCGTCGATGATCGACGAATATCTGGTGCTGGCGGTTGCGGCTGCGTTTGCCGAAGGCACCACGATCATGCGCGGCCTGCAGGAGCTGCGCGTCAAGGAATCCGATCGTCTCGAAGCGACCGCGGACATGCTGCGCGTCAACGGCGTCAAGGTCGAGGTTTCCGGCGACGATCTGATCGTCGAGGGCCGCGGCCACGTTCCGGGTGGCGGTCTCGTCGCCACCCATATGGATCATCGCATTGCGATGTCGGCGCTGGTGATGGGCTGCGCTTCGGATCGGCCGGTGAAGGTCGACGACACCGCCTTCATCGCCACCAGTTTCCCGGATTTCATTCCGATGATGCGCGCACTCGGAGCTGACTTCGCATGATCATCGCCATCGACGGACCCGCCGCCTCCGGCAAGGGCACGCTCGGCAAGCGGCTCGCCCACCACTACGGCTATCGCCATCTCGACACCGGCGTGATCTACCGCGCGGTGGCTTACGCGATGATGGCGCAGGGCGCCGACCTCAACGATGAGGCGCTGGCCGTGACCGTCGCGCTCGAGCTCGACCCCGAGAAATTCGGCAACCCGATTCTGAAGACCCAGAAGGTCGGCGAGGGCGCATCGGTTGTCTCGGCCTTTCCAAATGTGCGTGAGGCGCTGGTGAACTTCCAGCGCCAGTTCGCCGCCGATCCGCCCGGTGCGGTGCTGGATGGACGCGACATCGGCACGGTGATCTGCCCGGATGCCGACGTGAAGATCTTCGTGGTCGCCGACCCCCGCGTGCGGGCGCGGCGGCGCACGCTGGAGGCGCGTGCCCGCGGCGAGGATGCCGACGAGGAGGCGGTGCTGGCGGACATCCTCAAGCGCGACGAGCGGGACCAGAACCGGGCGATTGCGCCGTTGCGGCCGGCTGCGGACGCCCACACGCTGGACAATTCCAACCTCGACATCGAGGCCGGCGTCCGCGCCGCCATCGCGATCGTCGAGGCGGTGCGCGCCAAGCGCTAGACAAGCGCCGAAATCGTCGGCATCGGAGGGCCCTTTAGGCCCGAAAGCCCAGCAAAATGGGGCATTTCCTGCTTGCCGAAAGCAGCTCGCGGGGCTATATCAGCGCCGTTCGGAGCACCATCGACCATGTCGAGGCCGTGTCTGAGCGGGCCGGCGATGGGTTTTAGCCCTTGCCGCATCTGGAGGAACGCCCGCTCCCAGGTCTTGCAGTCGATATTTACCAGTCAGGCTCCGGATCAATCAAATGTACCGAACGTGCAGTTTTGCTGCCGGCCCGCTGTTGCACCTCCTGCAATGAGCGGCCGTCAGGGTTTGCGGAACCCTGACACTTCACGCGCGGTGCGCCCATCAACCCGAACTGCCGGCAAGATCCCGCACTGGAGATCAAATGGTTTCGAATTCTGCGTCTTCTTACACCCCGACCCGCGACGACTTCGCGGCGATGCTTGATGAGTCCTTTGCCGGCGGCAACCTGCAGGAAAGCTCGGTCATCAAGGGCAAGGTGGTTGCAATTGAGAAGGACATGGCCGTCATCGACGTCGGCCTGAAGACCGAAGGCCGCGTCGCGCTGCGCGAATTCGCCGGCCCCGGCCGTGAAAGCGACCTGAAGGTCGGTGACGAAGTCGAGGTGTTCCTCGACCGCATCGAGAATGCGCTCGGCGAAGCCGTGCTGTCGCGCGACAAGGCGCGCCGCGAAGAAAGCTGGGGCAAGCTCGAGAAGGCGTTCCAGAACAACGAAAAGGTCAACGGCGTCATCTTCAACCAGGTCAAGGGCGGCTTCACGGTCGACCTCGACGGTGCGGTGGCCTTCCTGCCGCGCTCGCAGGTCGACATTCGCCCGATCCGCGACGTCGCGCCGCTGATGAACAACTCGCAGCCGTTCCAGATCCTCAAGATGGACCGCCGCCGCGGCAACATCGTGGTGTCGCGCCGCACGGTTCTCGAAGAGACCCGCGCCGAGCAGCGCCAGGAGCTGGTGCAGAACCTCGAAGAGGGTCAGGTGATCGACGGCGTGGTCAAGAACATCACCGATTACGGTGCATTCGTTGATCTCGGCGGCATCGACGGCCTGCTGCACGTGACCGATATCGCCTGGCGCCGCGTCAACCACCCGACCGAGGTGCTGACCATCGGCCAGACCGTGAAGGTCAAGATCATCAAGATCAACCACGAGACGCACCGCATCTCGCTCGGCATGAAGCAGCTGCTGGACGATCCGTGGCAGGGCATCGAAGCCAAGTACCCGCTGGGTGCGCGCTTCACCGGCCGCGTCACCAACATCACCGACTACGGCGCGTTCGTCGAGCTCGAGCCGGGCATCGAAGGCCTGATCCACGTCTCCGAGATGTCGTGGACCAAGAAGAACATGCACCCCGGCAAGATCGTTTCGACCTCGCAGGAAGTCGAAGTGCAGGTGCTGGAAGTGGATTCGGTCAAGCGCCGCATCTCGCTCGGTCTCAAGCAGACCATGCGCAATCCCTGGGAAGTCTTCGTCGAGAAGTTCCCGGTCGGCTCGACCGTCGAAGGCGAGGTCAAGAACAAGACCGAGTTCGGTCTGTTCCTTGGTCTCGACGGCGACGTCGACGGCATGGTCCACCTCTCCGACCTCGACTGGAAGCTTCCGGGCGAGCAGGTCATCGACAACTTCAAGAAGGGCGACATGGTCAAGGCCGTGGTGCTCGATGTCGATGTCGAGAAGGAGCGTATCTCGCTCGGCGTCAAGCAGCTCGAAGGCGACCCCTTCGCCGAGCCGGGCGACGTCAAGAAGGGCGCGGTCGTGACCTGCGAAGTGCTCGAAGTGAAGGAGAGCGGCATCGAGGTCCGGATTTCGGGCACCGAGTTCACCACCTTCATCAAGCGGTCCGAGCTGGCCCGCGATCGCAACGACCAGCGCGCCGAGCGCTTCGCCGTCGGCGAGAAGGTCGATGCCCGCGTCATCCAGTTCGACAAGAAGGCCCGCAAGGTGCAGGTCTCGATCAAGGCGCTCGAAGTCGCCGAAGAGAAGGAAGCCATCGCGCAGTACGGCTCCTCCGATTCGGGAGCGACGCTTGGCGACATCCTCGGCACCGCGCTGAAGAACCGCGGTACCGACAAGTAAGTCATCGCCGATTGAGGCGAGCAATTGGGGCCCCGGCGCAAGCCGGGGCCCTTTTGTTTGAGTAGCTACAGGTCCGTCTTCCTTCCCCTTCCCCCTGAAAGGGGGAAGGTCGGGATGGGGGTCAGCCGCACGCGATGCTGTATGCGGAGAGAGAAGATCCCCACCCGCTTTGCTCTGGCGAGCAACGCGACCTCCCCTTTCAAGGGGAGGTTAGGACGTAGCGCAAAATGCGGCGGGCCTTGTTTTCTTCAAATTGCGCCGCAATTGATGTATTTGGCTAAGCAGATAGTGACGCTGCGACTGCAAAACGCGCGGATTGCGCGCTGACTATTCTGGAGAGATCGGATGTCGCTGGATTCAGATGTGATCGTCGACCGCCGTCGTATCAGGCGCAAGCTGACGTTCTGGCGCGTCGCCGCTGCGGTCATTGCGATCGCGGCGATCGTCGGCGTGGGTGTGATCGCCGCCGGCGGCCGCGGCAGCTTCTCGACCTCGAACGCGATCGCGCGGATCAACATCGATGGACTGATCCGCAGCGACCAGGAGCGCGTCGAGGCGCTGGAGCGGCTCGGCAAGTCGAGCTATGCGGCGGTTGTCGTGCACATCAATTCGCCCGGCGGCACCACCGCGGGCTCCGAGCAGCTCTACGACTCGCTGATGCAGCTGAAGGCGAAGAAGCCGCTGGTCGTCGTGGTCGAGGGCCTGGCGGCCTCGGGCGGCTACATCACGGCGATCGCCTCCGATCATATCGTCGCGCAGCAGACCTCGCTGGTCGGCTCGATCGGCGTGCTGTTCCAGTTTCCGAACGTTTCGGAATTGCTCAAGACCGTCGGCGTGAAAATGGAGGAGATCAAATCCTCCCCGCTGAAGGCCGCACCCAATGGCTTGGAGCCGACCAGCCCCGAGGCCCGCGCCGCGATCGAGGGTCTGGTCAAGGATTCCTATGCCTGGTTCCGTGGATTGGTGAAGGAGCGGCGCGGCATGGACGATGCCCTGCTGGAGAAGGTTGCTGACGGCCGCGTCTTCACCGGCCGGCAGGCGGTCGATCTCAAGCTGATCGATCAGCTCGGGGACGAGAAGACCGCGATCGCTTGGCTGGTCGCGGAGAAGAAGATCAAAAGCGACCTGCCGGTGCGCAATTACAAGCTTAATCCGCGGTTCGGCGACCTGACCTTCCTGCGCAGCGCGGCGTCGATGACGCTCGATGCGTTCGGCCTTGGCGCCATCGCGCGGCGGATCGAGCAGGGCGGCATGGCCCAGGCGGTCGACCGTTTCGGGCTCGACGGCATGCTGGCGCTGTGGGCCCCCGGAGGAACCAACTAGTCGGTCGTCCTGTGCGTGCTTGGGCGTGCTCATCAGGCTATTCCCGCTCTGCGGGAATCGGTGCATGCCCCAATTGGGCTATTTGTCACGCGATTTCACGGCGTCCTAAATCGATTTAGCGTCTTGACAGTGCACGGCATTTTCACGGAAATGGGTTTCCGCAAGAGCCCGGATCCCACTTTCGATGATTAAATCCGAACTTGTTCAGCGTATCGCCGAGCACAACCCGCACCTCTATCAGCGGGATGTCGAGAATATTGTGAATGCGATTCTCGATGAAATCGTCGCGGCGCTGGCGCGTGGCGACCGCGTCGAGCTGCGTGGTTTTGGCGCTTTCTCGGTGAAGCATCGCCCGGCTCGTGCCGGTCGTAATCCACGCACCGGCGAGCATGTGCCGGTCGACCAGAAGAGCGTGCCGTTCTTCAAGACCGGCAAGGAAATGCGCGAGCGTCTCAATCGCGACGAGGCTGAGGCTGGTGCCTCCAGGATCGACGCGCCCAAAGCTGACGCCTGACAAGGCCGACACCTAAGGCGCGACGACAGGCGTTCGCCGTGCTGCGGGTGATGTGCCCGCACCTTCTCCATCGCTGCGAGAGATGGTCATGCGAAAGTTCTTCACGGCAGTCGTCGTCATTCCGCTCGGACTGATCTTCGTCATCTTTGCAGTCGCCAACCGTCACTGGGTGACGGTGTCTTTCGACCCCTTCAACTCTGTGACGCCGACGGTTGCGGTCACACTGCCGCTGTTCGTCGTCATCATCGCCTCGGCCATCCTCGGCGTGATCGCCGGCGGCATCGCGACCTGGTTCCGGCAGGGGCGCTGGCGCCGCGCCGCCCGGCAGCACGAGGCCGACGCCCGTCACGTCCGCACGGAGCTCGCCGACCTCAGGGCCGCCGCCTCCCGGGACGACGCGCAGCGTCGTTCGGCCCCGGCCCAGCTGGGCTTTTACGGGTCTGCCGGGCGAGACAAGCAGGGCGCGACGTTGTAGAACCCGGCCCGTCGGTCCCGGGTAGGCCCCTGTTCCGGCCGCCCGAAAACCCGTTTTGAGAGACCCGTTTCGAGACCATGCCCCTGCTCGTCAAAATCTGCGGCCTGTCCACGCGCGAGACGCTCGACGTCGCGCTTGAGGGCGGGGCTGACATGGTGGGGTTCGTGTTTTTTCCGCCCTCGCCACGCCATATCAGCCTGGAGACCGCGCGCGAGCTTGGCAAACAGGCCAAGGGCCGCGCCGTGAAGGTCGCGCTGACCGTCGATGCCGACGACGCGACCATCGAGAACATCATCGAGACGCTGCGGCCGGATATCCTGCAATTGCACGGCAAGGAGACCACGGCGCGGCTGCGTGATCTCAAGCAGAAGTTCGGCCTGCCGCTGATGAAGGCGCTGCCGGTCGAGACCTCAGCCGATCTCGCGCCACTGCCGGGCTATGCCGGCGTCGCCGACCGCATCCTGTTCGATGCGCGCGCGCCGAAGGATGCGACGCGGCCGGGCGGGCTCGGCGCTCCGTTCGATTGGCACGTGTTGGAGAATCTCGATCTCGCGCTGCCCTACATGGTCTCCGGCGGCCTCAACGCCGAGAACGTCGCTGAGGCTGTCCGCGTCACCCGCGCCGGCGGGGTCGACGTTTCGTCGGGCGTCGAGCGCACGCCCGGCGTCAAGGATCCCGAGCTGATCCGCGCCTTCATTCGCGCCGCACGCGCAACCGACTCCACTTCACCTCTCCCCGTTCACGGGGAGAGGTCGACCGCGCACCGCGCGGGCGGGTGAGGGGCGCCGCAACGATGATCGAGCAAGTGGAGAAACCCCTCACCCCAACCCTCTCCCCGCAAGAGCGGGGCGAGGGAGCGGAAACAGCCGCGATGCGGCATGAAGAACTGATGGTTCGATGAATCCAAACCTTCCCAATTCCTTCCGCAGCGGTCCCGACGAGCGCGGGCATTTTGGCATTTTCGGCGGACGCTTCGTCGCCGAAACGCTGATGCCGCTGATCCTCGATCTCGAAAAGGCCTATGCCGACGCCAAGGCCGATCCGGCGTTCCAGGCCGAGATGAACGTCTATCTGAAGGACTATGTCGGCCGGCCCTCGCCGCTGTATTTCGCCGAGCGGCTCACCGAGCATCTCGGCGGCGCCAAGATCTATCTGAAGCGCGAGGAGCTCAACCACACCGGTTCGCACAAGGTCAACAACGTGCTCGGCCAGATCATGGTCGCGCGCCGCATGGGCAAGAAGCGCATCATCGCCGAGACCGGCGCCGGCCAGCATGGTGTGGCGACGGCGACGCTGTGCGCGCGGTTCGGGCTCGAATGCGTGGTCTATATGGGCGCGGTCGACGTCGAGCGGCAGCAGCCGAACGTGATCCGCATGGAGATGCTCGGCGCCAAGGTCGTCCCGGTGCAGTCCGGCGCGCGCACGCTGAAGGACGCGATGAACGACGCGCTGCGCGATTGGGTCACCAACGTGCACAACACCTTCTATTGCATCGGCACGGTGGCGGGCCCGCATCCCTACCCAATGATGGTGCGCGATTTCCAGTCGATCATCGGCCACGAGACCCGCACGCAGATGCAGGAGGCCGAGGGCCGCCTGCCGGATTCGCTGATTGCCTGCATCGGCGGCGGCTCCAATGCGATGGGCCTGTTCCATCCGTTCCTCGACGATCCCTCGGTCGAGATTTTCGGCGTCGAGGCCGCCGGTCACGGGCTGACGCAGCTGCATGCCGCCTCGCTCGCCGGCGGGCGCCCCGGCGTGCTGCACGGCAACCGCACCTATCTGTTGATGGACGCCGACGGCCAGATCGAGGAAGCACATTCGATCTCGGCCGGGCTCGACTATCCCGGCATCGGCCCCGAGCATTCCTGGCTGCATGAGACCGGCCGCGTGAAATATCTCTCGGCGACCGATGAGGAGGCTTTGGCCGCGTTCCAGCTGCTGTCGCGCCTGGAGGGCATCATCCCGGCGCTGGAATCCGCGCACGCCATCGCGAAATTGTCCGAACTCGCGCCGCAGCGGCCGAAGGATCATTTGATGGTGGTCAACCTTTCGGGCCGTGGCGACAAGGACGTGCCGCAGGTCGGCGACATCTTGAAGGCGAGGCAGAAGTGAGCACCCGTATCGACGCACGTTTCGCCGAGCTGAAGCAACAGGGCCGCTCCGCTTTCGTCACCTTCGTGATGGCCGGCGATCCCGACCCGAAAACCTCGCTCGACATCCTCAAGGCGCTGCCGAAGGCCGGCGCCGACGTCATCGAGATCGGCATGCCGTTCACCGACCCGATGGCCGACGGCCCGTCGATCCAGGCGGCCGGTCTGCGCGCGCTCAAGGGCGGAATGACCTTGCGCAAGACGCTGGCGATGGTCCGCGACTTCCGCAAGGAGGACAACGCCACGCCGATCGTGCTGATGGGCTACTACAATCCGATTTACATCTACGGCGTCGACAGCTTCCTGGCCGATGCCAAAACCGCCGGCGTCGATGGCCTGATCATCGTCGACCTGCCGCCGGAGGAAGACACCGAGCTCTGCATCCCCGCGATCAAGGCCGGCCTGAACTTCATCCGGCTGGCGACGCCGACCACCGACGACAAGCGCCTGCCGGCGGTGCTCGCGAATACCTCGGGCTTTGTCTACTACGTCGCGGTCACCGGAATCACCGGCAGCGCCGCAGCCGATTCGAAGGTCGTCGGAGCGGCCGTGGCGCGCATCAAGCGGCACACCGCCCTACCGGTCTGTGTCGGCTTCGGCATCCGAACTCCGGAAGCGGCGCGTGCGATCGCCGAGAACGCCGATGGCTCCGTGGTCGGCACTGCGCTGGTCGACGCCCTGAAGGGCAGCCTCGATGCCGAAGGCCGCGCGACGCCGAAGACCGTGAGCGCGGTGGCGGACCTGGTGTCCGCACTGGCGCAGGGGGTCCGGGGCGCCAAGCAGGCCGCTGAATAAGCCACATTTTGCGGCAACAAGGCCGCTAGTGGCGGCTTGCCGGGTTCGCCCGGCCCGCCATATATCCAGCTGGTGCGGAACCGATCCGCATTTCGGAGCGAACCATGAATTGGCTCACCAACGTCGTCCGGCCGAAGATTCGCAACATCCTGCGGCGCGAGACGCCGGAGAATCTCTGGATCAAATGTCCGGATTCCGGGCAGCTCGTGTTCTACAAGGACGTCGAGGCCAACCAGTTCGTGATCCCCGGCTCGAACTACCACATGCGCATGGGCGCGGTGGCGCGGCTGAAGTCGATCTTCGACAACGAAACCTGGTTCGACGTCGCGCTGCCCGATGTGACGGCCGATCCGCTGAAATTCCGTGACGAGCGCAAATATGTCGACCGCATCAAGGACGCCCGCACCAAGACCGGGCTGAACGATGCGATCAAGGTCGGCTACGGCAAGCTCGAGGGCGCCGGCGTCGTGGTCGCGGTGCAGGATTTCGACTTCATGGGCGGCTCGCTCGGCATGGCCGCCGGTGAAGCGATGGTGCGCGGGCTCGAGCTCGCGGTCGAGAAGAAGTCGCCCTTCATCGTGTTCGCCGCATCGGGCGGCGCGCGGATGCAGGAAGGCATCCTGTCGCTGATGCAGATGCCGCGCACCACGGTCGGCGTGCAGATGCTGCGCGAGGCGAAGCAACCGTACATCGTGGTGCTGACCAATCCGACCACCGGCGGCGTCACCGCGTCCTACGCGATGCTCGGCGACATCCAGATCGCCGAACCCGGCGCGCTCATCGGCTTTGCCGGCGCGCGCGTGATCGAGCAGACCATCCGCGAGAAGCTGCCGGAAGGTTTTCAGCGCGCCGAATATCTGCGCGAGCACGGCATGGTCGACATGGTCGTGCACCGCCACGAGATGAAGGCGACGCTGGCGCGGCTGTGCCGCCTGCTGACCAAGGCGCCGGCGCTCGAGACCGCATCGAAGCCCACGGCCGCGGTCACCGAGCCGGCCCAGATCGTCACGGCACCTGAGACGGTGCCGGCCGCGCCGCACGCGTGACCGCAAGCGCGGCCCCATCGCAACCCTCGTTCGAGGCGTTGATCGCGCGGATATCGGCGCTGCATCCGAAGCGCATCGATCTCAGCCTCGATCGCATGCGCGGTCTGATGGAGCGGCTCGATCATCCCGAGCGCAAGCTGCCGCCGGTGATCCATGTCGCCGGCACCAACGGCAAGGGCTCGACCGTTGCCTATCTGCGCGCGATTCTCGAAGCATCAGGCCTGCGGGTGCACGTCTTCACCTCGCCCTATCTGGTGCGGCTCAACGAATGCTACCGGCTGGGCGCGAAAGGCGGCGGCAAGCTGGTCGGAGACGACGAGCTGCGCGAAACGTTCGAGCATTGCGAGCGCATCAACGCCGGCAATCCCATCACCATCTTCGAGATGGAAACCGCTGTTGCGTTCTGCCTGTTCGCAAAGCATCCGGCCGATGTCGCGCTGCTCGAGGTCGGCCTCGGTGGCCGGCTGGATTCGACCAATGTGGTCGAGACGCCGCTCGCCGCGGTGATCACGCCGGTCAGCATGGATCACATGGAATTCCTCGGCGACAATCTGACGGCGATCGCCGGCGAGAAGGCCGCGATCATCAAGCGCAAGGTGCCGGTGGTGTGCGCCGAGCAGGCGCCGGAGGCGATGGCCGTGATCGAGGCGGAGGCGAATCGCATGCGCGCGCCGCTGCATGCGGCCGGCCAGCAATGGCACGTTGGCGTCGAGCGCGGCCGGTTGGTCTATCAGGACGAGCGCGGCTTGATGGATCTTGCTGCGCCAAAGCTGTTCGGCCGTCACCAGTTCGACAATGCAGGCCTTGCGATCGCGACGTTGCGTGCGATCGACACCTTCAAGCTCAGTATCGCAGCCTATGAGGCCGGCATCGTCAACGCAGAATGGCCGGCGCGGATGCAGCGGCTGGTCTCAGGCAGCCTGGTCTGCCAGGGGCCGCAGGGCTCCGAGGTCTGGCTCGATGGCGGCCACAACGCCGAGGGCGGCCGTGTTGCAGCCGCGGCGCTCGGCGATCTCGAGGAACGCGTGTCGCGGCCGCTGGTCGTGATCGCAGGCATGATGGCCAACAAGGATGCCAATGCGTTCCTTGCCAATTTCGCTGGCTTGACGCGCCACATCATTGCGGTGCCGGTGCCCGGCCGCGACAACGGCATGGCGCCGGACAAGCTGGCCGATGCCGCGCGCGCGCTCGGCATGCGCGTCGAGATCGCAAGCGGCGTCGACGCCGCCTTGCAGCGGTTGGCCACGCTGGCCTACGAGGTGCCGCCGCGCATCCTGATCACCGGCTCGCTGTACCTCGCCGGTCCCGTGCTTGCGGCCAACGGCACGCCTCCTGCATAAGTGGTCTCGCGTCCCCGATGCGGTGTGGGCGAGAGAGGACGGGACATCATGCGTTTCGCTGCGATCGCCGATATCCACGGCAACCATCTCGCGCTCGAAGCTGTCTTGTCGGACATTCGTGCGCAGGGCATTTCCGACATCGTCGATCTCGGCGACATGGTGAGCGGGCCGCTCGATGCCCGGCCGACGATCGATATGTTGATGGCGCTCGATGCCGTCCATTTGCTCGGCAATCACGACCGCTATCTGATCGACCGTCCGCATGAGAAAATGGGCTCCTGGGAGCGGCTGACCTATACCCAGCTCGAGCCGAAGCATCTCGACTGGCTGCGCACGCTGCCGGCGAACTCGGTTTATCGCGACGAGGTTTTCCTCTGTCACGCGACGCCGCAGGACGATGAAACCTACTGGCTCGACACCGTGCTGCCGGGCGGCGAGGTCCTGATGTCTTCGCTGGAATCGATCGAGGCGAGGGCGGCCGGCGTGACGCAATCGCTGATCCTCTGTGCGCACACGCACACCGCGCGGGCGGTGCGGCTTCGCGACGGAAGGCTGATCGTCAATCCCGGCAGTGTCGGCTCGCCAGGTTATCGCGCCGGCAAGCCGTATCCACATGTCGTCGAGGCCGGTTCGCCCGATGCGCGCTACGCGATCCTCGAACGGGTTGATGGCGATTGGGACGTGACCTTCCGCCACATCCCGTACGACCACGAAGCGATGGCGGCGCTGGCGCGGCGCAATGGCCAGGCTGAACTCGCCTCGGCGCTGGCGACGGGGTGGATCAGGTAAAACAAAACGGCCGGTTTGCGCCGGCCGTTCCGCAAACCAGCTAATCGAAACGGATCAGACCGCAGCGGTGATCCACTGCTGCAGCTTGGCCTTCGGAGCGGCGCCGACCTGACGGGACGCCATCTCGCCGCCCTTGAAGATCATCAGGGTCGGGATCGACATCACGCCATACTTCGATGCGGTCTTCGGGCTCTCGTCGACGTTGAGCTTCACGATCTTGACCCTGTCGCCCATCGCGCCGGAAATCTCATCGAGAGCGGGCGCAATCATGCGGCAGGGGCCACACCATTCGGCCCAGAAGTCGACGACCACCGGCCCGGTCGCCTTAAGCACTTCGGCTTCGAAATCGGCGTCAGAAACCTTGCCAACGGCCATGTCAGTACCTCGTTCGGTTGGGACTAAGGGCGCGGTTGAGAATCGCGCCCGGGAGCATGCGGCAAACGTATGAACGCCCCCTTGCCGGGTCAAGCTCGCTCACGCCGACATGAACTTATGCCAGCCCGGCGTCCAGCGCGGGGGCCGAAATCTCCATCATTTCAGGGGTTTCGGTCCAGAGCAGGGCGGCGTGGATGATCCTTTGGGGATAAAGTTTTGCCAGCACCGCGCGGTACAGCGCGAGCTGCCGGATATAACCCTTGGGTGCCTCGGCCGCGGTTGTCGGCGGGGCGTGGTTGGTCTTGAAATCGACGATCAGGACCTCGTTCGGCGCGCCCGCCAGCCCGTCGGACTGGCCCGCGACGCCCACCGTACGGCTGCGCCCCACCGGCCGCCGACCCCCGTCTGGAACCCCCCGCCGCGGCCCCG
>NZ_VKHP01000481.1 GCF_010811875.1 Bradyrhizobium uaiense
ACCTGCACGAGATACATGTCGTGGATCAGCTGGCCGTCCTCGCGCAGGAACGCATTGCGGGCAAAGAAGTCGTCGATCGGCATGTCCTTCATCTGCGCGATCACCTTGGGGCCGTCGTCGGTGCCGGTGGCGAAGAAGGATGCAGCGAAGGCCGACCCAGCCGCCGGCCCGCGGTCTTTCGGCGGCCGCGATTTTCCCGGCGATACCTCGCGCGACCTGCCGAAGATGGACAATGCGGTCAAATCGGCGCGGCGCGTGTTCGACGTGCTGGAATTCTTCGAGGAGCACCAGCGGGCGGCGTCCGCCATCGAGGTCGCGGCCGCCCTCAAATTCCCGCAGTCCAGCACCTCGGCGCTGATGCGCACGATGACGGCGTTCGGCTATCTGCACTACGACACCGGCCGCCGCACCTATATCCCGACGCCGCGGATCTCGATGCTGGGGCACTGGCTCAGCCCGGCGCTGTTCACGAAAGGGCGCCTGGTCAATCTGATGAATGAGCTCTCCGACAAGACCGGGGAGACCATCATGCTCGCGGTGCGCAACGGCCTCAGCGCGCAATATGTCCATATCATTCAGGCCAGGCTGCCGATGCGGCTCTATGTCAAGGCCGGCACGCTGCGGCCGCTGGCGCGATCCGCATCGGGTTACGCGCTGCTGTCAGCCTATCCGGACAAGGAGGTGCGTCGCTTGGTGCGCCTGATCAACGCCAACGAGACCCGGCCGGATCGGCAGGTCGACATCAAGGCCCTGATGCTGGAGCTAAAGAAGGTCCGCACCAAGGGCCACGCCTTCTCGCTCGGCCTGGTCACGCCGGGTGCCGGCGCCGTTGCCATGAACCTGCCGCCGATTGCGGAATCGAACGAGCCGCTGGTGCTGTGCGTGGCCGGACTGAACGACGCGCTGGTCACCCAGGAGACCGAGTTCGCCGACCTGATGCGGAAGGCGATCGAGTTTCACCTGGCGGACTGAATTGATGCCGCCGGGCAATTTATCGCCGCACGTGGCATACAAACCGAGGCGGTCGAAAGTTCACAATGCGGAATTCGCGCACGACGTCTGGCTTCATGCCATCCGCGCAAGTGGCCCTGCGGGCAGCGCTTGTCACGGCTATGGCTTTTCCGCATCATTGAGCGCAAGACAACATCGCAAGCAGGGCATGGCCGAACGGCCGGCCCAAGCCAATCAACACGAGGAACGCTGTGGCGGAGAGTGAGAACATCGTCGCCGAGACCGCGGAAAAGATTTTCGCCGATCTCGCGGATGCCCAAACCATCAATCACGACAAGCAGGGCGCATGGAAGGCGCCGCTGTGGCAGGCGCTGACCGAAGCCGGCCTGCCGCTCTCCTGGGTGCCCGACGATCTCGGCGGTTCCGGCGCCAGTCTCGCTGAAGGGTTCAGCGTCCTCAACGTCGCCGGGCGGCATGCGATCGCTGTTCCGCTGGCCGAAACAATGCTGGCGGGCTGGCTGCTGACGCAAGGCAAGATCGCATCTCCCGAGGGCGAGATGACGGTGCTGCCGGCAATCCCGAAGGACCGCGTGACATTCAACGCCGACGGCAGCCTCTCCGGCCGCGCCCGCGGCGTGCCGTTCGCGAAAGACGCCAAGCATTTCGCGGTGCTGGCAAGCGGCAATGGCGGCATCTCGATCGCGCTGGTCGATGCCGCGAAGTGCCGGATCGAATCCAGCACCGGCCTTGGTGGCGATCACAACGACA
>NZ_VKHP01000482.1 GCF_010811875.1 Bradyrhizobium uaiense
TCGGTGGTGGTGGCGCCGTCGTCGATCTTCAGGAGCTTCTTCAGATGGATCAGCGGCAGCAGCTTGTTGCGCAGTCGCAAGACCGCGGTGTCCTTGATCCGCTCGATGCGGTGCTCGGAGTTGGCGCGGGCCCGCACCAGCTCGACGACGGAGAGCTGCGGGATGGCAAAGCGGTCGCCGCCGGCTTCCACGATCAGCGCGGAGACGATGGCGAGCGTCAGCGGGATCTTGATGGTGACCGAGGCGCCTTCGCCGGCCACGCTCTTGATGTCGATGGTGCCGCCGATCTGGTCGATATTGGTGCGCACCACGTCCATGCCGACGCCGCGGCCGGATACCGAGGTCACCTGCGCTGCGGTCGAGAAGCCCGGCGCGAAGATGAACTTGTGGATCTGGGCTTCGGTCATCTTCTCGAGCTCGGCCTCGGTGACGAGACCGTTCTGGAGCGCCTTGGCCTTGATCCGCTCGGTGTTGAGCCCGCGGCCATTGTCGGCGATGCAGATGATGATGTGGCCGCCCTCATGATAGGCGCTGAGGCGAATGGTGCCCTGCTCGGGCTTGCCGGCGGCAAGGCGCTCGGCGGTGGTCTCCAGCCCGTGATCGGCGGAGTTGCGCACCATGTGCGTCAACGGATCCTTGATCAGGTCGAGCACCTGGCGGTCGAGCTCGGTGTCGGCGCCGTGCATCTCCAGCTCGATCTGCTTGCCGAGTTCGCCGGAGAGGTCGCGGACGATGCGCGGCAGCTTCTGCCAGGCGTTACCAATCGGCTGCATCCGCGTCTTCATGACGCCTTCCTGCAGCTCGGCGGTGACGTTGGAGAGCCGTTGCAGCGGCACCTTGAACTCGGTGTCCTCGTTGCGGCGGGAGATCTCCAGCAGCTGATTGCGGGTCAGCACCAGCTCGGAGACCATGGTCATCAGGTGTTCGAGGGTGTCGACGTTGACCCGGATCGACTGGTTGGCGATCTTGTCGCCTTCCTGGACGTCGGTCTCGGCCGCGGCCTTGCGGGCCGGCTTCTTCGCGGCTTCAGCCGGCTCTGCGGCAGCAGGCACAGCGGCCACCGGCTTCGCGGCAGGAGCCGGCGCGGGTGCGACCACTTCGGTCTCGGTCTCGCGGAAGGCGCGCTCGAGCTCGTCGAGCGAGACCTCGCCCGGACGCAGCGGCCGCTCCAGCGTCTGCACCACCAGCGTGCCTTCGCTCATGTCAGCCTGCACCGACGGCGCTTCGACGACAGGCACGTCCTCCTCGGCAGCAGCCGGCATCGACTGCGTCGAGCCTGACATTGCGGCCATGCCGCGCTCGACCATCGCCTCCAGCTGATCGATCAGATCGCGGTCGTTGCCCTCAGGCTCGGCTTCGGTCGCCTCGAGCCCGCCAAGGATCTCCTTGATGCGGTCGATCGAGGACAGGATCAGTGTCACGGCTTCCGCCTTCACCGGCATGCCGTCGCGGAACTTGCCCATCAGGGTCTCGCCGGCATGCGCCAACGCCTCGAGCCGCGGCAGCCCGAGGAAGCCGCAGGTCCCCTTGATCGTGTGCACAAGACGGAAAATGTTATCCAGGATCTTCGCGTTGTTCGGATCCTGCTCGAACTGCACCAGCTGGTTGTCGACCGTATCCAGGCTCTCGCTGCTCTCCGTCAGGAACTCGCGCAACAGATCGTCCATG
>NZ_VKHP01000483.1 GCF_010811875.1 Bradyrhizobium uaiense
TGCAGGCGGCGGGATTGCAGGCCTTGACGCGCGAAGGCCTCGGCTCCAGCGTGATTTTCCAGGCGCTCGCAGCCAACAACATCGACGTCTATGTGGATTATTCCGGCACGCTGTGGGTCAACCAGTTCCACCGCACCGATATGCCGCCGCGCGAAACATTGCTTGCCGAGTTGAAGGAGATCCTGGCGAAGCAGGACATCACCCTGCTCGGTGCGCTCGGTTTCGAGAACGCCTATGCGCTGGTGATGCCGCGGCAGCGCGCCGATGCACTCGGTATTCATTCAATCACTGACCTGGCTGCGCACGCGCCGACGCTGTCGATTGCGGGCGACTACGAGTTCTTCTCGCGCCCCGAATGGACCGCCCTGCAAAAGGCTTACGGCCTCTCATTCCGCACGCAACGACAGATGCAGCCGGATTTCATGTATGCGGCAGTGGCGAGCGGCAACGTCGACGTCATCGCGGGCTATACCAGCGAGGGGCGGATCAAGGAATACGACCTGGAGACGCTGGCCGATCCCAAGCACGCGATCCCGCCCTATGATGCGGTCCTGCTGCTGGCACCGCGGCGCGCGCATGATGCGGCATTGCAGGAGGCGCTGAAGCCGCTCCTTGAGCGGATCGACATTGCGACGATGCGCGAAGCCAATTTGCGCGCCAGTGGCAGCAGTGCGAACTCCTCGCCCGCCGCGGTGGCGCGTTGGCTGTGGCAGAAGATCGGTGGGAAGTAGACGCAGGCCGAGAGTGTCGAGGTACTGGTCGCAAGGCAGCTCGTGCGGGAGATCCTGGCGTTCGCGAGCGCTTTCCCACGAATTGAGCGCCTCCCACGGAGCATTCGGCCTACAAAGTGACTTGGCTCGGTTGCCAGAATCGCAGGCCACTCGCGATCCATCGGACGTACCGGGCGCGATAGCTATCCCACGCCTCTTAGGCAGTCTTGAGCGCTCTGATAATTCGCCATACGCCTTCGCGATCCTTTACGTGGCCCCAGTTTACGTGTGGGTGCCGTTCACGCAAGCGCGTCACCGCCTTTTCATAGCGCTCCTTCGCGTCGTCGGGCAGATTCCCGGTCGCAATGACCCAACTTGGCTCGGCATCGGCCTCAGGCCTTCTCTCGCGCATGACAACAGAATTGCCAACGGGAAGACCAGCCGCTTGAATGAAATCTTGAAAGAGCCGCTCGGCGGTTTTCATATGTGATTCCTATTCAACGACATTGCGACTCGGCAAGTAGGGGAGTGCTGCAGCTAGTAACCAGAGGCACGCCGCGTGGCCAAGTTCTTTGTAAGCGCGAGTTTCGCGGCACGCTGAAGCCGGCGGTGTTGACGGCTCGCCTTCGGTATCGAAGACGGTGCCTGGCGATTTCAGGCCGTGGCGGCTTTTGCGAAGTTGAAGGGCATCAGGTCGTCGATATCTGCATCGACCGCGCGCTGAGGCAACTCGGTGAGCACGTGGCGCAGCCATGCTAACGGCTCGACGCGTGAGGCGCGGCAGGTCAGCATCAGACTGTAGACAACGGCACTGGCCCTGGCTCCGTCGACGGTGTCGCTGAACAGCCAGCACTTTCGGCCAGTTGCAAAAACCCTGATGTCGCGCTCCAGAAGATTATTGTCGATCGGCATCCTGCCATCTTCGGTGTA
>NZ_VKHP01000484.1 GCF_010811875.1 Bradyrhizobium uaiense
CGATCGACGCGCCCCTCACCTCTTGCGGGACCGTGACGACGTCGAGCAGGTCGTCCAAGATCGCCGGTCTTAGAAAATCGATTGTCATCGAACGGACAACGAAGGCAAAGCCGGGCGCATCGGTCTGCGCGTCGTTGAGCAGCCTTGCTGATTGGTTCCGAGTAGGCGCAAGTAATTCGTTCTGCCGCGTTCCATGAAGCGCAAAAAAACGCATGATAAACAATCTGGCCGGCGTCGGTATCTTCGAAATAAACGCGGACCTGCAAATGATGGCGGCCGTCACGAATTTCGCCATCAAGAGAGACTGTCACAGAACGGTTCCCGTTAATGCGCTTCTGAGACGAATTGTCTTGCACAGAGGCGCCTTCCTCAGCAAGCGCCAATCGTCTTGGGCGGGGCGGCGCTATGGTCCGCAAGATGCCGGCTTTCGTACGCGATTCAACTACGCCTCGAATGTTACTGAGCAAGTCAAAATCACGGACTGGCGTTGGCCAGGACTTGCTTCCTTCGCAAATTTGAGTGGTTGCGGGAGGGCGAAACCATCAGAACTGCGGATGCAAAAAGGCCGCCCGATTAGGGCAGCTGATCTGCGATTCGGTATCGCAATTTAGGTTGGTTGCGGGGACACGCAACACCGACTATTGCGATTGGTCCAACAAGAAATCCCCCGGCTTGCATGAGGGTCGGAACCCGCGACCCCGGTTCATCCGCGGCTTCTGGCCGGACAGGTGTGATCCAGTTCATATTGCCGGAGATGCACGATTGTTACGTTGGGAGTGCCCGGCGGCGCAGATACGATTGGCGGCGATCCTGGCACTTATCATATACGATCACGCCGGGGGATGTGGAAGAACAAATCGCCGGCTAAAGCCGAGCGCACCAAGATTGTCGTCGCTTATCGTGGCCAATGCCTGTCGGAAGCGTCCGTCAAAGTTGTCAAGGGAGGACCCTAGATGCGCTACGCTCAAATGCTCGGACGATTTCTCTGGAGCAAAATGGGGCTTGCCAGGTTTGCACTGCAAAAGCATTTCTTTTCTCAGTCGCCGCATGGTTTTCCTCGTTGTTTGTGGCCGGAACGGCTTGGTACCTGATCGTTGCCTCGGCAGCGGCCTTAACAACGATATGGGTGTTACATGTTTTCGCGTACGCCATTAAAGTTGATGCGCGAGAGAGCAGATCCGCAATGGCAGGTCGGCGAAAGATCCTGCTCCTAGCTAGAGCACTCGCCGTTACTGCAGCAGGATCTGCTATCCCCGGAAAAGCGTTCGCGATGGGTTCATGTGGCAGTTGCGGTGCCGGCCGAACCGATTACCATTGCTGGCGCGATGGTTATGACGGACATTGCTATAAGTGCCGCAGTTGCGGATCAGATTGCGAAGACAACGTTTGTTAGCGGTTCGTACGAGCGCGAATATCCCGCCCGGTCTGGCATCCCTCGACTGGGGAATACTGTCGATGTCGCTACCGCGACCGAGTCCAAGATGTGACGCAGCGAGAGGCTGTGTCGTCGCACTATGCGCTTACTTGGTTAGTGTATTCATTATTTCCACCGTCATCCTTCCAGCGCAGGCA
>NZ_VKHP01000485.1 GCF_010811875.1 Bradyrhizobium uaiense
GAGGTCTCGCTGTAGGGATTGAGCAGCAGCGGAAAAACGTAGGGGAACACGCGACCGTCGGTCGAATCGGTGCGGCCGTGATTGATGGTGATGAGCGGCACCTTGTCCTTGGTGATGCGGTCGATCATGGCGTAAGCGATGCCGACCGACAGCGGATTCCAGGCGGCAACGCCGGGCCGTCCCTTCAGCCGTTCATAGACCTCGACGCCGCGCTCGACCTCGTACTGGGTCTCGCCCTCGTCCCAGGTCAGCTTGACGCCGTTGACGCCGCCGTCGCGGATGTTGATCAGATTGAGATAGTCGATGAAGCCGCCGAAGAAGCCGGTGCCGCCGGCGGCATAGGGACCGACCCGGTAGCTTTGCAGCGGGAAGAACTGCTCGTCGGCCCGCGCCGCCGGTGCTGTGGCCAGCACGGAGGCCACCGCTGCGGCAAAGGCAAATTTCAGATATCGCGATTTAATCATCTTTGGTCTCTCCAGTGGTACGAAATGTCAGGTGTTGCGGATGGCGGCCGGCCGCGTGACCGCGTGCCACAGCCGGTCCCACAGCGCGACCAGGCCGCGCGGTTCGGCGATCAGGAATGCGATGATGAGCGCGCCGACGACGATGCGCTGGCTCATCTCCAGCACGCCGGAATCGAACACGCCGCCGAGCAAGGCCGCGCCGGCGCGCGACAGAACGAGCGGGAACACTACGATGAAGGCGGCGCCGAGAAACGCGCCACGCAGCGAGGCCAGCCCGCCGATGATGATGATGAACAGGATCTGGAATGAGCGGTCGAGATTGAAGCCGGCCGGCTCGACCGTGCGCAGATAGGCGAAGGCCCACAACACCCCGGCAATGCCGATCAGGAACGAGGAGACGCCGAACGCCAAGAGCTTGGTGCGCAACAGCGGGACGCCGATTACCTTGGCCGCGAGCTCGTGATCGCGCACCGCGATGAAGTTGCGGCCGCTCTGCGAGCGCAGCAGCCGCAGCGTCAGCAAGGTCGCGATCACCACGACGCTCAGCGAGAACACATAGCGCCCCGCCGGGCTGGTGAAGGTGAAGCCGGCCACGCTGAGCACCGGGGCATCGATCACGCCGGACGGATTGTCGTTGGAGAACCAGCCGAACTTGGTGAGCGCCCATTGCACGAAGAACTGCGCGGCCAGGGTCGACACGGCAAGGTAGAAGCCGCGCAGGCGCAGGCTAGGCAATCCGAACACGATGCCGATCGCGGCCGCGACGAGGCCGGCGAGCACCAGATCGACGATCAGCGGTAGCTGCGGTAGCCGGAGATGAAGGTTGTAGGTCGCATAGGCACCGACCGCGAGGAATGCGGCCGAGCCCAGCGACACCTGCCCGGCATAGCCGGTGAGCACGTTGAGGCCGACGGCGGCGAGCGCCAACGCAAGGAACGGCGTCAGCACGGCGTCCATCAGATAATCGGAACCGAGCAGCGGAACGGCGCCGAAGGCGATCACCGCCGCGATGGCGATTGCAACGGCCCGGGCGCCGGGCGAAAGCTGTCCTGTCGAAGGTGCTGTGCTCATCGCCTAGACTCTCTCGACCAGCTTCTG
>NZ_VKHP01000486.1 GCF_010811875.1 Bradyrhizobium uaiense
CGACCAACCCTTCAACATTCCCGGCGCAACCGCGGAATGGGTGATGGAGAGGTCGGCCGCCCCAGGAAATCCAACCCCGCTGCAGCTCCCGGACTACGGTACGGTGGTCTTCCACGATTGCGGCGCGTCGGCAATCAACATGGATACGGGAGCGACGGTGGAGCGCAATCTCTCCGGCGCGAAACTCATCGACATGTACGTCGTGAAGAAGGAGACCCCGGAAAGGACCGAGAAGCCCTCCATTACGAAAGCGATCGATCCGACGGAGTTCCTGACCTACTTCCGCTAGCCAGCGTTCGGTCGACGCTGGCCAAAGTGGCACTCGGCTCCGAAGAAACTGGAACGATTGCGCTACGCGAGCGCGTGGCTTTCATGGCCGAAATAGGCGCGCTCGAGCCGGTGCGCGAGGTCGCTTTCTCCGGTCGACGCTTGAAGCGCGATCGCGCCCTGCACCAGCGCGTAGACACGATCGGCACACGCCAGTGCTTTCTCGAGCAGCTGTTCCACCAGCAGCACCGAGGTTCCCTGCTCGCGCAGCCGGCCGATGACGTTGAGGACGCGATCGACCAGCACCGGCGACAGTCCCGCCGAGGGCTCGTCGAGCATCAGGAGCCGCGGGCGGCGGACCAGCCCCTGGGCCACCGTCAGCATCTGCTGCTGCCCGCCCGAGAGTGCGCCGCCGCGCTCGTGACGCTTCTCGGCGATCTCCGGGAAGAACGACAGCGCTTCGTCGATGCGCACGGCGCGTTCAGCCCGTGGCAGGTCGTAGCCGGCAAGCAGCAGATTGTCGGTGACGGAAATCTGCGTGAACACGCGATGTCCCTCGATCACGTGCACGAGCCCGGCACGCGCGGCATCGCGCGGCGTGGCGTTGGTCATGTCGCGGCCGCCGAACCGGACCTGCCCGGCATTGACGGGCAACAATCCCGACATCGCGCACAGCAGCGTGGTCTTGCCGGCGCCGTTGGGGCCGAGCAGCGCGACCACTTCGCCCGCAGCGATCGTGATGTCGATGCCGTGCAGCACGCGGATCTTGCCGTAGCCGGACTCCAGCGCGCTCACTTTGAGCAGAGGTTCAGCCGCCGAGGTAAGCACTGACGACCTCCTTGTGGACACGGATCTCCGCCGGTGTTCCCGCCGCCAGCGTGCGGCCGAGATTGAGCACGGTGACCTGGTGGCAGATGTCGAAGATCAGATCGGCATGATGCTCAACCAGCAACACACCCGTGCCGCGGCCGCAGACCGCCTTGATCAGGCTGGCGAGCCGCTCGATCTCGTCATTGGAGAGGCCAGCGGCGGGCTCGTCGAGCAGCAGGAAATCCGGATCGAGCATCAAGGCGCGTGCGATCTCGATGAAGCGCAGCTCGCTGTGCTGCAGCCGATCGGCGCGCACATCGGCAAGCGCCTCGAGGCCGACGACGCCGAGCAGCGCGCTCATGGTCTGCGGCGAAATCTGCTGGGTGGCAGAGCCCGATCCGGCGCTGGTGCTGCTGCCGGTCGACGTCGATGTCGTGGTCGAGGAGGCGAACAGCCCGGTCGACTGGCTGC
>NZ_VKHP01000487.1 GCF_010811875.1 Bradyrhizobium uaiense
CTGACGGTGCAGGCGCAGGGCGCGTCAGTCGAGACGATCGAAGGGCTGTCTGACAGCGGTGAAATTGCCGATCTTCAGGCCGCATTTCGCGAACGCAATGCTTTGCAGTGTGGCTACTGCACGCCTGGCATGCTGATGACAGCGCAGGATCTGCTTATGCATGTGTCCATGCCTGATCGTCCGGCGATCCGCGAGCATCTTGCCGGCAACTATTGCCGCTGCACCGGCTATCAGGCCATCGTGGACGCTGTCGAGGCAACGGCCAGGACGCGCGCGGAGCGGCACGCATGACGGTGACCCCGCCGCCAGCAGGCACACTTTCCGTGCTCGACCGCCCGAATTCCTATATCGGCAAGACCGTGCCGCGGCCGAACCTCGACAGGTTGCTGCAAGGGCGCGGACAATATGTCAGCGACCTGGAATTGCCGCGGATGGCGCACGTGGTTTTTCTAAGGTCGCCGTATGCCCACGCCAAAATCGTGGCGATCGATGCCGACGTAGCGAAGCGCATGTCCGGCGTCATTTCCATCGTCACGGGGCGTGAACTTGAGGCTGTCATCACGCCGTGGGTCGGTGTGCTCTCGCATCTGAAGGGATTGAAGTCGGCGCCGCAGCATGCGATCGCGGTCGACCGGGCCTGCTGGCAGGGTGAGGCGGTTGCCGCGATTGTGGCAACAAGCCGGGCCGCAGCGGAAGATGCCATGGAGCATATTTCCGTCGACTACGAGGAGCTCGAGGCGGTCACGGACATGCGCACGGCGCTCGATCCGGCAACACCTGTCATTCACCCCTCGCTCGGTGACAATCTTGCCTTTGAACGGACCCTCAATGCCGGCGACGTCGACCATGCGTTGTTTGGGTCCGAGGTCGTCGAGGCCGACTTCGTATTCGGTCGCCACACCGGCGTGACGCTTGAGCCCCGGGCGGTCGTTGCCGACTGGAATGCCGCAGAGGCGCGGCTCACGATCTATCAGGGCACGCAGGCGCCCCATATGGTGCAGAACATCGCGGCCCTGCATCTCGGATTAAGGGAAGCGCAGGTCCGGGTGATCTGCAAGGACGTCGGCGGCTCGTTCGGCATCAAGGTCCATATCTACGCCGACGAGATGGCGACCTACGCGCTGTCCAAGCTGCTACGGCGGCCGATCAAGTTCGTGGCCGACCGCGTCGAGAGCTTCAACACCGATATTCACGCCCGCGATCATCGATGCAGGGGACGGATCGGCGTCAGACCGGACGGAACGATCACGGCCTTCGAGATCGACGACTTGACCGGGATCGGTCCCTATTCGATGTATCCGCGCACCAGCGCCATCGAGGCAAATCAGGTGGTCAATCTGGTCGGTGGGCCCTATGTCACCCCGAACTATCGGGCGCGGGCGCGGGTCTTTTTCCAGAATAAGAATGTCATGTGCCAGTACCGGGCGGTCGGACACCCGATTGCTTGTTCGGTCACCGAAGGGCTGGTTGATCTCGCCGCAGCGAAGATCGGCATGGACCCTGTCGAAATCCGCCGGCGCAACTTGATCGCCGACGACGCC
>NZ_VKHP01000488.1 GCF_010811875.1 Bradyrhizobium uaiense
CTTCAGTAAGCTCAAGCAGTTCCGCCGGGTCGCAACACGCTTCGAAAAGACAGCCAGAAATTACCGAGCCGTCGTCACTCTGGCTGCTATCGTCCTATGGATGCGGTAAGTGTCCACACCACCTAGACCTTATGTTCGCCCTCTGAGGTGACGGGCGGCCCGCCCCGCGGCAAGCTCCTATCGAGGGTTGCGCCGGATGGTCCCGGTGCCGAGCCTCAAGCATGGGGAGCGGGCCTGATGAACAATAGCATTTTCGTGGGACTGGATGTGCACAAGGCGACGATTTCAGTCGCAGCGGCGGAAGCGATGCGCGGCGGTGAAGTTCGTAACTTGGGGATCATCCCCAATCGCTCCGATCAAATCGCCAAGCTGGCGAAGAAGCTTGGCAAGGGTGACCGGAAGGTCAGTTTTTGTTACGAAGCCGGACCCTGCGGATATGGCCTGCATCGACAACTGACAGGACTGGGGCACAACTGCATCGTGGTGGCCCCCTCGCTGATCCCGATGAAGGCCGGGGATCGGGTTAAAACCGACCGCCGCGATGCGGCGATGCTGGCCAAGCTGCACCGGAGCGGCGAGCTGACAGCGGTGTGGGTTCCGGATGCGGCGCATGAGGCCATGCGCGACTTGGTGAGAGCCCGCGCCACGGCGATGCGTGTGCTCGGCAAGGCACGGCAACATCTCCAAGGCTTCCTGCTGCGACATGGGCGCATTTATGCCGGCAAGAAGGGGTGGACTCTGGCTTATCGTCGCTGGCTCACCACGGTGCGCTTCGATCATCCAGCGAGCCAAATCGTTCTGCAAGACTACATTCATGCCGTGACCGACGCTGAGGCCCGTGTGGACTGCTTGACCAAGCGGATCGAGGAGCTGGCGCCACAATGGTCGATGACGCCGTTCGTAGAGGCCGTGCAGGCGATGCGCGGCGTCGCCTTCATCGTCGCCGTGACGGTGGTTGCCGAGGTCGGCGACTTCTCCCGCTTCGACAATCCCCGCCAGTTGATGGCCTTTCTCGGCCTCGTGCCGTCGGAGCATTCGAGCGGCGCCACCATCCGACGCGGCGGCATCACCAAGGCTGGCAACGCTCTGGCCAGGCGGGCTCTGATCGAGGGGGCATGGACCTATCGCATGCAAGCCCGCGTCAGTCGCAAGCTCCATGACCGTAACGAGCGCCTGCCTCAAGCTATCCGCGATATCGCCTG
This sequence comes from Bradyrhizobium uaiense, assembly GCF_010811875.1. Classification (GTDB taxonomy): domain Bacteria; phylum Pseudomonadota; class Alphaproteobacteria; order Rhizobiales; family Xanthobacteraceae; genus Bradyrhizobium; species Bradyrhizobium uaiense. Next base: position 1,203 of record NZ_VKHP01000488.1, read on the forward strand.
GAAGGCCCAGGTCAGGCTGTGCGCCCGCTATCGCCGCTTGTCGGCGGCCGGCAAACCCAAGGTGATCGTCACCACCGCCATTGCACGCGAGATGGTTGGCTTCCTGTGGGCGATCACTCGTCAAGTACAACTCGGGCCGGCCGCCTGAAGAGCGCTGCTCGACCATATCGGTGCCCAGGGCAGGAGGCAGGGCGCGGCGGGGAATCCTCGTGGCCTGTTATGAGCCGGCATTGCCGACGCTCGCCCCCTAGACCGAGGCAGCCCCAAGACGAAACCACGGTCATGCGGTACCCAACCCGCGCATGAGA
>NZ_VKHP01000489.1 GCF_010811875.1 Bradyrhizobium uaiense
TCAATGGAGATGTCGACGCAATATGAAGATTTATCGCTGCTATTGGCGCAGTAATGCGCCGAACCGCGTCGATGGCATGGCGTTATTATCTTTACATATGCGGCGTATTTAGATTTACGCATCGCTGGCGCCCATGCTCTCCGCGAGCCGGTCCAGCGCGTCACAAAGCGCCAACAGGTCAACCGCGCAAAAGGCTGCTCTACCCGCAGCGATCAGCCGGAACTCATCGGGTGGATCGATATCGGTCCATGCGCTCGCGATCGTACAAAGTCGACCGTTCTGCCCCTCATAGACCATCCGGTCTTCGCCCCAATGACGGCGCCGACAGATCAGCTCGAACTTGCGACCGCAAAGCGGATGGAAGGGATGCGTGATCCGCACCTTTTGCTGGGTCGTACCCGCATGACCTGCAGTCGACAACTTTTGCCAAGGGCAAGGTTGAAGGCGCGGTGCTGATTGTCGAGCGCTGGATTCTGGCACGGCTGCGCCATCGGCGGTTCTTCAACCTGACCGATCTCAATACTGCGATCGGTGGTTTGCTGGAGGAGCTGAACCATCGGCCGATGCGCCATATCGGCAAATCCCGCCGGCAGCTGTTCGAGGAGATCGAGCGCGCTGCGTTGACGCCGCTGCCGAGCGAACCGTTCGAATACGCCGAATGGAAAACGGCGAAGGTCCATCCCGATTATCACGTCGAAGTCGACAAGACCTTTTACTCAGTGCCGCACCGGCTGATCGGCCGTCGGGTGGACGTCCGGCTCACCTATCGAGCCGTCGAGATCTTCCAGGATCACACGCGTGTCGCCAGCCATGTGCGCCGCTCTCAGCGCAGCGGCCATGTCACCGTGAACGAGCACATGCCCAAGGCCCATCAGCGTTATGCCAATATGACGCCGGCGAGCTTGATCAAGATGGCAGCGCGGATCGGCGTCAACACCGCCACTCTGGTCGAGCGGATGATGCGTGAGCGCCCGCATCCCGAGCAGGGTTATCGCTCCGCCATGGGGATCATCGCCCTGGCACGGCGCTACGAGCGCGATCGGCTCGAAGCGGCCTGCGAGCGGGCACTCGTCATCAACGCGATCAGCTACTCCTCGGTGAGCGCGATCCTCAAATCCGGGCTCGACCGCGCGAGCCCTGCTGCCGCACCCGTCAAAGCCACCCCCTCGCACGCCAACATCCGTGGTGGGGGCTATTATCAATGAAGGAAAGGAACATCGCGATGCTGACCCACCCGACCCTCGAGCAGATGCAGGCGCTCGGCCTTGCCGGAATGGCGGCCGCTTACCGGCAACTAGCCGAACAGGACAATGCCGCCGATCTCAGCCGGGATGAGTGGCTCGGCCTGATGCTCGATCGTGAAGCCGCCATGCGTGCCGACCGGCGCCTGACCAATCGCCTCGCCGCAGCCAAGCTGCGCTTCGTCGACGCCTGTATCGAAGACGTCGACTTCGCGTCCCGCCGCGGCCTTGACCGGCGCAACACCCTGCAA
>NZ_VKHP01000490.1 GCF_010811875.1 Bradyrhizobium uaiense
TCGATCTCCTCGGAGGCAGCTTCGATATTCAGCCCCGGCAGGTCCAGTGACCCAACGCCATTGTTCTCCCAGGCCAGCATCACCTGCAACAACGGCGTGTGGTCAAGAGCCCGGGGCGGCTGTACGATCTCCACCACCTGCTCGAACGGCAGGTCCTGATGCTCCTGCGCAGCCAGCACCGTGCGCCGCGTCCGCTCCAGAAGCTCCGACACGCTTGGCTCGCCCGACAGGTCCAACCGTAGCGCCAGGGTGTTGACGAAGAAGCCGATCAGCTCTTCGATCTCCCGCTGCCCCCGATTGGCACTCGGCACGCCGATCACAAGGTCGTCCTGCCCCGACAGACGCGACAGCACCGCCGCCCAGGCTGTCAGCACCGTCATGAACAACGTCGTGCCATGCTGCAGGCTCAGCCGCTTCAGCTTCCCCGTCAGATCCGCATCGATGACGATCGGGACCGTGGCCGCGGCAAACGACTGCTGGGCCGGCCGCGCACGGTCGGTCGGCAAGACAAGACGGGTGGTGCCTGCCAGGGCGCTGCGCCAATACTGCGCCTGCTTCTGCAGCCGTTCCCCCGACAGCCATTGGCGTTGCCAGGCGGCGTAATCCGGATACTGGATCGCCAGCGCCGGTAAAGGATCGTCCTGACCAGCCTCGAATGCCCGGTAAAGCTGGCTGAGTTCACGCAGCAGCACGCCCATCGACCAGCCATCCGAGACGATGTGATGCTGGGTCAGCAGGAAGACGTGCTCATCATTCGACATCCGCACCAGATGCCCGCGGATCAGCGGCCCGCGCGCAAGATCGAATGGCGTGCGCGCCTCTTCTTGGCACAGATCCAAAAGTGCCGCTTCCGCATCAGCTCTGTGCCGAAGATCGTGCTCAAGTACCGGCAATCCCGCATCCGGCGGCAGGACCTCAACGCGGGGCTTGCCTTGCGTCGCGACAAAGACACTGCGCAGCGCCTCATGACGCGCAAACAGACGGTCAAGGCTGCGCTGCCAGGCGCGGCCGTCGAGCACCCCGCGCAGTCGCAGGGCCAGCGGAATGTGATAGTTCGTGCTGCCTACGTTCAGCTGCGCCAAGAACCATAGCCGCTGCTGCGCAAACGACAGCACCAGCGGCTCATGCCGCGACACGGCCGCAATCGACGGCAGCTGTTGCGGACCGGAGCGGCTCAACAGCTCGACGATACTTGCCGCCAGGTCAGTCAGCACTGGCCTTGCAAACAGCGTCGACAGCGGCAGTTCGATCCCGACAGCCTGTGACAGCCGGCTCGACACCTGCACGGCCAGGAGCGAGTGGCCGCCCAGTTCGAAGAAGTGGTCGTGGCGGCTGATGCGCTCGACACCGAGAAGCTCGGCCCAGATCCGCGCCAGCGCGATCTCGACCGCGCCTTGCGGCGCCTCATAGGCCGCCAGCGCATAGGCCTCGTCGGCCGGCGCCGGTAGCGCATTCCGATCGAGCTTGCCGTTCGGCGTCAGCGGCAGCGCTG
>NZ_VKHP01000048.1 GCF_010811875.1 Bradyrhizobium uaiense
CAAACAAGCACAGCAGAGCTGCGCCGATGAAACCGACAAAGCTGCGCCGCATCATGGGTCGCTCCTGATCCTGTCGCAAGACATTCCTCGGCATGATGGCTGTGGGTGAGGGACAGGCGAACGTCGTGTCCATCGACGATGATGCACAAATGTTGACGTATTGTCGATTGATTGGATCGCAGAAACCATGCGCCTGCTCGACGGACGCCCAGATCGCGGCAGTGGGGCGAGCAGGGTGGGTGCTAAATCCAGGGCGTCTGCTTTCGGAGGCGAAGCGGACACTCGGCCTGACGTCAGGGATGTCGCCTTGTGACCCTAAGCGGAAGTCATGGAGCTACGTTCAATGTGGATTCAAACGGGGCGTATCCGTACCATTTTGAACTAATCGCGAGCATTGCGAAGCCGGGCTCCACACGCTGCACTGCGGCCGCGCGGCGATCAGGCCGCGGCACACGGAGCTCGGTCGGCATGATAGGATAGGGCACGGCCCACCGAGGCGGGGCCATTGAACAGACAGCGCGAGATTGTCTCTGTCTCGCGAGAATGTCTCCGTCCCAATCTCTGTCTTAAGAAGGGAGGACACTTCATGCCGAGAAAAGAGATTCTCGACCAGATCCAGAAGTATATCCACCCGTTCCGCATTTCCAGCGGCAAGGGCTTTCAGCTGAAGGACTTCGACCCCGGCGACACGCGCGGTCTGAACATGGAAAAGGACGAGGCTGCCGACCTTCTTCAACGCGGCACTCGGTGGCTCGCAGAAGAACAGGACATGCTCTATGCCCAGGACCGTTGGTCGTTGCTCCTCTTGTTCCAGGCCATGGATGCGGCTGGCAAAGACGGCACGATCAAGCACGTCATGTCGGGGGTGAATCCGCAGGGCTGCCAGGTCTTTTCGTTCAAGCAGCCCTCGCGGGAGGATCTCGCACATGACTTCATGTGGCGCTACGTCACGCGGCTGCCGGAGCGTGGTCGAATCGGAATCTTCAATCGTTCCTACTACGAGGAGGTCCTCGTTGTGCGCGTTCACGAGGAAATCTTGAAGCGGCAGAGGCTGCCGCCGTCGTTCATGGGCACGCGGATCTGGGACGAGCGGCTGGCGGACATTGCACACTTCGAGGATTACCTTACCCGGCAGGGCATAATCATCCTCAAGTTCTTCCTGCATGTGTCGCGCGAAGAGCAGAAAAAGCGCTTCATGAAGCGCCTCGAAAATCCAGAGAAGAATTGGAAGTTCTCTCCATCGGACGTGCACGAGCGCAAGTTCTGGCGCGACTATATGAGCGCGTTCGAGGCGGCGATCGCGGCCACTGCATCGGAGCAGGCGCCGTGGTACGTGGTGCCGGCCGACAACAAGTGGTTCACCCGTCTTGTCGTCGCCGCGGCGATCGTGGAGGCTGTGGAGAAGCTCGACCTTGCATATCCCAAGGTGAGCCCGGAGCAGAAGAAGGAGCTGGCGGCGGCTCGTTCGCAGCTTGCGCGGGAAGCCTAGTTTCCAATCTCGAACGTAGCTCGACAAGAGATCGAACCACGCGCGCAATCGTGCGAAAGGGAGAGGTTTACGCGCCGGCTTCCGCGGCGACAACAGCTTTCCGCAGAATGCCCGACGAGCGAATGACAAGCTTCTCCGCCTCCACGACAAGGAAGAGCAGAATCCCGCCCGAAAGAAGCCAGGGCCACACCCAAAGCGGGATGGCTTCGTTGCCAAACATTGCCTGGACCGGTGGTGCGTAGGTGAAAATCAGTTGCAGGATCACGACGGCAATGATGCCGAGCGGCAAATACGTGTTGCCCATATGCGCCTTCAAGGAGAGCGACGAATCGAGCAGGTAGCGGCTATTCAGCAAATAGAACACTTGGCCGATTGTGATGGCATTGACGGCCACCGTTCGGGCAAGCCCTTCCGATGCGCCTTGCGCCTTCATCCAGAAGAACGCGAGCAAGGTGTAGGCAAGCAGCGCCGAGCCGACAAAGATGATCCGCCAAATCCCGAAGCCAGTCACGATCGGGCGATCAACTGCGCGCGGGGACCGCTGCATCACATCGATCTCGTGCGGCTCGAAGGAGATGACCAGGCCAAGCGCGACCGAAGTTACCATATTGACCCAGAGTACCTGTGGGGCCGTGATCGGCATCGTGAACCCGACCAAGATTGCCGCCGCAATGACCAGCGCCTGCGCGACGTTGGTGGGCAGCAGGAATAGCATGGCCTTCTCGATGTTGTTGTAGACAGTGCGCCCCTCCTTCACCGCCGCCGAGATCGAGGCGAAATTGTCGTCGGCCAGGATCATTTCGGCGGCCTCCTTCGTGACCTCGGTGCCTTTGATACCCATCGCAACCCCAATGTCGGCCTTCTTGAGAGAGGGAGCGTCGTTCACACCATCGCCTGTCATCGCCACAATTTGACCGTTGGCCTGGATCGCTTTCACCAAGCGTAGCTTGTGTTCGGGGCTGGCGCGCGCGAAGACGTCAACGGCGCGGACGCGTTCCTGCAACGTCGCGGTGTCCATGTCCTCGATTTCGGCGCCCGTGATCGCGGTCCTTCCGTCGCCGAGCCCAAGCATCTTGGCGATGGCGGCGGCGGTGATCTTGTGGTCACCGGTGATCATGGTGACACGGATGCCGCCACCGTGGCACTCCTTGACGGCTTCGATTGCCTCTTTTCGCGGCGGGTCCAGCAGGCCGATCAGGCCGAGCAAGACCAGCGTCCTTGGCAGGTCGGCCGCAGTGAGAGCACCAGCCTTCAGATTCGGATTCTGCAGCCAGGCGAGCGCCAGCACACGTTCGCCTTGGGCCGCAAGCCTGTCCGATTGTGTGAGGAAGTGCTCGCGGTCAAGCGGGCTCGACTGGCCGTCGCCTGTCTGCTGGCGATCACAGTGCTCGATGATCACTTCGGGGGCGCCTTTGACGAGCAGGACTTGCTCTCCGCCCGCGGTTCTTTGGAGCGTCGCCATGAACTTGTGTTCGGATTCGAACGGAATGACGTCGATGCGCGGAGATGCAGCCTGCTCCGTCTGCCGATCCAGACCGAGCTTGGCCGCGAATGGATAGAGCGCGCCTTCAGTCGGATCGCCCTCCACCTTCCAGGTGCTTTCCTCCTTGAACAATTCCGCATCGTTGCAAAGCACGGAGACCCGGCCCATCAGCGCAAGCACGGCGTCCTTGCCCGCGGGCTGTCCGTTCGTTCTGATTTCCCCCTCCGGGGAATAGCCATCGCCCGTGACTTGATACGCGGAATTAGCTGTGACGGCGGAAACCACCATCATCTCCATGAGCGTCAGCGTACCCGTCTTGTCCGAGCAAATCCGCGACACCGAGCCGAGTGTCTCGACTGCGGGTAACCGGCGGATAATGGCATTGCGCTGGGCCATGCGCTGGACGCCGATGGCCAGGGTGATCGTGATGAGTGCAGGCAGTCCTTCCGGGATGAGCGATACGGCGATGCCGACGACTGCCTGGAACAGCTCCACAAAGTCGATACCCTTCATCCACTTGCCGTAGGCGAAGATCAGCACGCTGATCACCCCGATCGCCATGGTGATGGCGTAGCCGAATTTTTTGATTTGGCGCAGCAGCGGAGTCTCTAGAGGGCTGACATCGGCAAGCAACTGGTTGATACGACCAAGTTCCGTCTCACTGCCGGTCGCGACGACCAATCCGGCCGCGCGACCGGATACGACCATGGTGCCGGAAAATGCCATGCATTCGCGATCCCCGACTGTCGCGTTCGCAGACACCACGTCGACGCTCTTTTCCGCCGGCACCGATTCGCCAGTGAGGGCCGCCTCTTCGGTCCGCAAGTTCTTCGTCTCGAAAAGGCGTAGATCCGCTGGAATCTTGTCGCCTGACTCCAGGAGCACGACGTCCCCCGGAACGACCTGCTCCGCGGGAATCATGCGGGTCTCTCCACCGCGTACCGTCCGCGCTTCGGCGGACAGCATGTTGCGGATGGAATCCAGTGCCTTCTCGGCCTTACCCTCCTGAATGAACCCGAGGAGCGCGTTGAGAACAACGACGCCAAATATGATTGCCGCGTCGACCCATAGGTTCAGCATCAGCTTGGTGAATCCTGCGGCGAGCAGCACATAGACCAGGATGTTGTTGAACTGCGCGAGAAGCCTGGCAAATGGGCCCCGTTTTCTGCCTTCCGGCAAACGGTTCGGCCCGTATTTTCGAAGTCGGGCCGCTGCCTCAGCCGGGTTAAGCCCGTTTTCGCCACTGGTAGCCAGCCGCCTAATGACCTCGTGTTGAGGTGTCGCGTGCCAAGGCCGCAGCTCATTGGCCGTGTTCGCATTCGCTGTTGTGCTCATGCTCATGCTCGCCCGATGAAGAGGTGGTCGCCTTAGCGGGCGCAATGGCCTCGAGGGGCTGTGCGCAAGACGTCGGTATCGCTCATCGATCGATCAACGCGCGGGACGGCAAACACCCGATATCGAAGCTCGCCCTAAGTGCGAACAGGACGGCTGCCATAGTGCGGATGACGACCGCCGCGATGACGCCAGTGGCGATGCTTCGCCGGGTTTGTATTTCTGTTAGGTGTCGCGCTCCCGGTTGCGGGTGTGACGGATTGCTTTGGCGTGGGCGTGCCCTGGCCGCTTGACTGGGCCAGTGACGGGATTGCGGCGACAGCCGTAACCAATCCGCCAACGATCAAAGCGCCGCAGACAGTCCGGATCTTCATGCTCGCCTCCAGGTAGCAGCGGGACGCCACGACTCTAAATCGAGATTGCTCCGACGGCCAGCAATTGAAAAAAGCGCGCTTGGCGCTCCAGTCACTCGCTGGCTCTCCACCTCTGGCCCGGTGCGATTGGACAAAGATGCTGTCCTATGCAGTTTGTGCTGGCCATCTGCCGTTTGGGACGAAGATGATCCTTACTCGCTTTACCATCAGTCGGATTTCCGCTTTTGGCCGATTTTGTTGCAAAAGTCGGCTGTTGGCGGTGGATCGTTGGCTATTCGGCTATAGACGGCCGGCGTTGATCCGCCTGTCCTGGCGCTCTCTACGCAACTCGAACGCTAGGCGACGCACAGAGCCTGAGCAGGTGGTGGACGAGCGACCAGCGACGCGAGCCGTCGCAGGTTCTGCGCGATGGCAGCCAGAACAAACTCGTCCTGTGCGCCTCGTGGTCCGCGCAGTCGAAGCCGACCGAGCCTGAGAATGCGCTTCAGGTGTGCAAACCGCATCTCGATCTTCTTGCGCTGACGCCGCGACGTCTCGAAGCCTTCGGTGCCAACAAACGAGCGGGCAACGTCCGGGGCGTGCTCATGGATGTCGCGCGGGATCTTGCGCGATGGCTCCTTTGGGCAGCACTGCGGTTTGAGAGGGCATACCTGACAGTCGAGTTTACTCGCACGATACAGAAGCGTCTTGCCCTCGTGCACGGTGCCGCTCGTTCCGAGCTGCTTTCCGCTGGGGCAGTGGTAGACGTCGCTGGTCGGATCATATCGAAAGTCGCTGCGCGAGAAGGTGCCGTCATCCCGCTTCGACTTGTCGAACACGGGGATATGTGGCGCGATGCCCTTCTCCTCGACCAGCCAGTTCAGCATCGGAGCCGCCCCGTGAATCTGTCTAGTGCGTTGAATTGGTCGACCATCTTCGCCCACAGTCCATTTCCGCCCGTGACTAAGTGCCGCGGAAGATTATGGCCGCCAGCTATCCAGCACCTCGCCTGCTTCCGCGAGCTCGATCTGAACATCGAAGCGCTGGGCGTAGAGGTGAAGGGAGGCCTCATGGGCAGCATCGGACGAGGAGCACAAACCATCCTTCACAACGATGACGCGGTAGCCGATGTCAACGGCAGCGAGAACCGTTGCAAGCACGCAGACATCGGTCTCGGAGCCGGTCACGAGCAACGTATCGACATGCTTCTCATGCAGGTAGGTCCGCAACGTACCGGTTGCGAAGGCTGAATAAACCGGCTTGTCGATGGAATGCGCGGGCGGGGCGAAATCTTCAAGCTCGGGCACCAGACGCAACAGATCGAGGTCCATTGTGCTGCGCGTCACCTTCGGCCATTTCTCGTAGTAAGCGCGCCACATGCCAGCTGCGTCGCCGGGCTCGACCGGCGGAATGAAGCGCGTGAAGATGGTGCGCTCGGGCGCGCGGACCACGAGCGCCCGAATGACCGGCACGACGCGCGGCATCCATGGCGTCGGCCAGGGGCCGCCCGCGGCAAAGAGGCGCTGCATGTCGATGCAGAGGTGCGCGGTACGGTCGCCGGGTGAGGCCTTAAGCTGCCCCATGGCCGGCTCCCCGATGCCAGAGCGGAAAACCGTACCATGCCGTCAGGAGGGAAACGAACGCAGCAGTGCCGATCGCAATGGCGCTGCGGGCATCCTCGCTTACGATGTAAAGCACGACCGAGATGTCGGCGGCGATTCCGAGCGCAAGCGGCAGCACGGCGGCGATCACGAGCGCGGAACCGATGTGGAAGAATTGCGGATCATCCTCGCCGTGATAGGCGAGGCGATGCAGCGATGCCGGGGTCATCAGGAGAAGAACCGAAAGCGCCACGGCCAGAAGCCCTGTCGCATGGACGGACTGCATCCAGCCGGGCAGGGCCTGAAAAGATCTTGTCAGCGCCGCCACGAACTGAAAGCCGAGCAGCGCCTGCCCGCCCGGAATGATGACACGGGCTTCGGTCAGAAGCTGTTCGATCTTGCTTTTGAGCGGCGTCACGCTCTCCGGCGGCAGCGGTTTGGCTTTGCGCCGCAACACCATTCCGAGCCCAAAGAGCAAGCCAAGCCCGATTGCGGCCAACCCCGCTCCTGCGGCTACCCCAAATTCCGGCCCGGCCAGGAAATCGAAAACAACGAAGGCCGATGCGCCAAGGCCAAGCGTCAGCGGCAGTAGGCTCCAGCCGGTCAGGCTTGTCGCGACATGCAACGCTCGGTGCCGGCTTTGGCCGTTGCAGGCGATGCGGTGATACATTGAGGGGGCAATCAGGAGACCAACGCTGCCGCAGAGCAGTACCAGCGCCGCGCACTGGAGCGAATGCCCGGCTGGCGAGACATCCCGGAAAAGCTCCTGAAATACTCCTTGAAAGGCGAAGCCGAACAGAACCTGTGCGCCGAGGATAAGAAGGCGGGATTCATCGAGCGCAGTCTTCAGCTTGGCATCGAGTTCTTTCGACATCGCATTGCTATGAACCTTTTGCGACGTACGCCGGTTCCAAAGATAGAATGCGGCTGTCGTGCTGCGGGCCTTCGCGGAGGGGAACGAGGGCCGCCTAGGTGGGTGCAACTCGATCTCGGGAGTTCACCAATTCCTCGATCGCGATTGCGCTCTCGGCCTCGCTCGCCTTTTTGGAAAGGTTGGGTGGGGCTTGGGAGCGTCCGTCATCGATCACGTGAAATTGCGCGTTGCACGCACCGACCGGTTCGACTTCAGCGGCAGCACAACAGCAAGCCATGTCAGCGCCTGCTGAGGCGGCCTTATTTCCCCTTGTCCGCGTGTCGTTCACCGTCCGGAGAATTGCGGCCGGGTGTCCGCATTGATGGCTCGGATGCGAGCCGTCGGCTCGCGCCGAACCCCATCGATAAGACCGGCGGCCGGCAAGACACCCGCGTAGGGCGGGGCGTTTCTTCAGCGCCTCGACCTAAAAGCCACTTCCGCGTACGCCCTCCGCGCGCGCCATAAACCCACAACGCAGTCACGTTGTCGGGGCCGCGTCGGCGGTGGCAGCGTGTGCTCTATTGGGCTACGGGCCGAGACCTCGTGATTGCTTCGAGGCCTTTCTTGGGGGCTCTTTTCGCTATCTGGCGCGATCGCCATCCCCCACCAGGAGCCTGTTTGGGCCTGTTACCGATTGCCGTGCTGACCGGATCCCAAGCCAAACCAAAGACCGGCCACAGTCCTCTAATCACGGCAAGGTGATCGCCAGCCCTTGTGCGTGCCCATTTTGTGCCCTGGCAAATTCGGGGCATGCAGGGAGGGATCTCAATAAATAACTATTTGATTTCATGGGGTTAATGGTGGACGCACAAGGGATCGAACCTTGGACCTCTCCCGTGTGAACCACAATTCCTAGACCGCGGTCAACCTAATTTGGCCATAGAGAATTGCAAAAACCCTTGCAAAGAAGGGGTTTTTGGCCATGCGCGACCGTAAGCGGCCATAGCGGGCCTTTCTACATTTTGTGGGCCCGCGATGTGCCCCAGCTGAATTTTTCCCTTGGGGCACACAGAGCCGGGAACGTGAAGGGAAAGGTTTGTGGTCCCCTTGGCTCGCTCCTGGATGTGTCCGGGACAGACGGAAGAAGGGCAGGAGCGATGGAAACGAATGAGGAAGATATCGGCGCCGAAATGGCGCCGACACACCTGAAACTCACGGATGCAGCGATCCGTGCAGCAACGCTGCCACCGGGCAAGTCGCAGCACTATCTGCGCGACACAGAGCAGCCGGGACTCGCGATCAGAATGCGCGCAACCGGCGGCAGGACCTGGGTCTACCTTTTCACCAAACCCGGGATACGGGGTACTCAACGAAAGACACTGGGCGCTTGGCCCAAATTCAACGAGAAGGCGGCCCGCCAGGCCGCGACGATCGCTGCTGGCGACGTGATCAAGGGATTAGATCCGAACCAGGCCAAGCGCGAGGCCAAACAGCAGCAGCTGGTCGAGAAGAAGAGCACCACCCTAGCAATCCTGATCGTCGAAGATGGCCCATACGAAACCTCCTTGACCGGACGCCAGGTCGTCAACTGGAAGCCGGCAATGTCGGCGTTGCGACGCGGCCTCAAGGATCATTTGAACCTCGCCATCGGCAAGCTCACCCGACGGCAAATCATGGCGGCGGTGGATAGCGTCGCCACGACCGGCAAGCGCGGCGCAGCAAAGGACTTGCGCAAGCACACGCATACCTTCCTCGAATGGTGTGTCGGAGAAGGTTATATCGAACATAACGTGCTCGCCGGCTATCGCGCACCCAAGGAAACCCGTGCGCAGAGGGTCGGGCGTCGAACGAAGGGTCGCGCGCTGGCCGATGAGGAGATCATCAAGGTCTGGCACGCAGCCGGCAAGCTCGGAGCTTTTGGTCAACTAGTTCGATTGTGCCTTTTAGGTGGTCCACGCCGCAGCGAGCCAACAATGACCGAGTGGCGAAAGCACATCATGGATGACCGCATCACTTTCGATCAGGCGTGGACCAAGATGGGCCTGCACCACGATGTGCCACGGACCCACCTCGTTGATGAGGTGCTCACGGCCGCGAAACATTTCCAGCGCGCAACGTCCGATTATGTTTTCCCATCACCGAAGACCGGCGGCCAGATGTCGGGCTTCACCAAGATGGTCAAACGCCTAGTCAAGGAAGCGGCTGTCGCTAAGTTCACCATGCATGACTTGAGGCGCAGCTTGCGGACCATCATGTCGCGCTGCGGCTACGATAATGAAATCCAGCGGCTATGTGTCGGGCAAAAGCCGCGGGGCATTGATCAGGTTTACAATCACGACGAACAATGGATCATCCGCAAAATGGCGTTCGAAGCGGCTCATGACTACATCGCGGAGCTGGTCGGCGCGAAACAGGTCGGTAAGGTCGTGCGTCTGCAGCGGACGAATCCGCTCGATCCCATCAAGGCCGAGCTGCTCGCCCGTCTGCGCGAGCATTATGCGGCTGGGGCGGCTTAGCCGCCTTATCGCATTTGGCAAGATAGTCACGCACCGCATCGACACGATATAGCGGGCGGCCATCCACATAGCGCCATCTCAGCGGGTGACTCGGATCGCGCCGCCACTGCTCCAGCGCTCCCGGTGTGCGCCGGACGACTGCGGCCGTCTCTAATGCCGTCAAATTGGCGCTGCCAGGTAGCGTATCGACATCGAACGCCGCAGGCGGCGGCACGCCGCGGTTCTTGCGACGACGCTTTGTGGCAGGCGGCATTTGTGTACCGCCTGGCAACCGAAATACTTCGACCGGCGTCTTTTCGTCCTCGCCGCGCATGCTTTTGCCCCGTGATGGTCTGAGGCAAGAAGGTCGTAGACTTCTCCGGCAAGCAAGACATCAAGCGCGCAGGTATGGCTCTTGGGTAGCTGTGGCGGACAAAAAGGACGGGCCGGTTCGACTGTCCTGGGGCCCGCCGAGAGCGCTTTCTCGCTTTCAATCCGACAAACGAACAGCCGGAACCGCATCTCGGCGATCTACCTGGCTTGCAGTGCTATTCGGGTACTCCAGTTGCGGGGTCGTCGGCCCGCACGGAAGTCTGCAACTGGGCTGGATCGACTTTCTTGCGCTGCGCCCATTCCACGAGATTCTTTGGCCGGTAGGTCGGGTCGGCTCGCCACCGCTTGAAGACGCTGGCGTCGATCGTTTCGTTGATGTTGATGTGGCTGCCATCGTCCCTCTCATCGGGGTCGCGGCCGATGGTGCGGTAGAGTGGCGGAAAGACCTTGGCGTAGTATCCGGCTAGGAAGGCGCCGTAGGAATCGGTGGTCGGTGCAGTCACGGAATCTCCGTCAAGATCGACTTCCGAGCGGAACGAAAGACCGAGCAATTCCGCCTTCTTCATCATCCAGCGCAGGGGCGCCTGATTCAGAAGGTCGGTTTCGTAGCCGCCTCCCACGTTGGCATGCGCGCCTACGAACCAGCGCTGCTCGACGCCCGACAGCGGCCGCGGCGGAGGGACAGGCGCGCCCGGGTCTTTCGAATGATGGACGTCCCAGAGGGTGGGAGCGAAATCAGGCCGATGCTCGTCGATGGCGATGGCGTGATATCCGTTCTGGATAGGCAGCCGCAGCCCCGTCTGAAGGTAATCGAATTGCGAGCGGCTGATGCCCTGAATGTTTCCGGCCGCAACGCCGACGGATCCCACCGTATCCCATACTCCAATCATCTTCACGTTCGCTGGCTGGGAATATTTGAGCAACCATCGTTCCTGTTCGGTCAGTTTGCCGATGTCGCCGGAAGCTTCCATTTCCTTCAGTTTCCAGATCGTTTCCTCGTTACCCTTCCGGTAACGCTCGAACAGCTCAGAGACCCCGATGGGCGAGCCGGCCTTCAGGGCGCCGTCGAGGGCGACCAAATTCGCCAACGCTCTCGCGGTGAATGCACCCCGACTGAAGCCGAAGATGAAGATCTCGTCGCCGTCATTGTAGTTCTCGACGATCCACTCATAGGCAAGGCGAATGTTCTCATCGAGCCCTTGACCGAAGACGCCACCCAAGAAGCCGTTGACTCCGATCTCGTAGTAGACGAGCTGGGGCTTGCCGTCCTGGCTCTTCGACGCACAAAGCGCCCGCATTCGCCAGACGTTCGTGTTGCTGTTGATGCTGTTCCATGTGCCGTCGAGGAATATGGCGAGGCGTTTCTTCTGCAGCTCGGCGCCCGCGAAGGAGGGCTGACTCCCACTCTTCTCCGCAGGTCGTCCGATGAATACGCCGATCCATACGATGGCTATGATGGCAAGCAAAAGGCCGATGGAGTGACCGACCCGTTCAGTCAACCTCAGAAATTTCTTCATCACATGCTTCCAATTGGCCGCCAAGACGATGCGCGGCGGACTGAGGTCATGCCTCAATCCATGATCATCGAAGGTTGGTAGCTCTTGTTGCCGCGCCGATCGAAATCGAACTCGTAGACGATGCACGGCGCAATCGCCTGGTGCTGCTGAGCCACGCGACGCGCGCGATGTCGTCGAAGTCGGAGATCGAATGGCCCGAGATAAACTCCTTCAATCTGGACGACATGGTCAAGCAGCCGCTGCCTTCGGTCGATCGGCAAATGACCAACTTGCTGGCGTGGGCCGCGGCAGATCTGGACGACGATCAACTTGGCGCGGTTGAGTTGCCCGACGAAGAGGATCTCACCGCAGTGATCGGCACGCTCGACGGGCAGCGGGTTGACGAACTTATCTCAGAGACGGCCAAGGCTGGCTTGATTCGACTCGTGCCCGATCATGCGATCTCGATTACGCCGGCCGGGTGGGAACGACTACGACCAGCGGCAAAATCGGAAGCGCGGTCGGAAGCTGCGGCGCCGACACTGATCTCTACGAAAGCGGGTGCGACCGTCAAGGCGCACTGCGGCGTTTTCCAAGGCGAGAAGAATTCCTGGCTCCGTGCCGAATACACGGACATGGGGGGCGATGGCACCGCTTCTTGGAGCGAAACCTATCAGACAATACAGTGCTGCGGATGCGACAAGCTATCCATACGGCGCGAGGTTTGGCGATCAGAGTGGGATGAGGCCGACTTCGATGACCAAGGTAGGCCTGTAACGCGTCGCGGCGCTAAGGTGACGTACTATCCGGCGCAGACCGTCTGGGCAAAACCGCCCTGGGCCGAAGCCCTCGGCGACGAGGTCCTCAGAGATGTTCTCGACGAATCCTATCTTGCCCTCAATAGTGGATTGCGGATGCTCGCGTCGGTTGGGGCCCGCACCTTGCTGGACAGAGCCGGAAATATCCTCGTCGGCGATGTGAAGGGTGGATTCGAAGGCAAGCTTTCCGCGCTGGCGACCGCCGGACGCATCAGCCAATCGGACAAGGAGGCGCTTGACGCGGTTGCCGATGCAGGCAACGCGTCGGCGCATCGCGGCTACGCTCCTGAAGCCGAACGCCTGAACCATATCTTCGACATCATAGAGAATTTCCTGGAGCGTGCGTTCATTCTCACGCCGGCGGCAGCAGAAATCCGCAAAGCCACGCCTCCACGTCCCAAGCGGCTTTGATGAAAAGTGTGCGTTGGCCAAATAACGCGATGGGGAGTATCGGACCCCGTTGACGGCTGTGGAGGTCTCGCCCGCCCGAGGCCCTTCTGACCCGCGCAAAATATGTGAATTTCTGTGGCTGACGTGTGGCGTTTCCGGACCGCACTGCTATTGATGAATTTACGAGGTCTCCCCTCGCATACGCGCTGTCGTAACTGCGGCGTAAGAGCGAAAGTCTCATCAAGGATCTTGCGCGCCACGTTGCTCGCTGAATGCCTGGCGTGATTGGAAGGGAGACCTCGTGCCCAGCTTCGCATCGTTCTTCGTCACTCCGGTCCGCGTCAGCGTTCCAAACGAGCTTACGAGCGAAGCCGAATTGCTGAAGTTTCTTGCCTTGTCGACAGCTGAGCTCAAGAAGATCTGGTGGTTTCGTGGCCGGATGTATCAGAAATTCGAGATTTCGAAGGGCGAAGGAAAGAAGCGCGTCATAAGCGCGCCGGACCATCGGCTGAAGATGCTGCAGACCAAGATCGCGTCTTCGCTCACGCCGATATGCAGACCCAGGAATCCCGTTCATGGCTTCGTAGATGGCCGTTCGGTCAAAACGAATGCCACGGCTCATCGCCGAAGCAAGTTCGTGATGAACTTGGATATCGAAGGTTTCTTCTCGGCCATTACGGAAGGACGCGTCTCCGGACTGATGAGCGCGCTCGGTATCGATAGCCGTGTCGCTGAAATCCTGGCGAGGATCTGCTGCAACGAGGGTGTCCTGCCGCAAGGTGCCCCTAGCAGTCCGATAATCTCCAACATGATCTGCTTCCGGATGGACAAGGAATTGCAGACGATCGCGAAGGAAAGCCGCTGCATCTATACCAGATACGCTGACGATATCACGTTCTCCAGCTACCAGCCGCTGACACTGCTGTTTGAAGGACCTACGCCCCCGGCCGGCAAATTCTCGCCCGAACTGCTCAAAGACCGGCTTCGTGGAGCTTTCCGATCCAATGGCTTCGCAATCAATCCGCAGAAGGTCCACTACGCCGACAAGTATTCACGCCGAACGGTAACCGGCCTGAAGATCAACGAGCTCGTCAACGTCGACAGGAAATTCGTGCGAAACATCCGCGCGGCGTTATTCGTGACTGAAAAGCAGGGCGCTACGAGCGCCCAGAAGATTCTCAAGGACAAGTATGGTCGCGAAGCGGCTCTCGCCTCGCACCTTCGGGGACGGATATCCTGGGTGGGGCACATCAAGGGACCTTCGGATCCGATCTTTCGCGGTCTCGCCTTGCGCTACAACAAGCTCTTTCCCTCGGAGAAACTCGAAATCCTGCCCACGATTTTTGAGATCAGAGAGCGTGCGGTGTGGGTCGTCGAGCATTGGGGCGATACCACAACGGAAGGCAGCGTGCAGGGCACGGCTTTCTTCCTGAAATCGGTCGGTCTCGTTACGGCATCGCACTGCGTCGAGGGTGCGACCGAGATCGAGATCTATCACCCCAGCAAGCCTTCGAATAAATTCAAGGTGACGGTCGCCAAGAATGATACGCATCGCGACCTGGCTGTTCTAACGCACGAAATACCCGCCACAGAGTACTACGAGTTCGACATATCGAAGCGTACGCTCAAGGTCGGCGACATCACGACGGCGCTCGGATTTCCGAGCTTCGGGGCGGGCGACAAGATCAACGTCCGATCCGGACCGATAACGTCGTTGCCCACGAAGAGCGCCGTACCGATGATCGAGGTGACGCAAAAGCTCTCGCAAGGCATGTCCGGCGGTCCGCTGCTCGACGAGGACGGCGCTGTCGCCGGAATCAATCATAAGGGCGGACCGGGCGAGGCCAGGGATTTCGCCGTGCATGTCAAAGCGCTGACCGACTGGCTGAGTGGAGCGTAGCGTAGCTATGCAGCGTGCCGTGCGTCGCGGACGTCCTGCGGGCGGTCGAGGCCGTTGCGTATCACGAGCGATAGATTGACGTTGACGAGCGTCACCGCGTGCGAACGAGCGTCCGCGCGGCGAGAATGTCCTCTATCTGATGGAGGCGTTCCGGCGGAGCGTTGGTGGACGCGCCCAATGAAGAAAAGCCAAGTCTCCGAATAAGACCGTCAAGAGGCCGCGCAAGGCCGCCGCTGGTCAGAAGGAGATGCTGATGCCGATTGGAGGCAAGAATCAGTCGAAGGCCACTTTAAAGCCGGCCTTCTATCCTTTTCTCGAACTCAGTCGGGTAGCCAGTTCGTTCGGTATAGCCTTGCTTCCTGTACCATGTCGCAAGCCGATCTACCGGAAAGCCCAATTCGAGCGGCCATGGAGAGAGGGTGACCCATTCGTAGCCTTCCGCGCGCACGGGCCTCAACCGCTTCGAGCAGCAGCTTGCCAAGTCCGCTGCCCCGGAGCCGGGTGACAACAAACAGTTCGCACAATGCTGGGCAATTCATTTCCGGAAGCTCATCGAACGAAACGAAGCCGATCTCAGCTCCGTTCCTGCGTGCGATAAATTGTTGGGTGCGCCGTCCTTTGGAGCTCGCCAGAATGCGTTGGCTGACCTCTAAATCGTGTCCGACATATCCATCAAGTATGGCAGTAAACTCAATAATCATGAGGTCCTCTATAAACCCAGCAACGATGCGAGGGCTACCGCGGCGTCGCAGGGCGATGTTTCGCTGCGAACGCAAAAATGTCCTCGGGGGCTACCTTCTTTGCAGCAAGGAGCCGTCCGAATTCTTCCACTAGATCCGAGTAGTCGCTGTCGCGTTCCGGTGCTGGGCGAAAGTCATGCCGCTTGATGCTTAGGACGGCGACGAATCTTCATGAATCCCAATTTGAGCCGAGCATCCAATCCCGGCCTGAACTCGTGTAACAAGCCGCGCGTTGTTTCCGGTTCTGGATCTAGCTCTCTGTCCGCTAAAGGATGTTCTTTTACGGAAGTCTTTTCGTCTCTTCTGCGCCTGACGACGCGCAGGGCTTGTGCGTGGACCGAGGCCTCTTCACCCTCACGGAAGTAGACGTTTTCGTGCGCGTTGAGCCACTGCAGCTCATTTAGTGGCGCAACGTCGTCGCTCGACGAGATAGTGACAACGCGACAGTTCTTCTCGCCTAGTTTGTAGGTTTGCGTATCGTATAGCAGGATCAGATATTTCGGCGATAAAGGAAGAAAAATCTGCAGACCCGCCTGTCCTAACCCGGTGTGGCCGGCGTGTTCATTGCCTTCGAAATGCTGGTTATGCCGAACAATTGGATTATCGGACGTGATAAGTCCGAGTCCAGAGTTGTTCCGCAAAAGCTTGATCTTCAGATCGTAGACAGCCGGCACCATCCGAGATGCGACCTGAAGCGACATCAGCACCGGATCCTCGAAACCGATCTCATATTGATCGGGGTCGTCAAACTGTCCACGATAAATGGTCTTAAACAGCTTGTCCGTTGACTCTGCCATCGCGTCAGCCTCGTAACTTGTCCGCGCGGCTTGGAGCACGATGAAATGCGACAGCATGATATGCTCAGCAGAAAATGGTCGTGGAACGGCTTCGTTCTTAAGAATAGTGTTGTTTAGCCGTCAACTGGGCGACTTGTTTCGCGCCGCCGCCGGCGATGACGACACGTCGGCCGCGGCCGTATTCGGCATGCTTGCGGCGGCTGCAGGAATGATGCTCCGGCCCGAAGAGAAGAACGAGCCATTCGGGCCGATGCTCGTATTGCCAGATGGCCGCAGGTCACCAGCGCCATCCGACTTTCGCGGTCAACCCGAAGAGGTGCTAGCGACTGCCGCTCAAGCAGCGAAACACCCGGCTCTGAAGGCGAGGCTTGCAGACCTTTGCTGGGTTCTCGATCGCAAGAAAGGAAAGCTGGGGTCAGCCGCCGTCGCGGCCTACACAGACGTTGTCAGGCGCGTGGATGACGGCTCATTGATATTCCCGTTCGACGAAGGGCGGGGCGCCTTGAAACACGACGCGCGCGATCTGCTGCGACGCGCTCTTCATGTCAGCAGGGCCGTCGGATGGGACAAGACAGAGGCCGTCGCCGCCCGCGAGATGGTGGCTCACCTGCGCGCCAGGTCAATTCAGGAATCGCTTGCACTTCCTGCTTTTTGGTTCAGCGAGCTTGATCTCGATTTCAGGATTTCGGACCCCGCGGCAATCGGGACGGATGTCGAGACCATAATATCGGGTCTGCCACCAGATGCCGACGGGCATCACATTGTCGATCTGTGGCGATTAGCCGTGCGAACATATCATCTTGCAAAGCGTGATGACGACAAACATCGGGCTCAAAGCGCGGCCGCCGAGCAGTTCGTTCTGATGGCTGAACGCCAGCCCATGGCAATGATCGCGTCGTCCCTGCTATCTGACGCGATTGCCGAACTCCACGGTGTTCCCGGTAAAAAGGATCGGCGAAGGGAATTGCGTCACCGCCTGATCGATGTTCAGGCGGGAATCGCGGAAGAGATGTCGCCGTTCTCGCATCCTTTGGATATCGAGGGGATCGCAAAAGACGTCGAACGAGCCATGGTCCGTCCGACCCTTCGCGACAAGCTCTTTGTATTTGCGGCGCTCGACCAGTCGCCGGACCCTGCGCAACTCGCGGCGAGCGCATCGCAATCCATCAGGGAGCATCCGCTTTCATCGCTCTTTGGCGCATCGCACCACGATCGCGAAGGCAAAGTCGTACACCGCACGGAAGGGGCGGGGTTTGGCGACGCCGATGAGGCTGCGATTCAGGACCATATCACACGGGACGAGAGTTTTCGCCGCCAAGTAACCGTCTCGGGGCAGATTGAGGTTGCGCGCCAGTCGATCGCCCGTGAGCATTTCCTGTCTGACGATATATTTGCCGAGCTTCTAGTGCATACTCCGTTCGTACCGAACGAATTGGTAAGGACATTCAGTCGCGGCTTCCTGCGCTTCTTTCAGGGAGACTTCGTGAGCAGCCTCTATGTCCTCACGCCATTGGTTGAAAGCTCGCTACGCCATCTGCTGAAGGCCGATGGTCACGATGTCACGATCTTCGACGACGCCACGCAAACGCAACAGGACCGGACGATCTCATCCCTCTTCGAGCAAATGAGAAGCGAACTCGACGCGATACTTGGCCCCGCTATCACGACTGACATCGAGAGCGTGTTTCTTAAAAGGCCCGGCCCGCACATCCGTCATGCCTTGGCTCACGGCTTGTTGCATGACGGAGATCCCTATGGGCCTGACGCGATTTACGCTTGTTGGTTGGTCTTTCGTCTGTGTCTGATTCCGCTATTTCCTTACCGGGACCAGTTGCGCCTCCCATTTGACGAGCCGGTGCCCACGCTTTCGGCCTAGGTCGAAATCTGCCGTGCGCAGGGATCGCTCGGCCGTCCAGCAAGGAAGTCTCGACAAGCCCCTGCGCCCGCCTCATGTCTTCGAGAGTGAGGCTAGTGGGTTTAAGGTAAAATATTACCGTATGGACTTTTGCCTGCCAGACTTCCAATGTGCCTCCTGAAAGGTGCTTGAGATGGGAATGAAAGAGACGATCGCGGTCATTAACCAAATGGAAGCGGATGGCGTCGTCGGTCGCTATGCGATCGGCGGTGCGGTTGCCGCCTTCAATTACATCGAGGTGTCATTCACCGAAGATCTGGACATTCTCGTCTCATTTGAAGATCAGGTCCAAGCCAAGGCCACGGGTCTGGTAACTCTCGGACCTATCCTTAAATATCTGGCAGGAAAGGGCTTTACCGAATTCAGAAAAGAGGGCGTCGTCGTTTCTGGATGGCCCGTTCAGTTTCTGCCGGTAGCCAAACCTCTCGATGAGGAGGGGCTGAAGGAGGCGATCACGACCGAATTGCGGGTCAATTCGGAAACCACGATTCAGTGTCGCATCTTGCGAGCTGAACATCTCATGGCGACCGCCCTAGACGTCGGGCGCCCCAAAGATTACGCTCGAATTGTCCAATTCATCGAAGCGGGTAATTTCGATCCCGTATACTTGCGCGGCGTCTTGGAGAGGCACAACCTCGCGGCAAAATGGCAATCTTTCTGCGATAGATTTGAGATCGCCAACCCATGCATCGATGGGTCTAAACCGTGAAGCAGAACCAGTCTATCTATCCCGATATCTCGGATATCCTCCAGCGCAAAGCTGAAGGACGGCGAAACATTATTGCACTTTCGTTCGCCGAGAAAATTGAGATGCTGGAGATCATGCGGGATCGGATTTCCCCGCTGAGAGACGCACGCAACAACCGGACAGCCAACTCGCCTGATCCAGTCGTTTGGGTTGAGCAGTAAGTCACACCCTCCGTCAAATTCTGATGATAGATCGTCCAAGTGTTCCTCCGAGAAGACTTGGAGGAGACACGGTGCTAACCTTTCGAGCCAGCTAAGCCGATCCTGTCGCGGGACATCAGCCTTTGAGGGAAGCATGAGCGAGCAGATTATCAATGAGCAGGCGCTACTTACGTCGGCAACAATCCTTCAGCTCTCCGGCGAAGCCTCCGAACAACGACGCGCGACACGTCTTTTGGCCGATCTTCGGGCTGGCGAGCCCGTCGCTGATCTGCTGAACGAAACCAAACCGTCGGGGCCGGGTCGTTTTGGCGCGGGCCTCGAGGACTCGGCGATTCTCCTGGCCGTATATTCGGCCCTTCAGGCTTTTTGGAAAGTCTATCTGGAAAAACTGGTCGCAAAGGGGGCCGAAAAGGCCTCGAATTTGACTGCGGCGTTGTTGGACAAGCTTTTCAAACAGGACCTTGAAGGCTCGGAGCGAGACAAAACGATCTCCGAAATCAAGAAGTGTCTTGAGGTCGAAGCGCACAAGCGCAAAATCAGCCAGGCAAAACTGAGGAAGCTCCTCGAAGCTGTCGACAAGCTTGGAAAGAAGTAGCGACGATCGCATTCTGGACGCGCTCACAAAGGAGATTGGGTATCACGAATTCTTTTTCACTTTCGTGCTTATCCCGCTCCTGAGCCTCTTTGTCCCGACTGTAGCCCTTACCGTTTATTCCTTCGGGCTCGTGGCGCAAACCATTGCCGTTTACGTTTTCCAGACAAATGTCAGCCTCGCCGTTGTTGGAGCAACCTGCGGTCTCTACCTGATATTGCTCCTAGCATTTTTCTGGTGGCTGCGACGCGCAAAATCGCTGCCTTTCACGTTGACATGGCTCCATCTGCCCTCGGCCGAAAATTCGAATGCGTTCGAAACTCCGAAACCCAGGCCGATCAGAGAGGATGATGTGAGGGCCTCTTTTGAGAGCGTCCTCGCAGAGATGTGGCCCCGGTTCAATAGGAATGGACCGGTCCCGTCTGTCAGCTATTTTCGATCAACGACGGTATTGGATGCTTTCGCTGTCGCCGACGGCACCGAAGCGAGCATTTGCGTGAGCGAACCTCTGCTCGACAAGGGAGTTGAGGATCCGCTGACGCCACTCATTCTGGCTCACGAGCTCACTCACATCGCCTACGGCGACGTTACCCGCATTGCCCGAATCAACCGCACTTTAAGGAGATATCTGTTCATCGCGCGGATCGCATTTCTTCCTCTCGCGCTGGTTCTAAGCGTGCTTTGGCTTGTGGACAGTGTGCACGATGTGCGGTCCATGGTTCTGATTCCGGAGACCAAGAACGGCCTCGGCGGCCCCTTGACCGATCTCGTCGCTCTTGCGTTCGTTCTGTTGCCTGCGCCAGTCAGCTATGTCGCGACGATGCGCTACGCCGGTTACATATTTTCACTCATCGAACTTCGAGCGGATGCCGGCATTGCCATCGCCTGCGAGGCTCCGCGGTCTCAGCACCGGCTATCTCGCGGTCTGGATCCTATCCCGACCGATAAGGAGCTTTTCGCGAAGCTCTCTTAGCTTCATTGTTCTGATTTTGTTTGCCCTGCTGGCACAGGCCGTTGCATTCTGGATGACGTATCCGTTTCCGCGACCCTTTGATTTGCGGGAGTACATCCTCGGTGGTCCTCAACCGGCCGCGGTCAAGCCTTGGGCCGCGGTCGTTCCTCTTGTCCTGGTCGTCGTTCACGGGCTACAGGTGTTGGTCTTCAAAATGCGTCCTCGCCCACCGTAACGCGCATTGGATACGCCGCTGCCCGCAAAACTAAATATTGACGGGTCCCGGCTCGGTACCGCTAGCGCGCGCCCCAAGCCAAAGCAGGGGGCGCAACCACCATGGCGGCATTGCAAAGTCCTCGCGCAGCGAAACGTTTGCGTCCTCGTATATCCTGCCCGCCCGTTTGTCGGCGGTCACCAGGCCATCGAAATAGGTGGCGAACGCCGCAAGATTTACGTCGATCAGGTCGTTACGTAGCCTATCCGGTTTCGTCTGCTTCGCGCCACCTTCAGCGATCCGCATGAGGATCGACAGATAACCGCAAAGCGCGTAGCGAAAAATGAAGGTGCTTCTCACCTCCGGTAGTCTCGGTGGCTTTATCAAGCCGCCATGACTCTTGAAAAGTTCGTCCGTAAGTAACATGACATTTCGAACGAGCTTCTCGCGCATTTGCGGCGTGTCTTCTTCGCGCCGACGCAACGTCTTCAACTCCGTCTGCGAATAGGTTTTCTCGACGAGATCGATTCCGAAAGCGAGTGTAGGCATATCCTGGAGCATCCGTGCAATATGACCGGTTGCTTCACGTCCATGGTCCAAAAGCTGCCGTTGAAGCGAGACGTCACCACGTTTTGCGGCAAGCAAGGCCTGGCAATATTCCGAAAAGCCACCGGTTTGAATCTCGTCGATTAAAGGCGCTTGCGAAACCGCCGCCGGTCCTGGCAGATGGCATATATCCCGTGTGCTCTTAAGTATCAGCACCTGCTTCGGGTATTGGGCGAGGATCTCCATCGTTCCATAGAATCCAGGTGAGGGTGTCTCCCTTGTAGGTCTCCATCGCCAGATAGTCCGTTAGGACCGCGTAGTTGTCGATCGATGCCGAAAGATACGATCTCAGGCTCTCCTCTTGTAGCTGATTTGAGTCGATGACCTTTCTAATCCGGCGGCGCTTGCCGGCAAATCTTGAGGCTAAGCCATCGAATGTCACGGCCACACCACCAAGATGTCCTCGAAGCCTGGCTTGTAGACGATGATCCTTTGAAAAACGTGCGAAGCAATCTTGAGATGCCCAACGCTGATTTCTTGCTCCTGGGCATTGTCCATCCAATCGACGATTATCAAAAGCCAATAGGCATCGCAGGCAGAATAATCCGCGGCCTTGGACTCTTTCTCCCTGATGATCCTTTCCAGTTCCGTCTGCGACATCAGGTCGACCGCGTACACCTGGGCCAGGCGCCACTTGGCGTCGTCGTACTCCTTGCTGTTCAGATAAAGCGTCGAGATTTCCGGCATCGATTGAAACAGCTCCGGGTCGACCGGCCCGCTCGGATGAGTGCTGATCGCTGCCGCAAAAGCGCTCAGCTCCTTGGGCAGGGCCTTTCTTCTTGGGGGCGTGATGGGCCGATCCGGATCAAAGCCAATGGTAACCTCGAACTTCCTACCGCCCGCATTCAAGTGCAGCTTGTGGGCATCCGATACGACACCTTCACGGAGCGGCCTTTGCCTTTGCTCACTTGCGAGCGAGCCTCCCTCCTGCAAGTAGAAACGTGTCAGCTCGATGCCGGTCGTGCGGTCGCCCCTGATCACGACATCCGGCTTATCGGCATATTCGATTGTGCCCGTCGGCAAGCTGTATGCTTTGCTGAATTCTTCGAAATAACGACGCTCGATATCGCGGGTGGTCCTCTTGCCGAGACGTGCAGTCATGTCACCAACCTTGAAGTCTATTGGTTAGTCTCTGGATCCAGCATTCCTATTGCGCGGATTGGTTGAGCTCGCGAGTTTGGCAGCGGTTTTTTGAATGTGCTGGCCGAAGTCGAGGACCAGAAACACGACCTTGACGTTGCCGAATTCACCCCGATAGCGGGCGATCAAACCAGTCGGCTTCGAATCTGTCTGTTGTATGTTCTTGCAATCGACATAGCCAAAGCCCGCGGGTGCATCATCCTTTGCTGCCTGCCGCAAGTGCTCGATAATTGAAGCAGGGCTTTCGATCGTGGCATAGGTCAGGTGAAAGAAGAGCCGGCAAGTCGAATACAGGAAATAGGAAGAGCTCTACTCTCTGATTGGCGAGGCCAGCGTCCGTTAAAGCCTTCGCAAAGACCGGTCCCACGTCACGAAGCTTGCCGGTTGCCAAGGTTCTGAAGTTTGTATCGGGGTCTTCCAGACCGTCTGCCGCCAGCTCGGCGTAACCGGTGAAATCGAAGCCGACCAGACACGTCACCACCTCGAGCCGATCATTGTAAGCCTCGTCGAAGGGATCAAGGTAGCGAAGCAGCGACGTCCGCGCCGTCTCATCGAGGCCAGAAAAATCAATGTGCCGTTGGACGAGTTCGATCTCGTGCTGCATCTTCTCGCGGCTCAAGCTGGTTTCGATAGACGAAAGCGCAGACGCGATTGCTTTGGCAATATCGCTGTGGAACTTGGCTTCTCCAGAGAAGAGAATGAGGCGGTTAGTTTTTGCGTCGAAACGGACATGTATGCCGTCGGAGCCATGGACGGGCATTTGAGCGCTGGTTTTGAGCGACATCTTCGCGATGATTTGCGGTGCGTCCAGCAACCACTCTGTAAGTAGATAGAGTAGCAGCTCGCCAGCCTCCCCACTGCGCTGCGATGATTTTCTCGCCCTGATGAACAGCGAGCGCGCCTCTTGCTCCAAGCGTGAGATCGCCTGATGCCGTTCGAACGCTGTCTTCATCGTCTCCTGCGCCGCGTAAACGGCCTCCACCTGCTTTCGTGGAAGGCTGAAGTGCGTCAGATACAGAGCGATTGCTCTAACGAGTTCTTCGACCGTAGCCTGGGCATCCCGGAGTGCAGGATAGTGCAGACGCAAGTTGAGATGTTTGTGGTTGGTGACGATATCGTGCTCTGCCGTATGGATACGCGACGATAGGACCGTCCAGTCCTTCTTTATTACCGCCAGCGCGGTCGCCAGAGCGTCAAATTCCAAGATTCTGTCGCCGAGATCCGAGACCTAGAGCCGAAGTTTGACCGAAATCTAGCATCATCACCGGCGTTCGCCAATTGAATGGCGACCCGGGAATCACGCCAAAGTTGTGGGCATCGAACGGTCTAAGAGACTTACCGAACCTCCGCTTCCTGACCTTCTGCCAATGTCAGCTCTTGGCGCACATATCGGAAGTACGAAGTCAGGCGTTGAATGGCCGCTTGTAATGAATAGGCATAAGCGCTTTCCTCGAAGACCGAAATTTCAAAAATTATGTAGTTATTTCAATGACATATGAGTTCGTGATTTTATTCTGAATGGCGCGCCACCGCCGTGCCCTGCGCGTCTGCGGTCGCGGAAGTTGCCGATACCTCATTTTGAGGTGTGGCATGTCCGGTGTTGGACGCACGCTCCCTGGCCTTTGATTACCAGGACACACAATGTGCTCGCCTATTGGGTGGGGAGTTCGCGGGCCGAGAGTGCTCTGCCCAGAATGTATCCGGATATTCCGCTTAGCAAGGCAGAGAGTTTTGCTTCGAAGTGTATTCAATATGCCAAAAAGGGTAGGCGCAGCAGTGCCCATCTGAATCGGCTGTCCCGCCGTTTTCACATTCATTTTGAACTGGAATTTCTACGCGGTTTTGCGGCATGCGGGGCTGCAATAGGACCACGCGTGTTAGCCTGAGTGCTCCTCCCTCGCCGTGCAGGGATGCTCGAGGCATAGAGAGCAAAAGCTCGGCGGAAGCACTCCGGTTCGCTGAGTGTGGGCACCTTGCTTTTGATCTGATCGAAGTATTCGTCCCGCATGAAGTTTCCCCAAACCCGCTTGTGAAAGTCGACCCTTCCTCGATAAGCGGAATTTTTCCGCCAGCGTGTGACTGAGCTAGGCGAGACGGACATATGGCCCGCAAGTTCACGAACCCGCGTGTGCCGCCCCTGTAGGTTCAGTTGAGCTTCCATCTCCGCCGCTCGATCTAGCTGGACGAAACTCTCGGCACGAGACCTTCGGTGACGATCAATGTCGAGCAATTCTTGAAACAGACAGACCAGCGCCTCGCCACCGATGCACTCCAGTAGCTCTACCGCCACGTCTGAGATTACCGTTCTGGACAAAGCCACATTGCGTCGCACAGGGGCGCCTCCTGATTTTCCTTCGGCTACGCGCAAAACCTTCAACTCTCGACGAAGCCAAGAGGCGACCGCTTCCTTGGTTTCCCAATCTGAATCCACAAGCGCAAGCATTGATACGTGACTCGAAAACTCCCCTCGTTTCTCGATAAGCTCCGAAGCTGCGGACTTCCGATGAAACCACGCGTCGTCATTCATATCCGGGCATAGATACTCGGGAAATCGATTGCTGCTCTCAGATTCGTGGGCGGCTCTTACGAGGTCGAGCTTCGTCTGGCGATAAGCCTCGCCGCTTTCTTTGAACCTTTTGCGGGCCGTGGCTGCATCTTTGGCGCTCATTTTTTTCATTGCCGCATTGACTCCACGTCGCGATGCCTGAGCGTGATATTAGGTTGTTACGATCACAGTGTCTGTTGCGAGCGAAAACCTGTGCGCAACAAGAGCGATGACGTTATTCGATCGTCAGCCGATTGTCCGGATGATTCAGAGGAATCTGATCGCCAGATTGTTCATTTTGGGCCGACTTACCTCAACCTTGGATCATCATATTTCGCGGAGATTATCTAATGACTGGTCTGATTGAATTGGTGAAAGCCGTTGGCAACATCCCGCTATCAACGCTGGTTGCTATGGTGCTACTAGCGGGCTTCGGCTTATCGGCCTTTGCGATTTACGTAGTCGCGAAGATTGCGGCAGCGCGAACCAATGGTTCTTCATAATAGAGCGCACGGTTGCAGATTGAGTAACACCATCTACTGCCATACGTAGGGTAGATTGCTCACTTCAACGGATTTTGGGGTCGTCGATCAGACAAGGAATATAAGCCCGAGCCAAACACAACGTCAGTTGTTCTCCGCGCGGGCTTAGCCGATCGATCCAGTCCATCGACATCGCGTTGAAATTAGTCGGATAACCTCGCGATCAACTCCAATAGAAATGCTGTGGCAGCGCGTGTATTTTCAATGACGTGATGACCCGCATTCTGCGTCGTAAAATGCCGTGCGCCGCCACGCACCCCAAATCCAGCGATGCCAGTGCATCGGCCGTCGTCAGCGCCTTCAGCAACGGATCGCCCATTCAGGCCGCCGACATCAGCTACGAGCTGGCGCACGGCCTGCTGTTGCACCCGCCAATGAGGATTCTCGACCCGTCGGGCACGCGCAAATACGACAAGGCGATGGAAGAGGAAGCCAACTGGCTCGGGCCCGCGCTTCTCGTCTCGGATGAAGCCGCGATGCATATCGCGGCGCTGGGCTGACGATCGCCAAGGCCTCAGACATGTAAAGCGCAAGCGAACCGCTGGTCCGGATGCGGCTCAACGTCTCCGGCGCTTACCAGCGTTTGGCAAACCGTCGCCGCTATGCCTGAGCTTTTAGGGGCGCAGGCAAACGCTGGCTGATCAGGCGGGTGCTACGCAGCCGCTCGTGGTGCGGCCCGGGTGAATTCATCGAGCTTGTCGTCCAGCTCAAAAAAGTTCGCTGCAGTGTCACGGAGCTCCTTTGCGGCCTGGCCCCAAAACGCGACCTCGACCTTAAAGCCACGCTCGATCAGTTTTGCGACAACCGGCACATAGTCCGAGTCCCCGGCAACCAGCAGGATATCGTCGTTGTCCTTGTCGATGACGTTGAACGCGTTGTCCATCATGGCCGTCGCGATCGCCACGTCGACCTTCTTCTCCTTGTTGCCGGCGTTCTTGTTGTAGACGTGGGTCTTGAAGCCTGCCTTGTCGACCATCTTCCAGAATGAGTCGCCTGGAGGCGGCGATCCCCACAGCTTAGCCACGGTGTCCTCACCGCTGACGTATTTGTACAGTTTTCCGTAATCCAGCACCCAACCGTGGTCGACAATGCCGTTTCTCATGGCTTCTGCGATGTTCTTGGCCCTGCCCTTTCTCACGGCCGAAACCCGGGAGCCTTCGATGTAGAGGTTTGAATTATCGACGTAGGTGTAGGTGGTCATGCGGTCGCTTCTCCAATGATGATCGTGAGAAAATGATCAAAATAATGATTCGAAAAAATAATGACCCCGACGAGCGGGGCTTAGCCGATATGGGCATACGGTGCCGACCTCGCAAGGCCTCGACCTTTAGGCGCCGCGCGCATTCGCGATCGCCCGACGATCTTTCGCGCGAAGTGGCTAGGCCACCGCGGGCGAAGCGGAGACTTGGCCGCCATCGAGCAGCTGGAGCACGCTGTGCGAGGCTGTCACGCCGCCGACCACCCGCGTCATGGCGTCCGGCTCATCGGCATCCCAACTGACGCGAATGCCCCCGAAGAGCTGAAACACCCAGATCGACATCTCCGGCAAGTCCATGCTTTGCGCGGCCTCATAGGCGAGGGCGCCGGCGGCGATGGCATTGCCGGCGAGCAGCCTTCGGTGGACCTCCTTGCCGGCCCGGTTGAGAAAGCCGGCCCATACCCCATGCTTTTGCCGATCGAGCACCCCCCAATGGTGGAAGAGCAGTCCCTCGGTGACGAACTTGAACACTCGCCAACCCGGTCACCATCAAAGGGCAACGTCATCGCCGCCACGAGGATGCCGTTTCGAAGCGTCGGTTCTTGCGGTGGCCGGCCGTTAGCTGCCCCTTTAGCTCGGCATTCTTGTTAAGGCGCCGCTCCACCATCGTCGGACGCGAAAGGGAGGAACCGTCGGTTAGATCGCAACCCGATCTGAGTGTCGATATCGGCACGTCTCCAGGATTTGAACCTACTCTCGTACCGCCTCTAAGCCGGCGCGCGATCCGTTGCTTGGCGTCCTTCTCGGAAATTACGTAATTGATCACGAGATCAATGTTGCGCTGGCGCTCCCCTTCGATCCGATCACGTTTTGCTTCTAGTCGCGCGCGCACTGCGACCGCGTGCCCCGCAAGCCGCTCCCGTTCACTGTTGTAGTTGCGGACATAAGTCTCGATCAGCTGCGGCTCTTTCAGTTCTTCCGCCATGCCGCTGAGCACAAGTCTTTCGATGTCGCGCAGGTAGATGATCTTTCGATTCGAACAACTCCCGCTCTCGCGAACCGCCGAGCAGCGAATCCTGGTCTTTCCAGTCTTGTCACGGTCATGGACCGACATCCCCGATCCGCAACAACCGCAGCGAAGGAGACCGGAAAGGAGGTGCGGTGGCCGCCGCTTCACGTGGCTGGCCAAGTGGCTCTTCTCGGTTTTCAGAGCGTGAGCCTGCTCCCAAACGGACTGTTCGACGATCCGAAGCTGAGGCGCCTCGATGCTCTGCCACTCATCGCGAGGGTTCGGGCGAGACAGCCGCTTGCCGGTGTCAGGATCCTTGACCATCCGGACTTTGTTCCAAACGATCCGCCCGACATAGAGTTCGTTCAAGATGAGCCCAGCACCACGTTCGGCGTTCCCATTGATCGTCGACGCGTTCCATAGCCGGCCTCGCGGCGGACGAACGTTTTCTCGGTTGAGATCGTGTGCGATGTCCCGCGGCGTTCGTCCCCCGGCATAGGCCGTGAAAATTCGTCGGACGATCGCAGCTTCGTCTTCGACGATTTCGAGTTCGCCGGCTTTGCCGGGAATAGCTCGATATCCGTAGGCGCGTCCGCCGGCGTGTCGACCGTCGCGTATCACACCGGCCATACCGCGACGGACCTTCTTCGCTCCGTCTTCGCGCTGCATCTGTCCAACGAGGCCGCGAATTCCAATCAAGATCGAATCCGCGGTGCCATCATGAACGGCTTGGATTTGGATGCCCTGGAAAGATAGCCTTTTGTGAATGCCGGCCAAGTCTTCCATATCACGAGAAAGCCGATCCAACGCCTCCACAATGACGACGGTGAAACGTTGTTGGCGAGCCGCATCCATAAGCTGCATCAAGCCATCGCGACCGAATACAGAGGCTCCAGAACGAGCTTTGTCCTCGAAGATCGCAACGACGTCGAGCTGATTACGGGCCGCATAGGCCCTACATAGAGCAATCTGATCTTCAGTCGATTTTTCGTTTTGAAGCTCGGTCGAGAACCGAGCATAAACTGCTGCGGACTTCATCTTGAACACCACCGCTGATGCGTTTCTCGCTGGCGGCGTCAATATGAGTTTTTATCAGCCGCTCATTCTCGAAGAGATGATCGCGCCTCGCATCGGCGATTGCAAGAGCTTCAACGAATTTGACTAAGGCACGATCTATTCCAGGTGAGTTTACCCACGGTGGCGCATGTTCCTTTGCTTTCGCACGCTTCATAACGCCAGGATGCTGCAAGCGGTTCAAGAAGGGTAGGTTTCTTAGACATCGATCGCAGAATTGGATATGATCGAAAGAAAAATCGATAGATTCTCGGGAGCGTAGAGATCTGAGCAGGCGTTATGCTCTCGCAGATGACAGGCTCGGCAATTCCCGCAGCACACCGTCATGAGAAACGGGGTAACGAGTAGCTTCGTTGATTTCGCTGCTTCATCTTTTGAGTCGGAGCGCATTCTTGCATTTTGGCCGAGTCTTTTCTTGTGCGGTCTGTGGTCATTTGTTGAAACCGTAGCCGTTGCGCACGCGCGCACCAGCCGAGTGGCCGGGTCTCCTTGAGCCTGACGTTATCGAACGCTACGAGGATGATGCTCTTCGATTTGCCCTTGAGCTCGTTCTGCAGGATCGAGAAGTCGGTCGTGCCGTCGGCCGCCATCGGTTTGTTACGCTGAAATGCCACTGGAAGAATTCCACGCACAGTTCGAATCGTTCCGGAACCTGCGAATCCCTGTCGCGTTGCTTCAATGTCACAACAGGAGGCACCGATGGCGGCAGCGAAGAAGAGCAAGACGGCGCGCGGACGAAAGCAGGACCGGGCGCGGGTGGCAGGCGGGCAGGACTACGAAGTACAGTACGAGGCGAAGACCGGAAGTCGGCACCGGCGGTGAAGAAGGTCGTCAAAAAGGTCGGCAACGCGCGCAAGCGGGTGGGAAAACGGTAAGGCCGCTGAGTCGGAGACGAATTGGCGTGGATGCTTGGTGCCGGTCCTCCTCGTTGGGGGCATTCTGGACAGGTGTCTCAAATCGAGTCTATGGAGCACGTGGATTGCCCGTCCCCAGAGCGTCCGTATTGTCGGCCTTCGTTCAGTGGTCATCAGCATAGAAGTAGACCTCGAATGCGACGAATCCTGTGGTCCGCCATCTGTTCCAGCTCCTCACACAAGGCTGGATTCCCAGTAAGCAGAGGACAAGGTTTCCCCAATTCTGAGATCCCTGTGAAAGATGCCGAGCGGTTCTTGCAGGATGGCCAGCATCACGTTCGCTTAGGTCTTTGCGCGTGCAGCCAGAGCCGCACCGCGCTCTCATGTGTTGGGAGGAAGCGGCCCCTGACTTGCAGCCGCAAGTGATCGAGTTCGCGCTCGTCGTGCCAGAGACCAAGCGATCCGCATTCAGCTTCAGGAATCTATCGTGTACCTTGATACCGAATCCGTCGGGCCCTTTGCGGTCGGGAAAGGTCTGAGCCGCATGCGCCATCCAACCCAGCGAGATGTCGGAGAGGCGGTTTCATTTTCGGGATAACTACCGCCGACATCGGAGTGGTTTCCTGCGAACCACATTCCACTGCCAATCCGGTTGCTTGAAATCCGCGCAAGGCCGCGCCGCACATTCAGCGCGAGAGCAGGCTTTTGTCGGGCACCTGCTGCGCCGTTGTCGGCATTGAGACCCAATGCCAGAAACCTGACATACGCGCGCTACGAAGTGCCTGCTGGGACTGCGAACTCACCTCGGCACGCGATTTGCTCTGTTCACGGCATCATCACCAATCCCGGTGCGATGATCTTCGGGACGGACACGGCGCGCGTCGCTGTTCGCGTTTGGTCCGTTCCGACGGCTTGCTGTGGCATGACTTGGCGCTCGGTAGTGGACCGAGAAAATGCAGGGAAGGATTGGATGCGATCTAGAGTTCTTCTTTTGGGAGCCAGCGAAACTGCCACCGGAAAAGTGCGATTGGTCCGGAGGCTATATTGGCGGGCAAGTTGGTGGCGGGTGCTTCGCGCCTCCTTCCCCAATCCCTACGGTCAGTCGATCTTTGGCGATGCCGGCAGGTTCGATGTCATGCGGCGGCACAGCCCGCACCTGCCGTTCGGCTAGGGCCGCTTTTCCGCCTGAGCGTGCGCTGGGTGCCTGGAATTGCGATGAGCCTTCTTCGCGCCACGCGTGCGGATGGGAGATCGGGTACGGACCAACGCCGCGGAGGCTGTCGTCTACCTGCCGTCTAATGCATTCGCTGCCTGCGGCTCCTATCGGTCACCTTCCGCCCTTTCATCGCTTAGAGAGTGATTTGCCACCATGTCCGAACAATCCTTGCCGACGCTGCCGATGTGGCGAGTCGATCACATCGAGCCTTCGCCGGAGATGTTGGCGCTACGCGCCAACGGTCCGATCCACCGCGTGCGCTTCCCGTCCGGACACGAAGGCTGGTGGGTGACAGGTTACGACGAGGCAAAGGCGGCGCTGTCGGACGCGGCGTTCCGGCCCGCGGGAATGCCGCCGGCGGCATTCACCCCGGATTCGGTGATTCTCGGTTCGCAGGGGTGGCTGGTCTCGCACGAGGGAGGCGAGCATGCCCGGTTACGCACGATCGTGGCGCCTGCCTTCAGCAACCGCCGGGCCAAGCTGCTCGCGCAGCAGGTGGAAGCGATCGCCGCGCAGTTGTTTGAGAAACTTGCGGCCCAGCCTCAGCCCGCCGACCTGAGGCGCCACCTCTCCTTTCCGCTTCCGGCCATGGTCATCAGCGCGCTGATGGGCGTGCTCTCCGAGGATCGCGCCTTTTTCGCCCGGCTGTCCGGCGAAGTGATGACGCACCAGCATGAAAGCGGACCGCGCAGCGCGTCGCGCGAGGCCTGGGAAGAACTGCGCGTCTACATGCGCGGCAAGATGCACGACAAGCGCCAGGCTCCCGGCGACAACCTGCTGACGGATCTGCTCGCGGCGGTCGACCAGGGCAAGGCGACCGAGGAAGAGGCGGTCGGCCTTGCGGCGGGTATGCTGGTGGCGGGGCACGAGAGCACCGTCGCGCAGATCGAATTCGGCCTGCTGGCCATGTTCCGCCATCCGCAACAGCGCAAACGCCTGGTCGGCGATCCATCCCTGGTGGACAAGGCGGTGGAGGAAATCCTGCGCATGTACCCGCCGGGCGCCGGCTGGGACGGAATCATGCGCTATCCGAAAACCGATGTGACCATCGCGGGCATAGATATTCCCGCGGAGAGCAAGGTGCTGGTCGGGCTGCCGGCGACGTCGTTTGACGCGCGCCATTTCGACGCCCCGGAAACCTTCGACATCGGACGTGACGAAAATCCTCACCTGGCGTTTTCTTACGGACCGCACCACTGCATCGGCGCAGCGCTGGCGAGACTCGAACTCAAGGTGGTGTTCGGTTTGATCTTCCAGCGGTTTCCTGCGTTGCGCCTGGCCGTGGCGCCCGAAGAACTGAAGTTGCGCAAGGACATCATCACTGGTGGGTTCGAGGCGTTTCCGGTGCTCTGGTGATTCGCGGGACGCCGCCGGCTATCGCGATCTTCTCTGCAATTTATCGGCGCGCGCTCCCGTCTGATCAGCCAGCCAATAGGTAACCAAAATGGACGTGCAAGCAGCCACGGCAGTATGTCGGGACGCCTTCGCCGAACTGGCGTCGCCAGCGTGCCTTCACGACCCGTATCCGTTCATGCGGTGGTTGCGCGAGCACGATCCGGTGCATCGCTCAGCGTCGGGCCTCTTTCTGTTGAGCCGCCACGCCGACATCCTCTGGGCGCTCAAGGCCACGGGCGATGCGTTTCGGGGACCAGCGCCGGGCGAACTGGCGCGCTATTTTCCGCGTGCAGCCGCCAGCCTGTCGCTCAATCTACTGGCGTCCACGCTAGCGATGAAGAACCCACCGGCGCACACGCGTCTGCGCCGGCTGATCTCGCGCGATTTCACCATGCGCCAGATCGACGACCTGCGGCCGAGCATCGCGCGCATCGTCGCCGCGCGCCTCGACGGCATGGCTCCCGCGCTCGAGCGCGGGGAGGCCGTGGACCTGCATCGGGAATTCGCGCTGGCCTTGCCCATGCTGGTCTTCGCCGAACTGTTTGGCATGCCCCAGGACGACATGTTCGGGCTCGCCGCCGGCATCGGCGCCATTCTGGAAGGCCTCAGCCCTCACGCCAGCGATCCCCAGCTCGCCGCGGCGGACGCGGCCAGTGCCAGAGTGAAGGCCTATTTCGGCGGTCTCATCCAGCGCAAGCGCACCGATCCCCGCTTCGACATCGTGTCGATGCTGGTCGGCGCACACGACGATGATGCCGACACGCTATCGGATGCGGAGTTGATCAGCATGTTGTGGGGTATGCTGCTGGGCGGCTTCGCCACCACTGCTGCCACCATCGACCATGCGGTCCTGGCGATGCTGGCGTATCCCCAACAGAGGCACTGGCTGCAGGGAGGCGCCGTGGGGGTGAAGGCGTTCGTCGAAGAAGTCCTGCGCTGCGACGCGCCCGCGATGTTTAGCTCCATTCCGCGTATCGCCCAGCGCGACATCGAATTGGGCGGCGTGGTGATCCCGAAGAACGCGGACGTGCGCGTGCTGATCGCGTCCGGCAATCGTGACCCGGACGCCTTCGCCGATCCCGATCGCTTCGATCCGGCGCGGTTCTACGGCACCAGTCCAGGCATGTCGACCGACGGGCAGATCATGCTGAGCTTCGGCCACGGCATCCACTTCTGCCTCGGTGCGCAACTGGCCCGGGTACAGCTGGCCGAGAGCCTGCCGCGGATCCAGGCCCGTTTCCCCACGCTGGCATTGGCCGGGCAGCCGACCCGGGAGCCCTCCGCGTTCCTTCGGACGTTCCGCGCGCTGCCGGTGCGGCTGCATGCGCAGGTGAGCTGAGATGCGCGTCGTGGTCGACCAGGATCTGTGCGGAACCAGCGGGCAGTGCGTGCTGACGCTGCCGGGCACCTTTCGCCAGCGCGAATCGGACGGCGTGGCCGAAGTGTGCGTGGCGACGGTCCCGCAGGCGCTGCACGCCGCCGTGAAGCTGGCGGCGAGCCAGTGCCCTGTCGCCGCCATTCGGGTCATCGAAAGCGACGCTGGCGATGACGAGCCCGGCAGCGCCGACCCTCCGCCTTCTCCACTTGAGGCCGAGCGGCATGCCGCAAGAGACCAACGCCATCCAGGAGGACACGATGGGACGGTTTGAAGGCAAGGTGGCCGTGGTGACCGGTGCCGGCGCCGGCATCGGCAAGGCATGCGCCCTCGCTATCGCGCGCGAGGGAGGCAGGGTGGTGGTCGCCGACATTGATGGCTCGGCGGCTATCGCCAGCACCGCGCAAATTGCATCCGAGGCGGACCGCGCGCTGGCCTCGGCCACAGACATCGCCGATGCGCAGGCGGTGGCTGCGCTATTCGAAACGGCGGAGCGGCACTTCGGTGGGGTCGACCTGCTGGTGAACAACGCGAGCGCCATGCATCTGACTCCGCGCGATCGCGCGATCCTCGACCTGGACCTGGCGGTCTGGGATCAGACAATGGCGACCAATCTGCGCGGTACGTTGCTCTGCTGCCGGCAGGCCATCCCACGGATGATCGCCCGCGGTGGTGGCGCGATCGTCAACATGTCGTCGTGCCAGGGGCTCAGCGGTGACACCGCGCAGACGTCCTACGCCGCGTCGAAGGCGGCGATGAACATGCTGTCCGCCTCGCTCGCCACCCAGTACGGTCATGCGCAGATCCGCTGCAACGCGGTTGCGCCGGGTCTCATCATGACCGATCGTCTCCTCGCCAAGCTGGACGAGTGCACGCAATGGCATCTGCGCCGGCACCAGCTCCTGCCGCGCGTCGGCCGCCCCGAAGACGTGGCCTCGCTGGTGGCGTTCCTGCTCTCCGACGATGCTGCGTTCATTACTGGCCAGGTCGTGTGCATCGACGGCGGCATGATGGCGCATGTGCCGACGTACGCCGATGGTGGCAACAGCCGCGACGCGCGTCCTTCCGGCAAGACCGCCGAAGCGGACGCGTCGCGGGGCTGCTGATGGACATGCTGCTCAACCCGCTGAACCGTCGGCATCGGCTGCGGCACGACATCCCGGTCGTGCCGGGTGCTTTCCCCTTGGTCGGACATCTTCCCGCCGTCGTCTGCGACCTGCCGTGCCTGCTGCGGCGCGCGGAACGGACGCTGGGCAGCCACTTCTGGCTGGATTTCGGCCCTGCCGGACATCTGATGACCAGTCTGGATCCGGACGCTCTCGCATTGCTCCGGCACAAGGACGTGTCCTCGGCGCTGATCGAAGACATCGCGCCCGAATTGTTTGGCGGAACGTTGGTTGCCCAGGACGGCATCGCGCACCGGCAGGCGCGCGATGCGATCCAGGTGTCGCTTCTGCCCAAGGGGTTGACCCAGGCCGGCATCGGCGAGCTGTTCGCGCCCGTCATCCGGGCGCGCGTGCAGAGGTGGCGCGACCACGGCGACGTAACCATCCTGCGCGAAACCGGCGATCTGATGCTCAAGCTCATCTTCAGTCTCATGGGAATCCCCGCGCAGGACCTGCCGGGATGGCGTC
This sequence comes from Bradyrhizobium uaiense, assembly GCF_010811875.1. Classification (GTDB taxonomy): domain Bacteria; phylum Pseudomonadota; class Alphaproteobacteria; order Rhizobiales; family Xanthobacteraceae; genus Bradyrhizobium; species Bradyrhizobium uaiense. The sequence goes on from NZ_VKHP01000048.1 coordinate 35,251, forward strand.
GCAAGTACCGGCAACTGCTGCAGCTGATCGTCGCGCCCCCGGTCGACCTGCCCGGACTGCCATTGCGGCGCGGTCGCGCCGCCCGCGACTGGATCGATGCGCGGTTGCGCGAGTTCGTCCGCGCCGCGCGTGAACATGCCTCGCGCACCGGCTTGATCAACGACATGGTGAGCGCCTTCGATCGCAGCGACGATGCGCTTTCCGATGACGTCCTGGTCGCCAATATCCGCTTGCTGCTGCTTGGTGGGCACGACACCACCGCCTCGACGATGGCCTGGATGGTGATCGAGCTGGCTCGGCAGCCTGGGCTGTGGGACGCCCTGGTCGAGGAGGCGCAACGCGTGGGCGCTGTGCCGACCCGGCACGCGGACCTGGCGCAGTGTCCGGTTGCCGAGGCGCTGTTCCGCGAGACGCTGCGCGTGCATCCGGCGACGCCGCTCCTGGTGCGTCGCGCAGTGCGTGACTTGCAACTCGGCCAACGGCGCATTCCTGCGGGCACCGATCTGTGCGTCCCGCTGCTGCATTTCTCGACCTCGGCGCTGCTGCACGAGGCGCCTGATCAGTTTCGGCTGGCGCGGTGGCTGCAACGCACCGAGCCGATCGGGTCGATGGACATGCTTCAATTCGGTACCGGTCCACACGTCTGCATGGGCTACCACCTGGCATGGCTGGAACTGGTGCAGTTCTGCATCGCCTTGGCGCTGACCATGCACGAGGCCGGGGTGCGGCCGCGGTTGCTGAGCGACGCCGAAAAAGGCCGGCGCTATTACCCGACCGCGCATCCGTCCATGACTATCCGCATCGGATTCTCATGAGCTGGCATCGCATGCGCATGTGGCGCGGCAGCGGCGCCGGCGACGCGCGGCAATGCTGCACTCGGCGCGCGCACGGTGCGACGCCGACAACACCGCGGCGCCCCGCCGCTCGCCGTGGCGGCCTCCTGTCAGGTACGAGCATATGAACAACTTGCAGGCCGATACCACGCCACAGGACGACAGGACTGGTGCTTCTTCGCTCGGCGGATTGGGCGGACAGGCGCGCGGCGCATCCGGCGGGCTGCTGCCCGAGATCTGGATGCAGGAGGGCGCAAAGCGGGTCGAAAAGGTGCTGGAGCGCCTTCTCTTCGTCGAACATGACGGTGAGACCGAGCTGATGGCGGCGATGCGCTACGCTACCTTGTATGGCGGGAAGCGTACCCGTGCCTTGCTCTGTTTGGCTGCCGGCGCACTGTCCGATACGCCGGCGCACATGCTCGACGACGTCGGCGCTGCCATCGAGATGATGCACGCTTGTACCCTGGTCCACGACGATCTGCCTGCGATGGACGACGATGTGCTTCGCCGCGGCCTTCCGACCGTGCACGTCAAGTACGGCGAAGCTATTGCGATCCTGGTCGGCGACGCGCTGCAGGCGCACGCCTTTCTGACCCTGGCGAGCCTGGATGCGCCAGGCGATTACCGTATAGCGCTCGTGCGCGAGCTGGCGCTGGCGGTGTCCGCAGAGGGTGCCGCAGGCGGGCAGGCCATCGATCTGTCGCTGGTTGGAAAGCACGTGGAGCTGGACAGGATCGTGGCGATGTACCGGATGAAGAGCGGAGCGCTAGTGCGCGCATCCGTTCGCATGGGCGCGCTATGCGCCATCGCGGATGATGCCGCGCACGCTGCGCTGTACTGTGCGCTCGATCGCTACAGCGCCTGTTTCGGCCTGGCGTTGCAGGTGATAGACGACATTCTCGACGTGACAGCAGATACCGCGACGCTGGGCAAGACCGCCGGCAAGGACGCGGCGGCGCAGAAGCCGACCTGCGCGTCGATCATGGGGCTGCAGGCGGCGCGCCAGTTCGCGCTGGATCTGTTGCGCGATGCCGGGGAAGCCATCGCGCCGATGGGGCCGCGCGCAGAACGGTTGGCGCACATCCTGCGGCGGGCCAACGCGTATCTGTTCAAGCACGCGCCATGCGCATGAGCGTGCCCGTCCGCTTGGAGACGCTCCTTTGCCGCTGCGATCGGTCGGCGGCCGCGGTGCGTCCATGCTGCACTAATGTGCGAAGTGCCCGGCGCCGATCGCGGAGGTTGCCGCTGCGCGCTGTGCGCAAGCCGATGCGGCGGGCCCGCGCCAGCATCGGGGCGGTCGGCGCGCCGGAGCAGGGCGGCCGTCCGGCACTGCCCATACGACGGCTTGCAGCGACATGATCGACGTCTGCCCATCCGTCTGCAGAAGGAGCATCCCGCGTGAACGCGCTCTCCGAACAGATCCTCTCCGAATTGCGTCGCCTGCTGAGCGAGATGAGCGATGGCGGCAGCGTCGGTCCGTCCGTCTACGACACGGCGCGAGCTCTGCGGTTCCATGGCAACGTCACCGGTCGGCAGGATGCATACGCGTGGCTCATGGCGCAGCAACAGGCCGATGGCGGATGGGGAAGCGTGGACTTCCCGCTGTTCCGCCATGCGCCTACGTGGGCGGCATTGCTGGCATTGCAGCGGGCCTATCCTCTTCCCGGCGCTGCCGACGCAGTCCAGGCTGCAACCCGGTTCCTCCAGCGCCAGCCCGATCCCTACGCGCATGCCGTCCCGGAAGACGCGCCGATCGCCGCGGAGCTGATCCTGCCGCAGTGTTGCGGCGAGGCCGTATCCTTGCTGGGCGGCACGGCGTTTCCGCGCCACCCGGCGCTGTTGCCGTTGCGGCAAGCGCGCCTGGTCAAGCTGGCGGCGGTGACGACGTTGCCGAGCGGCCATCCGTTGCTGCACTCCTGGGAAGCCTGGGGGACGTCGCCGACCACCGCATTCCCGGATGAGGACGGCAGCATCGGCATCAGTCCGGCGGCCACCGCCGCGTGGCGCGCGCACGCCGTGACACAGAGGAGCACGCCGCAGATCGGGCGCGCCGACGCGTATTTGCAGACGGCATCGCGGGCGACGCGCAGCGGCATCGAAGGGGTCGTTCCCAACGTCTGGCCGATCAATGTGTTCGAGCCATGCTGGTCGCTGTACACCCTGCATCTGGCCGGGCTGTTCGCGCATCCCGCGCTCGCCGAGGCGGTGCGCGTGATCGTTGCGCAGCTTGACGCGCGTCTGAGCGGGCGCGGTCTGGGCCCGGCCTTGCATTTCGCGGCGGATGCGGACGACACCGCGGTTGCGTTGTGCGTCCTGCGCCTTGCTGGCCGTGACCCGGCGGTCGATGCGTTGCGCCATTTCGAAATCGGCGAGCTGTTCGCCACCTTCCCCGGCGAGCGCAATGCCTCGGTGTCGACCAACATCCATGCCCTGCATGCCTTGCGGCTGTTGGGAAAGCCCGCCGCCGGCACCAGCGCCTACGTCGAGGCCAATCGCAACCTGCAAGGTCTATGGGACAACGAAAAATGGCACGTTTCGTGGCTGTATCCCACTGCGCATGCGCTCGCTGCGCTGGCGCAAGGCAAGCCGCAGTGGCGCGACGAGCGAACGCTGGCGGCGCTGCTGCAGGCGCAGCGTGAGGACGGCGGCTGGGGCGCCGGTCGCGCGTCCACATTCGAGGAAACCGCCTATGCGCTGTTCGCGTTGCGCGTGATGGACGGGAGCGAAGAGCCGACAGGGCGCTGGCGCATCGCGCAGGCGGTCGCACGTGCGTTGGACTGGATGCTCGCCCGCCATGCGGCGCATGCATTGCCGCAAACGCCGCTGTGGATCGGCAAGGAACTGTATTGCCCCACCCGGGTCGTGCGCGTGGCCGAACTCGCCGGGTTGTGGCTGGCGCTTCGTTGGGAGCGGCGGGTCCTGGCCGAGGGAGCAGGAGCGGCGCCATGATCCAGCCCGAACGCGCGCTGCAGCAGGTGCTGGAGTGGGGGCGTTCCCTGACCGGGTTCGCCGACGAGCATGCCATGGAAGCCGTCAGGGGCGGCCAGTACATCCTGCAGCGCATCCACCCGAGCCTGCGCGAAATCAGCGCCCGAACCGGCCGCGATCCGCAGGACGAAACGCTGATCGTGGCGTTCTATCGCGAATTGGCGCTGCTGTTCTGGCTCGACGATTGCAACGACCTTGGCCTGATCGCGCAGGAACAACTCGCCGCGGTGGAGCAGGCGCTGGGACAGGGCGAGCCGTGCGCGCTCCCCGGATTCGAGGGCTGCGCTGTGCTGCGCGCTTCGCTGGCTGCGCTTGCCTACGATCGTCGCGACTATGCTCAGCTTCTCGACGATACCCGGCGCTACTGCGCGGCGCTGCGCGCCGGACAGGCGCGGACGGCAGACGCGGAACGCTGGTCCTACGCCGAGTACCTGCACAACGGCATCGATTCGATCGCCTACACGAACGTGTTCTGTTGCCTGTCGTTGCTGTGGGGGCTGGACATGGCGACCTTGCGCGCGCGTCCGGCGTTTCGCCAGGTCCTGCGGCTCATCTCCGCGATAGGGCGCCTGCAGAACGATCTGCATGGACGGGACAAGGACAGGTTGGCCGGCGAGGCCGGCAACGCGGCGATCCTGCTGCTGCAGCGCTATCCGGTTATGCCTGTCGTGGAGTTCCTTAACGACGAGCTGGCCGGCCATACGCGCATGTTGTATCGGCTGATGGCGGAAGAACGCTTTCCCGCGCCGTGGGGAGCGTTGATCGAGGCCATGGCGGCCATCCACGCCCAGTACTACCAGACCTCGACCAGCCGCTACCGCAGCGACGCCCCGGGGGGAGGCCAGCGTGCGCCGGCTTGAACGCGCGGGAGGCGATGGCGATGGCGTGCACGCACTGCCGTCGGTCCGATCCGGCGCATCGCCGTCGCCCGATGCGACCGACGGAGCGAACATGAGCGACACGGCGCCCTGAGCCGGCGTAGGGACGGCCATCTGGACCTCGTGCTGGGTCAGCAAACGGCGCCGGCCACGGTTGCAAGAACTGCGAGCGATTGATCGAACACGATGCGGTGATCGCGCTTTTCAACAAAGTGGTGGAGATCGCCAATGACCGGGGCTGGTTGTCGGCGAACATTTCAGTGTGGATCGTACGTTGATCTAGGCTTGGGCCGGGCAGAAGAGTTTCAAGAAGGACGGCGATGACGAGGGCGGCAGCGACTTCCGCGGACAATCGCGCAGCAACCACGCGCACATGTCCACGAGCGATCCGGATGCGCGGCTGTATCGCAAAGGCAGCATCGGACACGCGCTCCGCTCACTTCTGAGCAATTCGATGGCGGCACAATGGCGCGAGCCGCAAGCGGTCGCTAAGTTTTTACAAATTTGGAATCTAGGTATGTTGGGGATGCAGGAAATGCCTCACGTGCCTCTCGATGCGCCGCAGTCCCCAAGCGACAACTACGTTCGGATTGACTGAGCACAGTTGCGGAAACATGGCGTTCTGACGGGCCCTGACGTCGACGATCACGCAGTCTGCGTTTACCAGCGCGCAATATGAAACCCGGCTAACGACACCCACTTTCGAATAGTCGGCGAGAATAACGCGCTTCCGCGCATCATCAAACATCGCTCTCGCTGTCTCTATTTCGTCGGGATGTAGCTCATCGCACCAGCGGTCCCATCGAAAACCGAACGGAGGGACCATCGCGAAATCTGCTCGGTAGCGAGCTATCTCATTGACGGTATTCGCCCCGAGCGTTGCGGGCGGATCGTCTGTCCCACCCAGGATCAACCCCTGTTTCCGCGCTGCGTGCAATCACCCGCGGAAGTCAAGCACTTGGCGGCATTCAGAGAGTTGGTGACGACAATAAGCTCTTCCATCTGAGCTGAGCGTTGGGCCAGGGTGGTTGTCGTGCTTCCCGCGTCGAGAAGGATCGTCTGACCGGCCTCGACCATTGCTGCCGCTGCCCTGGCGTTCGTTCTTTTCTCGCGGCTACGTACGGCAGTGCGCAATTGGCAGGGAGCCTCCTTGTCCTTGGCAACCGGAACGACTCCGCCGCGGACCCGGCGGAGTTCTCCGCTTTCTTTCATTTCCATGAGATCGCGGCGTATCGTTTCGAGCAACACGCCAAAATCTTCCGTCAGCCGATCAACGCTTAGCGTGCCGAACGTTGCCAACATCGATCGAATGTGACGCCGTCGTTCCTCTTGCCACATAGATGCTCCCCAGTATCTTAGCAGTTTCTATCGTCGGCTTCGGGCCATAGCGCGACACGACAATAGGCTCGATGCGTCCAACCGACATGATGCTGGCGCCCATCCTTCCACGTAACTGACCGACTCAGCCGCGCTTCTATCGTTTCTAGAGCAAGGGCAGAACTTCGGCGTGAAGTTCTGCCGTGCTTGCAGCGATGACCCGCTTGCCGGAGGTGATCGTGAGCGGCTTGCCCTCCCAGTCGGTGACAATGCCGCCGGCTTCTTCGATCACCGGCACCAGCGCCATGAAATCGTAAGGCTCCATCCGCGTCTCGATGACGAGGTCGATGTGTCCCGATGCAAGCAATCCATAATTATAGCAATCGCCGCCGAAGCGACACATCCGGGCAGTTTGGCTGATGCCCAGGATTTGATCGCGTTCTGATTCTGTAAAATAGAGGGGCGACGTGGTGTAGAAGTTCGCGTCGGCGAGGCGTCGGCAGTCGCGAACTTGGCATTTTGTGCGAATGCCGCTCGAGTTGACAAACCAGCTACCCAGGCCGGTTGCGCCCGTCCAGCGTTCCCGCAATGCGGGCATCTCAACGACGCCAATCTGTGAACGCCCTTGGATAGCGAGCGCGACCAGCGTTCCCCAAAGCGGAGACCCGGAAATGAAGCTGCGCGTGCCATCTATGGGATCAACCACCCACGTAGGCGAATCGAGATCACCCTCGATCCCGTATTCTTCACCGAAAATCGCGTGCTCTGGAAATCGAGCGGAAATCGCCTTTCTGATGGCTTCCTCGACACGCCGATCTGCCTCCGTAACGGGGCTCTCGTCATCCTTCGTGTTGATGTCTATCGGCCGTCGAAACCATTCGGTGGCGTGAGAACCTGCGCTTCCAGCGATCTCGAACGCGAAATCGACCAAATCAGACATCGAGTCTGCACCATCCATGCTGGCAACCTCCTGAGCATTACAGATCCAGCTTAAGGTACAAAAACACATATTGCCATATCGCTTTTGATACCGTGGATTCGGTTGCCACGCAGAAACCCAAAAAAAGCTATCCCGATTATTGCTCGCATCTCTAACCGGACGGTCACTCCGGCCTACCATGCGGTAATTGATATTGGCTTCGACAGAGAAATGCTTTTGGCTTCATCGGGCAATTACCAATCGCCGGAAGAATGTGCCGACACCTCCTGGAGGCGCCAAAACCCACATTGGTCCGCGATAGTCAGCTCCTCATCTCTTCGCGCATGCATGCTCGCCTTACCGAATGGAGCAGCAAGGCTCGGGGCTAGACGCAATACCAGCGCGTTATAAGCGTCGCTCGGTGTTTAGCGGCACGTTCAATCCGAAGAAAATCGACCGCTCAGCATCAAACGATGCATTTTGCATCAACAAAAGAATACCGCTTTCCCGGACTGGCTGAAAAAGAGATTGCCTTGGACTCGCTCGTCTCTGCTTTCTCTGAGACTATTGATCGTTCGCCGATGCTGCCTGCGAGGGGAATGCGGATGACTTGCAATGGCCCGTTTGACCGATCCCGAAGTCGCGCCGCGCCGCTGACATCGTGTCGAACGGTGTGTTGTTGACGCAGCGAGCGTGTGCCGGCGCGTATCACGGATACTGATCGGCCACCCTTCCCCTAGTTCAAATCTGCCGGCAGCTCGCATGAGTCGCGCTGTAACCCACTGGATGGGCGCCCGCGCGAACGCTTCGTGCTGCCTTCCTCACCCCGTCACGTCCAACGTTTGAGGCAATTCCAATGACTACCAGCCATGATCAGGTCAAATTCGCTTACTGGGTTCCAAATGTTTCCGGTGGCCTTGTAATCAGCAAGATCGAACAGCGAACCGGATGGGACATCGACTATAACCGCCGCCTGGCGCAGATCGCGGAGCAGAGCGGCTTCGACTATGCGCTGAGCCAGATCCGCTTCACCGCCGGTTATGGCGCCGAGTTCCAGCATGAGCCGGTCGCTTTCAGCCACGCGTTGCTCGCGGCGACCACGAAGCTGAAAGTGATCGCGGCGCTGCTGCCCGGACCGTGGAATCCGGCGGTCGCGGCCAAGCAGATCGCAACCATCAGCCAGCTCACCGAAGGCCGCGTCGCCGTCAACATCGTCAGCGGCTGGTTTCGCGGCGAGTTCACCGCGATCGGCGAGCCCTGGCTCGATCACGATGAACGCTATCGCCGCTCCGAAGAGTTCATCCGCGCGCTGCGCGGAATCTGGACCCAGGACAATTTCACCTTCCGCGGCGATTTCTACCGCTTCTCCGACTACACGCTGAAGCCGAAGCCGGCGCATCCATTGCCCGAGATTTTTCAGGGCGGCAGCTCGCGCGCCGCACGCGACATGGCCGCGCGGGTATCGGACTGGTACTTCACCAACGGCAATTCGGTCGCGGAGATCAAGAAGCAGGTCGACGACATCAGGGCGAAGGCGCGCGCCAACAATCACGCGGTCAAGATCGGTGTCAACGCCTTCGCGATCGCGCGCGACACCGAGGCCGAGGCCCGCGCCGTGCTCGACGAGATCATTGTCAAGGCCGATCCGGAGGCGGTCAACGCGTTCGGGCATGAGGTGAAGAATGCCGGCAAGGCCTCGCCGGAAGGTCAGGGCAATTGGGCGCAATCGAGCTTCGAGGATCTCGTCCAGTACAATGACGGCTTCAAGACCAATCTGATCGGCACGCCGGAACAGATCGCCGAGCGTATCGTCGCGCTGAAGCAGGTCGGGGTCGATCTCGTGCTGCTCGGCTTCCTGCACTTCCAGGAGGAGGTCGAATATTTCGGCCGCCGGGTCATTCCGCTGGTTCGTGCGCTGGAGGCAAAGACCGGCGCGCATGCCGAGGCTGCCGAGTGACGGGGAACCTTTCGACGTGACGGTGATGGTGACAAACGCTGAGGTGCTTGCGCTGGAGACGGCTCCAGCGCAAGGCAAGACGCGTGCAACCGCAACAGCCGATGTTCCGGAGCGGCGACCCGCGCAGGCTGCGGATCGCGCGGCACAGCCGGTGCTGGCCCTCAGCCAGATCGCGCTGACATTCGGCGGCCTCGCCGCGCTGCGCGACATCGACCTTGCGGTCGCACCGGGTGAAATCCGTGCCGTGATCGGGCCCAATGGCGCCGGCAAGAGCTCGCTGCTCAACGTCATCAGCGGGCTCTACCGGCCCGATCGCGGCCAAGTCTGGCTCGGCGAGCGCGCTTTCGTCCAGGTGCCGACGGCGCGATTGGCGGCGCACGGCGTGGCGCGCACATTCCAGAACCTCGCGATCTTCAAGGGGCTGTCGGTGTTCGACAACGTCCTGATGGGGCTCGCGCATCGCGTTCGCGCCGGCTTTCTGCGCCAGACCATCGCCTCGCCGTTGGCGCGCCGGATCGAGGCGGAGAATCGCGCCGCCGCGGAAGACGTTATCGGTTTCCTGCAGCTCGGTGACGTTCGCGAGCGCGCCGCCGGGACTTTGCCCTATGGCCTGCAGAAGCGGGTCGAGCTGGCGCGGGCGCTGGTGGCGCGGCCGACGCTGCTGCTGCTGGACGAGCCGTTCGCCGGCGTCACGTTGAGCGAGAAGCTCGAGCTGTCCGAGCATGTGCGCAATGCGCG
>NZ_VKHP01000491.1 GCF_010811875.1 Bradyrhizobium uaiense
TCGTACAGCCGCCCCGGGCTCTTGACCACACGCCGTTGTTGCAGGTGATGCTGGCCTGGGAGAACAATGGCGTTGGGTCACTGGACCTGCCGGGGCTGAATATCGAAGCTGCCTCCGAGGAGATCGACCAGATCGAGTTTGACCTGGAGCTGAGCCTTGGCGAGCATGGCGAGGAGATCGCCGGAACCCTGGGTTATGTCACGGCGCTGTTTGATCGCGCGACGATCGAGCGGCAGCGTGGTTATTTGCTGGCGCTGCTGCGGGCGATGGCTGCCGATGCAGACCAGGTAGTCGGCCGCATCGACATCCTGCCAGTCGACGAGCGCAGCTATCTCTTGGAGGAGCTGAACCGGACCGCGGCGCCTTATCCGTTAGAACGGTGCATCCATGAGCTGTTCGAGGCACAGGTGCAAAAAGCGCCGGAAGCGATGGCGCTGGTCTGCGAAGATGAGCGGCTGAGCTATGGCGAGCTCAACGCACGGGCCAACCGGCTGGCGCACCATCTGATCGCCCTCGGGGGCAAGCCTGGGGATCGCATTGCCATCGTGCTGGACCGCTCCGCCGCTCTTGTGGTGGCGCAGCTGGCGATTCTGAAGGCGGGCGGAGTGTATGTACCGATCGATCGCGCCCTTCCATCTGCGCGACAAGAATTGTTGATGGCCGATTGTGCTGCACGCCTGGTGCTTTGCGGGGATGACCTGGTTGAGGCGGCGATACCTGTTCTCGCCATTGAGCCGCTCATAGTTGGAACGGGATGTAGTAGCGATCCTGGTCTGGCGCTGAGCGCTGAGACTGCCGCTTACGTCATGTACACCTCCGGCTCAACTGGCCTTCCCAAAGGCGTTGTTGTTCCTCATCGTGCCGTCAACCGGCTCGTGATCAACAGTGGGTATGTGAAGGTCGATGCAGGAGATCGGATGGCATGGGCTGGCAATCCCGCCTTCGATGCAAGCACATTCGAAGTATGGGCGCCGCTGCTTAACGGTGGTTGCATTGTTTCAATTGATGCCGCCACCGTCAGGGATCCTCCCAGTTTTGCCCGGGCGCTAGAACAGTACCGCGTGACATCACTGTTTCTGACAACAGCATTGTTCAACCAATATACGTCATCGATTGCTCCGACGTTGGCGCAGCTGAAGTACCTCCTCTGCGGAGGTGAGCGCAGCGATCTCGCCTCATTTTTGAGATTGCTGAAAGAACAAGGCCCCGTACGTCTCATTCACTGCTACGGGCCCACCGAGACCACGACCTTCGCGACGGTCTGGAATTGCCCGGCTGATTTTGATGGGTCAGTGGTCCCGATCGGGCGTCCGATTGCCAACACGCGGGTCTACCTGCTGGATGGTCATGGCGCGCCCGTGCCGTTTGGTGCGGTGGGCGAGCTTTACATCGGTGGGGCGGGGGTGGCGCGGGGCTACCTGAACCGCCCTGAACTGACAGCCGAGCGGTTCATCGCCAGTCCCTTCGTCGAGGGCGATCG
>NZ_VKHP01000492.1 GCF_010811875.1 Bradyrhizobium uaiense
GCCCAAAAACGAAATCCCAAAACGCAGGAAATCCTGGTTCCACACACCGCTTTCCTGCAAAATCGAATACTTTCTCAAGAACATTTTTGCTTATTTTTCAGGTCAATCCGCATTCTTCACGGACGACTGCAGATGGTAACGTGTTTCGAGGTGCACGCCGCTAGGCAAAAGGGTCTTGGCGGAAGCCGGTTTCAGGCCGAACATCAATCGTCGCGACACCGCGAATAACGCGGATTCCTTTCGCTGCCGGAGATATCTGTTTCTGAACAGTTCTGCCACAATTAGCCGGCTGATCGGGGCCTGCGGCATCGCGATCTGGGCGTAACGGGACTGCCGGGTGGAAGACTCGGAAGGTGAGTTCGAGAATTTCCCCGACGTTGTTGACTGTTGGCTCAATTCCGAAAGGCGCAGCGCGTCCCCAAATCCCTGCGGCTCGCCACGGAAGGGGCGTAGAGAAATCTACGCTTGTTCACGCTATCGCTCTCCAACGCCCCAATGGAATCAAGCTGTTATATAAGATCCCACAAATTACTCAACGACCATACAGTTTCGCTGTTCGGTCTTAACGTGTGCGTGATGGCGTTGAATGAGACTGAAGGTTAGATTTTGGATGATCGTATTGTTGGGACTGAAGCAATCTTGCCAATTTTCCCGGTGGAGCTATCGGCGTGCAAACATTTGTACGAAACGCACCAAGGGGCGCGCTCCGCAAGCGTGTTCTAAGCTTGTCATGGCAGCCCCCGCAGCGTACTTCGCCGGCTAACCACGTCTCATCTATTCGGAGTGCGGTTTGTTTGCGCGGGATGTTGGGAACAATCCGCCCGACTTTGTATTGCGTGTTATGGTTTTTCAATAATGAGTCTACAGTTTTTGGTTGCGTGTCACAAAACTCGGCTACATAATGGTCTTATTGGTCGAGCTGACTAGACATCTTTAAAAGAGTTCTCGACGGCATCGGTCTCGTCGAAACTTCCAGATACTTGAGCTGCAAAATAGCAACACGCCGGTCGCGCGAGGGCTAACGCTAGTGCGCATGGTGCTCGAATGAAATGCCTGTCCCAAACGAGGCAGTCCGTCGCCGCCGGGTAAACAGAGACGCGGTGGTTAAAGGCAGGCTTCGAGAGAGTCTGTGGGGCGCGTATGATCTGGAAAATCAACACGTTCGGAAGCTTTCGGCTGTTCTATCAAGAACAGCAGCTTGGCGCCCATTTGTCTCGAACGTCGAAAGCACTGATCTCATTACTAGCGACGCACCAAAGCCGAAGTGTAACGAGAGAAGAAATCGCGTGCTTGCTTTGGTCCACCGAGTACGACAAGGCCGCTCAGCATCGACTGAGCACCATTCTTTGGCGACTTCGTCACTTGGGCGATAGCGGTGCGCAAACGACTACTAGACAACTCCTGCTAATCGAGCCGAACGGCGACGTCAGGATCAATGGACGTGATGTTGTCGAGATCGAC
>NZ_VKHP01000493.1 GCF_010811875.1 Bradyrhizobium uaiense
GAACTCTATCGGATGAATTGCAAGGAAGATGATGTCGTTTCACACCGAGCCTGAACCCCAGCGCGCCCGGCTTTCAGAGGTGGCGCCCGGCATACGTCGAGTTGTGGCTAGCAATGCCAACGCGTCGACGTATTGGGGAACAAACACCTACCTGATCGATGGCCCCGAGGGAACGTTCGTGCTCGATCCGGGGCCAGCGGACGACCAGGCCCATTTCGACTGCATTCTTGAGGGGCTACCGGATCAATCCGCGGGAATTATCATCTCGCATCATCACTCCGACCATTTCGGCGCAGTGGTAAAGCTCAAGGCCGCTACATGCCTTCCCGTCTATGCGCACGAACACTTTGCGGGGGACAGTTTCTGTCCCGACGTGATGTTGAAAGACCAGGATATACTTGCCGGCCATTTGGTATTGCATACACCAGGCCACGCCAGCGATCATCTTTGCTTGGCGCGGGCCGACGGCATCCTTTTCACGGGCGATCACGTGATGAGCTGGAACAGCAGCTCCATCATGCTGCCGGACGGGGACATGGCTGCTTATTATGCAAATCTTATCAAGCTCCTCAATCGGAACGACAACCTCTATCTACCCGGCCATGGTCCACCGTTACCCTCTCCGCATTCTTACGTTCGGAACTTGCTCGAGAGGCGCCTAACACGTGAGAGGGAAATAGTTCGATCTCTGCAGAACGGCGGAAAGACGCCGGAGGAGCTGGTCATCCTGCTTTACAGGAAAACCGATCCGTATCTTGCGAAAGCAGTGTTGTGGAGCGTCGAGGCACATCTCGACAAGCTTCGCAAAGAGGGGAAAGTGCTAGCGGAACAGGGCATCTGGCTCGCGGTCTGACCCGTGGCTGCGGGGATCAAAAGGATGCCGGCGCCAAGTACCGAAAGACAGATGAGCTGGCTGCCGAGAACCACACGAAGCTAGGAACAGCACCTTGTACCACTTGCTCTGCAAGATGCCTTGCTCGTGGCAGGCGCCCTTCCGCGTATCTCCTCGACCATAAGATGGCGTATCGCTTCAGCTCCTAGACGGGACTCTCCCAATACGAGCGGCACTTTCGGCATTTCAGGTACGTCTTCCGCCGAGCAATCGGATTGGATCGGGAACTCAGCTGCACGAGCCGGCAATAGACGGTGCGATAAGCCTCCCTGCAACCCGGACGGTCTTCTCTTCCCGCAGAACAAGCCTGCAAGGGCCTGAGGCGGTTCGCCTCCGCGATTTGTCGCCGATCGCCAAGCGGTCTCCAAACGGCGCAGCAACACTGAACATGTCCATGCCGTACGCATACGATGAAGACCGCCCGATTGACGCGTGCGCGCGGGCACGGCGAGCTCTATGATGGCGTTGCGTGAAGGTCAGGCGGCCTGCTGACCGGCGGGCTTGCCGGCTTGGCCCAGGAGCTTCC
>NZ_VKHP01000494.1 GCF_010811875.1 Bradyrhizobium uaiense
CCGACCATTTCGCCGGACGCCATCTTCGGCAGCCAGCGCTGCTTCTGCTCCTCCGAGCCGTAGTTGACGATGTAATGCGCGACGATCGCGCTGTGGACGGAAACACCGGTGGTCAGCTCCGGCACCGCGCTCTCGAGGTCATCGAGCACCGCGGCGTCATAGGCGAAGGTGGCGCCCAGGCCGCCATAGGCCTCGGGCACGCTCGGCAGCAGCGCGCCCATCTCGCCGAGCGCGCGCCAGGCCGAGCGGTCGACCAGCTTCTGCGCGCGCCATTTTTCGGCGTGCGGCGCCAGATCCTTGGCGAGGAATTTGCGGAACTGGTCACGGAAGGTATCCAGCTCCTCGGTCATCCAGGACGATCGGTAGTGCATCATGCTCTCGCTACGCATTCTTTTTTTAACGCGTTTTCTTGACGCGAACCGGTACCCACTTCGCTCGAAAACGCTATCGTCAAATCAGCAGACCGCCGCCGGCGACGATCACCTGACCACTGACGTAGTTCGATTCCGGAGCGCAGAACAGATAGACCGCATCCGCCGCCTCCTCCGGTGTACCGCCGCGCCCGAGCGGGATCATGCGGCCCATCGCCTCCAGCATCTGCGGCTGCACCCCGACCTTGATGTCGCGGCCGGCGACGTCGATGGTCTTCTGCTGGCTCTCGATCGGCTGGGTCAGGCGGGTGTTGATCAGGCCGAACGCGACGCAATTGACGTTGACCTTGTAGCGGCCCCACTCCTTGCACATCGTGCGCGTCAGCCCGATCAGCGACGCCTTCGCCGATGAGTAGCTCGCCTGCCCGGCCTTGCCGTAGAGGCCCGCGATCGAGGAGATGTTGACGACCTTGCGGAACACCTCGCGCCCGGCCTCGGCCTCCTGCTTCGCCATCACCCGGATCGGTTCCGATGCCGCGCGCAGGATGCGGAACGGGGCGACGAGGTGGACGTCGAGCATCGCCTGGAACTGTTCGTCCGACATCTTCTGGATCGTCGAGTCCCAGGTGTAGCCGGCATTGTTGACGATGATGTCGAGGCCGCCGAACTGCTCGATGGCGGCGCCGACGAAGCGGTCGGCAAAGCCTGCTTCCGTCACGCTGCCATTGACCGCGATCGCCTCGCCGCCCATAGCCTTGATCTCGGCAACGACCGCGTTGCCCGGCTCGGCATCGAGGTCATTGACCACGACGCGCGCACCTTCGCCCGCGAGCTTCAACGCAATCGCGCGCCCGATGCCGCGGCCGGAGCCTGAGACGAGCGCGACTTTGCCTTGCAATTTCGACATGATCTCTCCCTCAAACGAGACGGTTTTTTCTTCACCTCTCCCGCTTGCGGGGGAGGTCGGAACGCATCGTCAGATGCGTTCCGGGTGGGGGCTCTCTCCGCGATATGACTCGTGGAGAGAGCCCCCACCCCAGCC
>NZ_VKHP01000495.1 GCF_010811875.1 Bradyrhizobium uaiense
CCGCGGTGGCGCTTACCAGGCTCCAGCGTCTGGCGCTGCTTAACGCAAGGCCAGAAGCCGAGAGACGTCGGAAATGTGGTAAGGTCTAACGGAGGGTTATGGGCAATCGGTCAGGGACTGGGATTGGGATTGGACGAATCAACAGGTCGATGAGTGCCAGCGAGCACGCGTAGCCGAATTGGATCCAATCCACGCATTCCATAAGGGCCCGCGACGTGTCGAGGTCGCATTACGAGGCC
Source organism: Bradyrhizobium uaiense (assembly GCF_010811875.1). GTDB lineage: Bacteria > Pseudomonadota > Alphaproteobacteria > Rhizobiales > Xanthobacteraceae > Bradyrhizobium > Bradyrhizobium uaiense. The sequence continues at coordinate 240 of NZ_VKHP01000495.1, forward strand.
GGACACACGTCAGCACCCGACCACATGCCTGTTCCGAAGTTATATTTTGCTTGCATTCACTTGGGCGTCCACACACATCGACTTGCAGCACGCCTTCGAAGCCGGCCAACTGCGCCACGATCTCCTTCTTGCCGCGACCGCCTGCGAACACCTAGGCGACCGCCGGCGGCGCCGGCCCCTTCCACGCCCGATCGTCCGTCGCGTGCGCCCAGAACTGGCAGATCCTCGTGAGGCCGCGTCCCGGATCGAGCACTGGCATCGGCGTCTCGTCGCAGACGCTTCCGCATCAGCGGGCGACGTCGCTCTCCATGCTCGACGGCGCGGTGGCCGCGGTCGTCGCCGGGCCGGTCTCGATGGCGTCCGAGGAATGGGTGTGCCGGCTCGTCGGCGTAGATCCCGACGCCTTCAATCCCGACACCGAGGAGTGCTGAGTAGCCCCGGCCTTGCCAATTGGCGCGGCCCTCAGGGCTCGTCCGCTACGCCAAAGCCAAGGACCTCATCGTAGGCATCCGAGCAAGGCCGCCTTGTGAAAAGGTCGGCTACGTAGCTGACTGTGACGTGCATAAGGACAGTGCGGTGCTAAGCCGGATAGAGGTGGTGGAGACCGGTCGGCGGCGACGCTGGACGAGTGCGGAGAAGACTCAGGATCGTAGAGCAGAGCTTCTCGGGGCCACTACTGGTTTCGGCAACCCGCTCGCCGATACGGGATCTCACGTCAGCTTCTGCTGAATTGGCGCAAGGCTTTCGCCTCCAATCATCGGGCTGGAGAGCGGTTCGATCGGCCCGACATTCGTCCCTGCGATAGCTGCGCCGAGCACGGCCCCAATGACGGAAGCTGTCGAGGCAGGCCAGATCGAAAGTAACCGGCGTGACGCCCCCACCTAGCCATCCCTCGGCTTGCGCGCGATACAGGCAAGCCTGGCCGCCTGGCGTCCGAAGGCGCATGCCAGCCAGGTTTTACCAGTCCCGGTCAGGCCGGTGATGATGAAGTTCTCATGGGCTTTCAGCCAAGCGCCTTGCGCCAATTGCAGGGTGTTGCGCCGGTCAAGGCCGCGGCGGGACGCGAAGTCGACGTCTTCGATACAGGCGTCGACGAAGCGCAGCTTGGCTGCGGCGAGGCGATTGGTCAGGCGCCGGTCGGCACGCATGGCG
>NZ_VKHP01000496.1 GCF_010811875.1 Bradyrhizobium uaiense
TTGAGGTCGTCGGGCCATTTTGCGGCCTCCGCACACGCGGTACGCAGCACCCATTCGCCGAGCGGCACGATCAGGCCGGTCTCTTCCGCCAGCGGAATGAACTGCACCGGCGACACCATACCGTGTTGCGGGTGATGCCACCGCAACAGCGCTTCGAAGCCGCAGGTCTCCCCGCTCGCGACGTGGATGAACGGCTGATAGTGCAACTCGAACTCGCCGTTGGCGAGCGCGCTGCGCATGTCGCGCTCGAGGCCGCGCCGGGCCTGCAGCAGCCGGTCGAGCTCCGGCTCGAAGAAGCGGAACGAGCCGCGCCCGGCGCTCTTGGCCGAATAAAGCGCAAGATCGGCGCTTCTCAGGACCTCGTCCGAATCGGTACCGTCGCGCGGAGCGATCGCGATGCCGATGCTGGTCGTGGTGGTCACCCGGTGATGGCCGAGATCGATCGGCACGCTGAGCGCCTTTCTGATCTTCTCGGCGAGCAAGCCCGCTTCCGGGACCGGATCGCTGACGTAGTCGATCACCGCGAACTCGTCGCCGCCGAGCCGCGCGACCAGCGTGGTTTCGCCGACGCACCTGCGCAACCGCGCGGCCACCGACTTCAGCAGCGCGTCGCCTGCCGGATGTCCGAGCGTGTCATTGACGTCCTTGAAGCGATCGAGATCGAGCATCAGCCCCGCAAGGCTCGGCCCGCCGCACCTCGCGCCGGAGAGCGCCTGCTCCATCCACTCCCTGAGCAGCACGCGATTCGGCAGATCGGTCAGCGCGTCGTGTTGCGCCATGTAGGTGATCTTTGCCTCGGAGCGCCGCTGCTCGGTGACGTCGCGATGCGTCGCCACCCAGCCGCCGCCGGGCATCGGCTGCCGCGTCACGCAGATCAGCCGGCCGTCGGCGAGCTCGTCGACCCGGCTGCTGATCTCATCGGCCGGCAACGCATTCAATGTCGCGAGCACCTGCGTTGCGGCGCTGTCGCTGGTCTCGCCCTTGAGAATGCCGTTGGCGATCCGATGCGTGATGATCGCGCGATGCGCCGCGCCGGGCAGCAGCAGCTCGGGCGGCAGCCGATACATCTTGGCATAGCGGTCATTGCACACGACGAGGCGTTTCTCCGCATCGAACATGCAGAGGCCCTCACCCATGTGGTTCATCGCCGTATCCAGCCGCAACCTCTGCTCTTCCAGCTCCTTCTGCGACGCCTCGACCTGCTGCCGCGCCAGCGAAAGCTGGCTGATGATTTCCTCGAAGCGGCGCGTGCGCAGCGCGAGGCGGCGGTCCGCGAGCACGCCGACCAGGCTCATGCCGAGCACCGAAAGCGCAACGCCCGCAATCACGATGGCGAGGAACGCGGGAGAGAGCGACAAAGCCGCCGGCGTCAGCAACGGATCCGGAAC
>NZ_VKHP01000497.1 GCF_010811875.1 Bradyrhizobium uaiense
AGTGCTGTTGGCGCGCATTGCTGCGCTGCAGGCGGAGAACCATCAACTCGCCGACCGCGTCGTCAAACTCGAGGAAGAACTGGCGCTGGCACGCCTGCATCGTTTTGCGCCACGCAGCGAAAAGCACGTCGATCGTCTCTTCAATGAAGCCGAGCAGGCCGCCGATGAGGATGACGCCGGCAGTGAAACGAACAATATCGCCGAACTTCCGGACACGGGCTTGCCACCCGTCAAAAACACAACGGGAAAGAAGCGCGGCCGCAGGCCGCTGCCGGCGAACCTGCCGCGTGAGCGCGTCGAGTATGACCTGCCCGACGATCAGAAGGCGTGTCCTTGCTGCCGTGACCAGATGCATCGCATGGGCGAGGCTGTCACCGAGCAACTTCATATCGAGGTGAAGGCGAAGGTTTTACAGAACGTACGCTTCAAATATGCGTGCCGCCATTGCGATCGCACCGGGATCAACGCCCCTGTCGTGACCGCGCCGATGCCGACGCAGCCGCTGCCGGGCAGCGTTGCCACGGCCTCAACGCTGGCGTTCGCGCTGGTTCATAAATATGTCGATGGCACGCCGCTCTACCGCCTGGCGCAGGCCTTCGAACGCGCCGGCGTTCCGGTCAGCCGCGGCGCTTTGGGTCGCTGGGTGATCGGCTCGAGCGAGAAACATCTCTCCCGCATCTATGACGCTCTGAAGCTGCGGCTCAGATCGCAGCCTCTCATCCATGGCGACGAGACGACGGTTCAGGTCCTTAAGGAGAAGGACAAAAAGGCCACCAGCACATCGTATATGTGGGCTTATCGCAGTGGCAAGGGCAGTCACGAGCCCATCGTTCTTCTGGATTATCAGCCGGGCCGCGGCCAAATCCACCCGCAGGCCTTCCTCGGCGATTACCGCGGCATCGTGATGAGTGACGGCTATACCGCATGGCGCACGCTGGAACGGGCCACCCACATCGGCTGCATGGCCCACTCCCGGCGGCGCTTTGTCGATGCCCTCAGGGCGAGGAAGAAGGGCGGCGGTCCGCCCGAGCAGGCGCTGCGGTTCTTCGACCAGCTCTACCGGGTTGAAAGGCAGGCGCGGGACGGAATACCGGAGAAGGGTGAACCACAGGCCGACTGCATTCGCCGCTTCCGCCAGCAACATAGTGTCCCCATCCTCAATGCTCTCAAGGTATGGCTCGATGACATGGCCCCGAAGGTCTTGCCTGACAGCAAGCTCGGCGACGCCGTATCCTACACCCGAAACCAATGGGAATATCTGACGCGCTACACCGGGGACGGCAGCATGCCGATCGACAACAATCTTCTGGAGCGCGACATCAGGGTTTTTGTAACTGGCAGGAAGAGT
>NZ_VKHP01000498.1 GCF_010811875.1 Bradyrhizobium uaiense
CGAGATGGTGCCCTCGATCGCGCGGATCGCGCTCGAATGCATCGGCAACAGCGACGCGCTCTATCACAATGTCGAGCATACCATGCTGGTAACCTTGGCCGGCCACGCCATCCTGCGCGGCCGCGCGCTGCACTCGCACATGAGCGCGGAGGATTATGCGCATGTCATCATCGCCTGCCTCACCCATGACATCGGCTATGTACGCGGGCTGTTCGATGCCGACGACGAGAACGGCTATCTGGTTGCCGCCGATGGCCGCAAGGTGATCCTGCCGCGCGGCTCGTCGGATGCGGGGCTGATGTCCTATCACGTCGACCGCTCGAAGATCTTCGTGATGGAGCGGCTCAAGGGCGTCGCGCTGCTCGACAAGGAGCGCATTGTGCGCGCCATCGAGGGCACACGCTTTCCGCAAACCGCTCCGGACGGCAATGAGGAGTTCGGAGAGGAGGCCATCCTGCTGCGGGCCGCCGACCTGATCGGCCAGCTCGGCGATCCCCATTACATCCGCAAGGCCAACGCGCTGTACCTCGAATTCGAGGAGGCCGGACTGAACCGCCAGCTCGGCTACGATTCGCCGGCCGATCTCGTCGAACTCTATCCGCGCTTCTACTGGGACAGCGTGGCACCGCATGTGCAAAAGGCGATCCGCCACCTCAACATCACCTCCAGCGGACGGCAATGGATCGCCAACCTCTACAGCAACGTGTTTCGCGCCGAGCGCGACATCTCGCTGTCGGGGCCGCAGAAATAGGCGCATCTCGCAGGCCGCACAAGAAACTATCCCCTCGTCGTCCCGGCGACAGCCGGGACCCATATGTGGACGGCCCCCGTGGCACAAGAGCTTTCTGGTGAGATCGGATCGCTTGCATCCATATGTCCGGCCTGTTGAGTGCGATCGGGTAGACCGCTGGCCAAGATGGTTTGCGCGATGCGAGTTCCAAACAACCTGGCGACCTGCTGGCGGCCAATGGGTCCCACGGAATGTCTCGCATCGTTGCTCGATCGATCGCTCCATCTGCTCCTGCAGCTTCCGGCTGGCCGGCGAACGCGTCCGCCGGTCGGCCAATCTGTTAGGCGGCGACTGCTCCGGCGGCATCCAGCCGCGCAACGTCGTAACTCTCATTGCTCGTCATCAGCTTCCAGGCGATGCGCGCCACCTTGTTGGCAAGCGCCACCGCTGCAAGCTTCGGCGGCTTGCGCTTGATCAGTGCCAGCAGCCAGCGCGAGTGATGACCGCGTCCACGTCTGGCCTGCTGGATCACCGCCGTAGCCCCGATCACGAGCAGCCGTCTCAGGTCCTCGTCGCCCGCCCGGGTGATCTTGCCAAGCCTGGTCT
>NZ_VKHP01000499.1 GCF_010811875.1 Bradyrhizobium uaiense
ATGGATCAACCGGATATCGTGGCCAAACTTACCAATCTCCCGTCCCCAATAATGGGCGCTGGCGCAGGCCTCCATCGCGACCACACACCTCGGCAACCTCGCGAAAAACTCGAGCAATCTGCTGCGGTTGAGTTTCTTACGCAGAACGGTCCTCCCATGGTGAGCGGCGCCACGAAGACCAACCAGCTTCACGAACTTCTGGCCTGGAACTGGAAGGCCGCATGCGAAGCCGAAAAGCGAGACGTGGCATGACGAAGCCCAAGCAACGGCGGGGAACGCGAAAAGCACGCAAGACGACGATGGCGGACTATGCCATGTCGTTCGAACGGCTCGGGCAATGGATCAGCGAGCGCGCCAGGTCGCCGATCCGGTGCATCTGACCCGTGCAGCACGGGCACAGCGTGGATGCCGGCTCGATCACCCGCTCGACCCGGGGCAGATGCGCCAGCAGCGCGCCGATGTTGCGCCTCGCTTTGCGCCGCTTCGGTCTCGGCGCGTCCGGTTTGTCGTCATTGGCCGGAGGCTGCGCGCCCGCGGTCCGTTCCAGATCGAGCGCGATCTGTTCAGCGCAGACGATTGCCGAGCGCTCCGATCGCGCGCCGAAGGTCAGGCTCTTCAACGTGGCGATCTCTGCGCGCAGCTCGTCGTTCTCGCCTTCGAAAGCCAGCACCATCTCGGCGAGAGCCGCAGGGTCAGAGGGGAGATCTTCAGGGCGAAGCGCCATATCGCAGAGCTACACGAACACACTCGCAATCGCCAGCAAAACAAGACGATTCAGGCAACTTTCGTCGGCCGCTTCGTCACCTTCGGGACCACGCGCGACCACTCCGCAAGGCCTTCAGTCAGCATCGCCAGTCAGCATCGCCAGTTGCGCCCCCGTCACCGGCATCGTACCCTCGCGAACAGGTGGCCAGGCGAAGCCCCGATTCTCGAGCCACTTCGTCGCTAGAACCATTCCCGAGCCGTCAAAAACCAGTAGCTTCAAACGATCCGATCGCTTCGATCGGAAGACATAAACGTCGCCGCTGTAGCTTGCCGCCTATTCCCTCCGCTACCAGCGCGACCAGGCCATGAACGCCTTTGCGAAAGTCAATCGGCTGCGTCGCGACGAACACACGGACCATTGGACCGAACGAGATCATCGCGTCGACCTCACCGCCGCCAGCACGCGCTCCAGCGTCGCGGCGTCGACGCCGACGGGCGCGCGCACCGTCGCGCCCGCGATCATCACCTCGATCCGCTCGGCCGGACTCACCAGAACATGCGCCTTATCGATCGCGTTCGGCTGCGCCTCGACGGCGGCGTCGAGCCTGACTTGCACGAACTGCGG
>NZ_VKHP01000500.1 GCF_010811875.1 Bradyrhizobium uaiense
CATGCCCGCCGTACGTCACGCCATCGTCGGTCTCATCCTTCGGCCGCCGTCTCAGCGGTGCCCACACTGCCGAAAACAAATCCTTGAAAAACACCGGTACAAATAGATTCTGCCAAAGTAGTGCTAGACTTCGCAGCCGAATTCGGGAGGACAACCGATGATTTGCGACCGCTACGGCCTGCCGCTGACGACAGATTCGGACCGCGCCGCCGCATACTATGTCGACGGTGTCGATCGCATGCTGGCGGCGCTGCACGGCGCCGATGCCGCGTTCGAGGCGGCGATCGCCGCAGACCCCGATTTCGCGTTGGCCCATCTCGGCCGCGCCCGCGTCCACCAGCTCAACATGGAAGGCGCCCAGGCCCGCGCCAAGGCGGCCGATGCCCGGCAGCTCGCCGGGGCCGCAACACCGCGCGAGCGCCAGCACATCGAGATCATCGCATCCGTGATCGAGGGCCAGGGCAAGACGGCGATGACCGCGGCCGAACAGCATCTTGCCGAATATCCGCGCGATGCGCAGATCCTCTCGCTGCTGCTCGGCGCCTTCGGCCTCTACGCCTTCTCCGGCCGGGCGGACCATGACGCCGCGCGGCTCGCGATCACCGAACGTTACGCCAAGGACTATGGCGACGACTGGTGGTTCCTCACCTATCTCGGCTGGTCGAAGACCGAGGCCGGCGACCTCGTCGCGGGCCGCGCCATCACCGAGCGCGGCTATGCGCTGAAGCCGGAGAACGCCGGCGCCGCGCACGCGCTGGCGCATGCGCTGTTCGAGCAAGGTGACGGGGCGGAAGGCCGCAACTTCCTCTCCGCCTGGCTGCCGGCGAATGATCGGACGAGTTTTTTGCAGGGCCATCTCGCCTGGCACCTCGCCTTGATCGCAATCGAGGAAGGCGACGCCGACAGCGCGCTCGCGATTTACGAACAGCACATCAAGCCGGCGGGCAGGCCCTATCCGCCGCTCAATATCTATACCGACACGGCCTCGCTGCTGTGGCGGCTGGCGGTCGCCGGCAAGACCGGCCTCGAAGCGCACTGGAAGGACGTCGCCGCCTATGGCGACGGCTACTTCCCGAAAGCCGGCGCGCATTTCGCCGATGTGCACCAGTCGCTGGTCCCTGCCACGACCAACACCCATGCGCTCCACACGCGGCTGGCCGAGCTCGCGTCGCCCGACCCCGCTGCCAAGCTCTCTCCCGCCCCCTCCGCACTCGTCCTCGGCCCATGCGTGCCCGCCTTCGCCCCCGTCCACCCTCTCGCCCCCGTCCCCCCCCCCGCCACGCTGTTACCCCACCTTCAGCG
>NZ_VKHP01000049.1 GCF_010811875.1 Bradyrhizobium uaiense
CTGGCGCGTGCGCTCGAGCGAGCGGGCCTGGCTGCACAGGCGCAGGCCGTCGAAATTGTCGAGGCTGAGCGACACGATCAGCAGGTCGTAATTGCCCTCGGCGGCGTGGAACAGGGCTTCCGACGGATTGGTCTCGACGTCGACGGTGTGCTCGGCGGAGAGGATCGGCGCCAGCTTCTCATAGGACGACGGCCGGTCGTCGACCAGCAGGATGCGGCCGCCCGTGCCCTTGTCGGCGATCGCGCTGCGCTCGGGCGCCTGCATGCCGATCTCGAGCGAGGTGATGGCGCGCATGCGCAGCTCGTCGGTCATCATCTTCAGCCGCGTCAGCGAGCGCACGCGCGCGATCAGCACGACGTCGGACACCGGCTTGGTCAGGAAATCATCCGCGCCGGATTCCAGCCCGCGCACGCGATCGGCAGGACTGTCGAGCGCGGTGACGATGACGACGGGAATGAAATGGGTCGCCGGATTCGACTTCAGCCGGCGGCAGACCTCGAAACCATCCAAATCCGGCATCATGACGTCGAGCAGGATGATGTCGCATTCGGCGCGTGCACAGATTTCCAGCGCCTCGGTCCCGTTGGAAGCGGTCAGCACATCGAAATATTCGGCCGACAGACGGGCTTCCAACAGCTTGACGTTCGCCGGAACGTCATCGACGACGAGGATACGCGCGGACATTGCACCACAACTCCCCTATCCGATAAAGCGTCGGACAGTCTCAATAAATTTTCCGACCGAGATCGGCTTGGACAAATAGGCTTCGCAGCCGCCCTCGCGGATGCGTTCTTCGTCGCCCTTCATGGCGAAGGCGGTGACCGCGACCACCGGAATCGTGCGCAGATCGGGATCGTCCTTGATCCAGCGCGTGACTTCGAGGCCGGAAACCTGGGGCAGCTGAATATCCATCAGGATGAGGTCGGGGCGCAGCTTGCGGACGAGATCGAGCGCTTCGAAGCCATTGCTGGTACCCGAAGTCTGATAGCCGTGCGCTTCCAACAGATCGCGAAAGAGCTTCATGTTGAGCTCGTTGTCCTCCACGATCAGGACGGTTTTGGCCATCCCGTCCCTCCCAAACCCAGGAGACGGGCCCGGCTGCGGCACCTCACGCACCGCGCTCGGGACGCGTCGAAAATGTGAATTCAAACTAGCGCCAGAATCGCTCTAACCCGTTAACCCGAAGTCCAACTTCCGTAGCGTGGTTTCCGTTGCTTGAACACACGCGGAAGACTCGGGCATGATGGGTCTCTCAATAGAGACCATAAGTTAACGGAAAGGCAAACCGGCGCGTTGAAAAAGCCTGTTCACAACCCGCGGGAAGTCGCTGAAATCGTTGCGATTCAGGCGCTCGGCTTCATTGCCGGCGATCCCGAGCGGCTGGGCTTGTTCCTCGCTGAAACCGGAATCGGTCCGGAGACGCTGCGGAACGCGGCGTCCAATCCTCAATTTCTTGCGAGCGTGCTCGATTTCGTGATGCGTGACGATGCCACCGTGAAGGCGTTCGCCGCGGCCTCCGAACTGCACCCGACCAACATCGCCGCCGCCCACCAGGTGCTGGGCGACCCGAGATGGGAGCGCGACGTGCCGTGACGACGGCAGCGGCGGCATCCGACGGCCCCCTCAGTTTCTGCCGAGACTGCCTCGGCGATCTCGATATCAAGGTGAAGCGATGCGGCCATTGCGGATCGCCGCGGCTGGTGCGTCATCGCACCCTGCCCGCACTGGCGCTGGCCCATATCGACTGCGACGCGTTCTACGCCACCGTCGAGAAGCGCGACAATCCCGAGATCGCCGATCGCCCGGTCATCATCGGTGGCGGCAAGCGCGGCGTGGTGTCGGCCGCCTGCTATATCGCGCGCACCTACGGCGTCCGTTCGGCGATGCCGATGTTCAAGGCGCTGGAACTCTGCCCGGATGCGACCGTGATCCCGCCGGACATGGCGAAATATGTCCGGGTCGGGCGCGAGGTGCGGCACGCGATGCAGGCGCTGACGCCGCTGGTCGAGCCGCTGTCGATCGACGAGGCGTTCCTCGATCTCTCCGGCACGCAGCGCGTCCACGGCATGATCCCGGCCAAGGTGCTCGCCAAATTCGCCCGCGACGTCGAGCGCGACATCGGCATCACGGTGTCGGTCGGGCTGTCCTGCAACAAGTTCCTCGCCAAGATCGCCTCCGACCTCGACAAGCCCAGGGGCTTCGCCACGCTCGACCAGGACGAGGCGCGCGAGATGCTGGCGAGCAAGCCGGTCGGCTTCATCTATGGCGTCGGCCCTGCGACGCAGGAGAAGCTGGTGCAGCGCGGCTTCCGCATCATCGCCGACTTGCAGCGCGCCGACGAGAACGAGCTGATGAAGCAGTTCGCCAGCGAAGGCCGCAGGCTGTGGCGGCTGGCGCGCGGCATCGACGACCGCAGCGTGGTGCCCGACCGCGGCGCCAAGACCATTTCGAGCGAGACCACCTTCGAGACCGACATCCGCGATTTTGCAACCCTGGAAAAGCTGCTCTGGAAGCTGTCGGAGAAAACCTCGGCGCGGCTGAAGAGCAGCGAGCTCTCCGGCTGCACCATCACGCTGAAGCTAAAGACCGCTGATTTCCGCCAGCGTACCCGTTCACAATCGATCCAGACGCCGACCCAATTGGCCGCAAAGATCTTTGCGGTAACGCGCGAGATGCTGGTCAAGGAGATCGACGGTACCGCCTTCCGCCTGATGGGCGCCGGCGTCAGCGCGCTGCGCCCGGGCTCGCAGGCCAATGATTCCGACATGCTCGACCGCCGCTCGGCCCACGCTGAACGCGCAATCGACAATCTGCGCAAGAAGTTCGGCAATGCCGCCGTGATCCGGGGCATTGCCTATGAGGGACCGCAAAAGAACGCGGAGGAGTAAGACCTCCGTCATTGCGAGCGCAGCGAAGCAATCCACCGTGCCGCTTGCGGCGCTATGGATTGCTTCGTCGCTTCGCTTCTCGCAATGACGGAGAGTGTGCCTCTCAATCCGCGACCGCGATCGCCTCGATCTCGATCAGCCATTCCGGTGCAGCGAGCGCAGTGACGCCGACGAGCGTAGAGGCCGGCGGCTCCATGCCCTCGAAGAATACCGACCTCGCCTTGCCGATGATCGGGCGAAGCTCCGGCTTGTAGCCGACGACGAACGTCGTGATCTTGACGATGTTGGAATAGCTGGCGCCGGCCGCCTTTAGCGCCGTACCGAGGTTCTGCATCACCTGGGTCGTCTGCGCGGCAAGATCGCCGGCGCCGACCACCCGGCCCTCCTCGTCGGTGGATACCTGTCCGGAAATGTAGATGGTGCGCGCGCCCGAGGCGACGACGACGTGGGAGTAAGCCGGATTGTGATGCAGGCCGCTGGGGCGAAGATGGTCTGATTTGCTCATGATGTGCCTCCCTGAGACGCGTGTTTTGCGAAGCGTACTCGCGTCTGATGGTTCCGGCCAGAGCGGTCTCGCGGGGGCGTTGGCTTGCTCCGCTGTCGTCCCTGCGAAAGCAGGGACCCATAACCACAGGGAGCAGTTGTTGAAGCGCGCTGTAGCTCCGGCGTTGCACGACAATTGACGGTCGTGGTTATGGGTCCCGGGTCGCGCTTCGCTTGCCCGGGACGACGGCTGTGTATGTCGAGATGATCAGCCCCTCACTTGCAGGGTTTGGAATCCCTGACGTCGAACTTGTCGAGCGCGCCCGAGATCACGAAATCGTTGTAGTCCAGCACCAGCGCGCGGGAGACGCCGTTCTCGTACAGCTCGAACGACATCGCATAGACCGGCGTCTGCTCGCCGTCCTTCGCCCGCGCATCGCTGTCGTAATAGCTCACTGTCACCGGCCAGCGCGTCATGGTTTTCATCGCATCGCTCGCCGTCGACGGATCGGGCGATGAGGGCGCGCGGTCGCCTGCGAGCGGCCGGCCGATCACGGTCAGCGTGTTGTAGACCTTCTCACCATTGTCGGAGCCGTCATAGACGGTCTGCTCGAGCACCGATTTGCCGTCACGGGCGGCAGCGATGATGTGCTGGATCTGCTCGGTCGGGAACACGATCTTGCCGTCGAGATTGAACGTCTTCTTCACCGGCTGGGTCAGCTTCACGGTGATATGATCGCCGACGCGCTCGGCGGTGCCGTCGACCGGAGACGATTCACTGTCGTTCATCCGCGTGTCGATCTTGAAGCGGTAGCTCTTGCCCGACGCATCCTCCCAGGACGATGAGCGCAGATCTGACAGCGTCACCTTGCCCTCGCCGCTGTCGAGTTCGGAGACCTGGCGGAATTCGGAGGTGTAGCCTTCGCAGGAGTTGCCGGAGAAATTGTAGAGGATGCGCCCGCGCGCATCGCTGACCGAATTGGAGCCGCGCGATTTCACGAGGCTGAGATCGTACAGCGCCTGATGCGCGAGAAACGGCCCGCTTGCCGCAGCAGCGGCGGACCCATGAACCAGACCGGATCCTGCGGCTACCGCGATCGTGAGCACCAGGGCACGCGACGGATTCCCAAACGGCAAGGTCATGGTTTTTCCTCAAGGAGGCAGAGATTCGCCACAATAGTGACGGTGGTATTGCGCCGCAACTGGGGCAAGTTTTACAAAATTGCAATGTGCGCAGCGAAAATGCCGTCATTTTCGGCAATTTTTCGTGCGATTCCGCATGTCACGGCGGCACTCCGCGTACCCTTACAGTCGCTTGCAACCGGCGGCACGATGCGCGAAACAATCGAGACAAGCTTGGCCCTGACCTCGTTTCAGGCTTTCGTGCAATCCAATTGGGGAACAAAGATGGCGGGTACCGTCGAACAGAAACTGGCGTCACAGGGCATCACACTTCCTGAACCGACCGCCCCGGTCGCAAACTATGTCCCCTTCGTCCGCAGCGGAAACCTGCTGTTCGTCTCGGGCCAGGTCTGCTTCAACGCCGAAGGCAAGCTGATCGCCAAGGGCAAGTTAGGGGCCGGCGTCACGATCGAACAAGGCGTCGCCGCGGCGCAGGGCTGTGCGATCAACCTGCTGGCCCAGGTCAAGGCGGCGCTCGGCGATCTCGACAAGGTCGTGCGCGTGGTGCGGCTCGGCGGCTTCATCAACTCGGCGCCCGATTTCTTCGACGGACCGAAGGTCCTGAACGGCGCTTCCGACCTGATGGTCGCAGCGTTCGGCGACAAGGGTCGGCATGCCCGCACCACCGTCGGCGTTGCCTCGCTGCCGGCGGATGCCGCGGTCGAGGTCGAAGGCGTGTTCGAAGTCTCCTGATCGTGCGCGCCCCTGATTGGCTGACGAAACGGCCGGTCGCTCATCGCGGCCTGCATGATGCCGCACGCGGTGTCATCGAGAACATGCCGGCCGCGGCCAACGCTGCGGTTGCCGGCAACTTCGCCATCGAGTGCGATATCCAGCTCACTGCCGATGGTGAGGCGATGGTGCATCACGACGATGCGCTCGGTCGCCTCACCGAAGGTTCGGGCCTGCTGGCGACGAAGACGGCGGCCGAGCTGAAAGCAGTCAAGTTCAAGAACACGTCCGAGCAGATGATGACGCTCGGCGACCTCTGCGCGCTGGTCGCCGGCCGCATGCCGCTGGTGGTCGAGGTGAAGAGCCATTTCGACGGCGACCGCAAGCTGGTAGCCCGGATGGCCGAGGTGCTGGCATCCTATTCCGGCCCGGTTGTCGGCATGTCGTTCGATCCCGACCAGGTGCTGGCGTTGCGCGAGGTCATGCCGAACCTGCCGCGCGGCATCACCGCTCAGCGCACCTATGACGACAGTTCCTGGACCAAGCTGACGCCGGCCCAGCGCGACGGCATGCTGTACCTGCGCCACGGCTTCAAGACCGAGCCGCATTTCGTTGCCTTCTGGGTCAACCAGCTACCGGCGCCGGCGCCCTGGATCGCCCGCAACGTGTTCGGCTGTCCGCTGCTGGCCTGGACCGTGCGGACCGCGGAACAGCGCGAGCGTGCGGCCCGTTACGCCGATCAGATGATCTTCGAGGGGTTTGTGCCGGGAACCTGACATGTTCCTTCGCGGCCTTGAAGTCGTCGCTGCGATGCACGATCTTGGCAAGAGCTGGTTGGGCGTTGGTCAAAGCGTTGGTCGTCATCGGCGATGGCGGAATGCAGAGCATGATCCGGAAGTGGAGCCAGCTGTTCCGGCAAGATCATGCTCAAAAGAGGCACCGGTCTTCATTCTCGATGGCGTCTTCTGAAATTACCCTAGAGGCCGTGGCTGACATCGGCGGCATTCCAGCCGCCGAATGGGACGCCTGCGCCAATCCCAAGGCGGATGCGGACAGCATCCATAACCTCGACACGCTGGCCTCGCCCGCTGCCGCAGGCGATTGCCAGACCGCCGCAAGTTCGAGCTATAACCCCTTCGTTTCCCATGCCTTTTTCGCTGCCGCGGAAGCCTCCAATTCGGCCTGCCCGCGGACCGGCTGGGGGCCCCGGCATCTGGTGGCAAAACTCGACGGCCGGATCGTCGGCGTCGTGCCCTGCTATCTGAAATCGCACTCGCAGGGCGAATACGTGTTCGATCGCGGCTGGGCCGAGGCCTATCACCGCGCCGGCGGCAGCTATTATCCGAAGCTCCAGGTCTCCGTCCCCTTCACGCCCGCGACCGGGCCGCGGCTTCTGATCCGCGACGGCGTCGACCGCGAGGTGATCGGCTCGGCGCTGGCGCGCGGCCTGCGGGCGCTCTGCAACGCCACCGAAGCCTCCTCAGTGCACGTCACCTTTGCCCGCGAGGACGAGGCAAAATTCCTCGGCGCGCACGGCTTCCTGCAGCGGACCGACCAGCAGTTCCATTGGCACAATGAGGGCTACACGACCTTCGACGATTTTCTCGGTTCGCTGAACTCGCGCCATCGCAAGGGCATCAAGCGCGAGCGCCGCGAAGCCGTCACCGCCGGAATCACGATCCACTGGCTGACCGGCTCCGACATCACCGAGGACGCGTGGGACGCGTTCTTCGAGTTCTACATGGAGACCGGATCGCGCAAATGGGGCCGGCCATACCTCACCCGGGAATTCTTCTCGCTGATCGGCGAGAGCATGAGCCGGGATGTGCTGCTTGTCATGGCCAAGCGCAACGGCCGCTGGATCGCCGGCGCCATCAACTTCATCGGCTCGGACACGCTGTTCGGCCGCAACTGGGGCGCGATCGAGCACCACCCGTTCCTGCATTTCGAAGTCTGCTACTATCAGGCGATCGATTTCGCGGTTCAGCGCGGACTCAAGGTGGTCGAGGCCGGCGCACAGGGCGAGCACAAGCTGGCGCGCGGCTACCTGCCGCAGACCACCCACTCGGCGCATTTCATCGCCGATCCCGGGCTGCGCCGCGCCATCGCCGATTACCTCAAGCGCGAGCGCGATTACGTCGCCGAGGTCGGCCGCGAGCTGACCGAGGCCGGCCCGTTCCGGAAGACCGTCGACGACGACGCTTGACGTTTCAGCCGCGACCGGGACATTAGCCTTCTAAAAAATCGAGGAGCCGCCGCCATGCCCGCCGCCTATGACAACAACAATCCCTTCGCAAAGATCCTGCGCGGCGAGTTTCCCTGCTACAAGGTCTATGAGAACGAGCACGTGCTCGCCTTCCTCGACATCATGCCGCGCTCGCCCGGGCATACGCTGGTAATCCCGAAGGCCCCCGCCCGCAACATCCTCGACATCACGCCTGATGACTACGCCCATGTCGCGCGCGCCGCGCACAAGATCGCCGCCGCCGCGATGAAGGCCTTTGAAGCCGACGGCATCACCGTGCAGCAGTTCAACGAGCCGGCCGGCGGCCAGGTGGTCTTCCATCTCCACTTGCACGTGATGCCGCGCAAGGATGGCGTCGCGCTGCTGCCGCCCGCGAGCCACAAGGAAGACGGCAAGGTGCTGGAGGCGAATGCCGCGAAGCTGATCGCGGCGTTGAAATAGCGGCCTTTCCCCGTCATTGCGAGCGAAGCGAAGCAATCCATCGTTCGGCACATGCGGAACGATGGATTGCTTCGTCGCTGCAGCGCAAAATTGCTTTGCAATTTTGTCGCGAGCTCCTCGCAATGACGACGGTGAGATCCTACTCCGTCTCGAAATCCCCCGACTGCGGCGGCGCCAGTGGCGTGAACTCGCAGCGGTCGGGCTTGACGTCGATCAGCGGCGTCTCGTCGAGGCAGTCGAGGCCGCGCACCAGGATGACGTTGCCCTCGACGCCGACCAGCTTGACGATCGAGGTGCCGATCGGATTGGGACGTACCGGCGAGCGCAGCGAGAAGGTGCCGCGGGTGTTGCCGTTGTTCTTTGGGCTTTGCAGCACGATGTCGCGGCGCGACTGGTGCAGCCAGTACAGCACTTCGAGATTCGAGTAGAAATCGACGCCCTTGATCGCGGCGACCCACGGCTCGAAAATCTCGAGCCGGCATACCGGACCGTCATGACGCCCCTGTCGCGGCGTCGCCAGCCGTGAGGTCCAGGGCGTTCGGATGCGGCCGATGAACACAAGCCCGGCGTCGCGCGCCGACGGCATGTCGACGGAAACCTCGCCCTGGCGCAATTCCATTTCACGTACCATGTGTCAATCCAATGATAGATTCAGCGCCTTGACCACATCAGCCCATCGCGCGCGATCGGCATCCACGAATTTGTCGATCTCGGCCTGGCTCTTCGCGCGCAGCGGCGGAAAACCGATCCTGACCAGCGAAGCGCGGAACGCCTCGTCGTTCAAGGCCCGGTCGAGGCTCGCCTTGATCTTGCCGGCGATCTCGTCAGGCACTTTCGACGGCGCAGCGATACCATACCAGACGCTGACCGCATAATCGGGATAGCCGCTCTCGGCGATGGTCGGCAGATCGGGCAAATCGGGGATGCGCGCGGTCGAGCTGACGCCGAGCGCCCGCAGCATGCCTGACTTGACCGGCGGCAGCGCGGTGCCGAGCGTGTCGAACATCAGCTGGATGTTGCCTGACAGCAAATCCTGCAGCGCGGGTCCTGCGCCCTTGTAGGGCACGTGGGTCATCTCGACGCCGGCCATCTGCTTGAACATCTCGCCGGCGAGATGAACCGTGCCGCCGGTGCCGGCCGAGCCGAAATTGAGCTTGCCGGGATTTGTCTTAGCGTAGGCGACGAACTCCGCGATCGTCCTGGCAGGTACGGACGGATTCACCTCCATGATCATCGGCGCGTCCGTGATGACAGACAGCAGGCGAAAATCCTTCGCCGGATCGTAGGGCAGCTTCTTGTAGAGCAGCGGATTGAGCACGAAGATCGAGGCCGCCGTCACGAACAGCGTGTAGCCGTCGGGATCGGAGCGCGCCACGGCCTCGGCGCCGATCGCGCCCTGCGCGCCTGCCTTGTTCTCGACCACGACCACCTGCTTGAGATCGCGCCCGAGATATTCGCCCACGATGCGGCCCAGCACGTCGGTCGGCCCGCCCGCAGCATAGGGCACTATGAGCTTGATCGGTCGCGTCGGATAGTCGGTGGCATGCACCGGCAACGCCACCGTCAGCAACGCTGTCAGAGCAACAATGAATAGCGATGATGCGCGCCGCTGCATGCCGTTTCCCCATTGTTTTGTTCTTGGGGAATGAGAGTAGCGGATAATGCGCTCGCCGCAATCAGCCGAGCCAGTATTTGCCCGCAATCACGACGACCTCGCCCACGATCACGCCGGCGAAGATCGATTTCCGCGCCAGCAAGAACGCCACAAAGCCTGCGGCGACGGCGCTGTAGCGCAGCCAGTCCGGCACGCTGGCAAGCGCGCCCGGCGGCTGCACCACGATCTGCGCAATGATCCCGGCGAGGATCGCGGTGGCGACCGCCCTTACCCAGACCAGCAGCTCGGAATTCTCGTCGATGCCGCCGCCGAACCACAGGCCGAGCATGCGCCAGATCTGGTTGGGGATGACGCCCGCCACGAACAGGATAGCAAGCGCGTGCCAGTCTCCGATGAAGCCAGTCACGCGCGCGCCCTCACGATGCCCGCCCTCGCCCGGTGCACGGCATAGGCGATGGTCCCCGCGGCGACGCCGCTGACCAGGATATCGACGCCGCTGTTCAGCATCGCGGCCAGCGGGAACAGCAAGAGCCCAAGCACCAGCGCGATGACGTCGGCCAGCTCGCGGCAGTTGCGCGCGGTGGAGAACAGAAACGCAAGCGGCGTCAGCATCAGCATGCCGGCGGCCAATAGCGGTGTGAGGTTGGCCGCGAGCGCATAGCCGATCGTGTTGGCGATCAGGCAGACCGAGACCAGCCCCAGGCCGAGCCCGTGGATGAAGGCGATCCGCCGGTTGCGCGGCACCTGCGGCAGGAAGCGGTAGCATTCGACCCACAGCGTCACCGCGGTGAGATGTGCCACCAGGATCAGATGCCGGCGCTTGGTCTGCTCGGTGCGCATCAACGGCAGCACCGAGACCACCATCGGAAACAGCCTGATCGCGCTGACGGTGACCGCGATCGCCGATTGCAGCACGGTGGCGCCGGAGCCGAGCGTCGTGATCACGATGATCTGCGCTGGGCCCGCCCACACGAACGCGGTGCTCGCCAGGGTCCAGCCGAGCGAGAAGCCGGAATCATGCGCCAGCGCGCCGATGCCGAGATAGGTCGCAAACAGCACGAGGGTCAGTACCGTCGCGCCGATCGATCGCGCGCCCCACAGGAAGGCGCGGAACGAGGTCTGCCATTGCGGAGAATCGAGCGAAGGAAGCGCCACGGGGAGCCGGATGATTTTGCAATGTCGGCGGCTTAGGGCGCTGGCAACGCAGGGTCAAGCAAGAGACGGCACAGCGCTGCTATGCAGTAGCCCCAAGCGTCATTGCGAGGAGCGTAGCGACGAAGCAATCCATCTATCTATCCGTTCCGCGGAAGCATGGATTGCGTCGCGGAGCCTGTCATCCGGCGGCGCTCTGCGCCGACAGGGTGGCTCGCAATGACGCGGAGAGATCACACCCGGTTCTTCAGCACGAAGCACGCGCCGCCCGCCTTGCGGATGCGGCTGCACAGGCCGTCGGCTTCGGGGCGCGTGTCGGCGCCGATGCGCACCTGGTAGAACGTCGCGCTGCCGCGGCTGCGCAGCCGTGAGCCGAGCAGGCTCGGATCCTGATCGCCGATCACGTTCGACAGCCGCTTCATCGCACGGGCATACATCGCAAGCGCCTTGTCGCGGCTGAAGCCGGCGGCGAGTTGCACGCCCCATACCTTGGCCGCCGACAGCGTGATGTGCTGCTCGAGCTCGGCCACGAACGGATTGGGCGCGCGCTTCAACAGCGCCATCAGCTCGCGGCAGCTCGCGGTCGGCGCACGCTGCGGCATCCTGCCGTTGCGGCCGGCCGCAGCCCAGTCGTCGACGCTCGAGCCGGTGATCGCGGAGACGTAATTGCGCGTCTCCTGCGGCATGTATCCGGAGCCGGCGAGCCAGTCCTGGATCCGGCGCGGGCCGGCATTGTAGGCCGCCGCCGCGAGGCCGAGATTGCCGAACTGATTGCGCAGCTCGCTGAGGAATTCCGCCGACTTCGGCAGCGCCTGGACGGGATTGAAGGGATCAAGAAGCCCACGCTCGTTTGCCGTGCCCGGCATGAACTGCGCGATGCCCTGCGCACGCTGGCCGCTCCGGGTCATCGGCCCGATCGCGTCGGCCTGGAAGCGGCTCTCCTGCCAGATCACGCGCGCGAAGAATTCGAGCGGCAGGTCGTTGGCCCGCGCCGCCGACTCGATCATCAGGCACATCGCCTCGCGGGTGTCGCTCTCACGCGCATCATCCGCGGGCTTGTCGGTTGCCGCGGCAGGCTTCTCGGCAGGTGCCGCGGGCTTCTCGACAGGTGCCGCGGGCGTCTCCGCAGAAGGCGCAGCAGGTTTCTCGGCCGATGGAGAGGCCTGCCCTGCCGGCGGTGGCGCAGGCGGCTCGGCCGGCACCTCCGCGGGTTTTTCGGTGGGCGCAGCCGACTTGTCCGCAGGCGGCGTCGCCGGCGCCGCGGCAGGCGCGTCGTCCGCGCCGGCGCCGATCGGCGGCACCAGCGTCAAAAGCAGGACCAATGCGGCACAAAGACCTGTTCGCATCGCAAATCTGTTCCCGCGCTGCGCGGCTTGACACCGCAAGCTCGTGGTCTAGCTATGGACTGAAATGATGGCGCGCAAAAGGGAGCGCAAAATGGCCGCAGCTTCGGACGATCAAACAGGCTTCGCGCCCGACGACGACGCCCCGATCGGCTACATGAAGCGGACCCGCGATTATTACGCGGCGATCGGGTACACCACCCCCTACCGCTGGGCTCATTACACCTCCGCCCCGTTCCAGCCGCTGACGAAGCCGCTGAACCAGTCCCGCATCGCCCTCATCACGACGGCGGCGCCGTTCGATCCCGCCCGAGGTGACCAGGGCCCCGGCGCGAAATACAATGGCGGGGCAAAATTCTATTCGGTCTATGACGGCGATACATCGCAGCAGCACGACTTAAGAATTTCGCACATCGCCTATGACCGCATCCACACCACGGCGACCGACAACGGCACCTGGTTCCCGTTGGCGCAACTCAAGCGCCTCGCCGCGGCCGGCATGATCGGTGAAGTCGCCCCTCGCTTCTTCGGCGCCCCGACCAACCGCAGCCACCGCGTCACCATCGAGACCGACGCGCCCGAAATCCTCAAGCGCTGCCGCGCCGACAATGTCGATGCCGCGGTGCTGGTGCCGAACTGCCCGGTCTGCCACCAGACCGTCAGCCTCGTCGCGCGGCATCTCGAGGCGAACGGCATCCCAACCGTCGTGATGGGCTGTGCCAAGGACATTGTCGAGCACGCCGCAGTGCCGCGCTTCCTGTTCTCGGATTTCCCGCTCGGCAACTCCGCCGGCAAGCCGCATGACGAAGCCTCGCAGGCCATCACGCTGGAGCTCGCGCTGCGCGTGCTGGAGACTGCGCCCGGTCCACAGACCACCGTGCAGTCACCGCTGCGCTGGAGCGAGGACGCGTCCTGGAAGCGTGACTACAGCAACGCCGACGCGCTGAGCGCCGAGGAGTTGGCGCGCCTGCGCCGCGAGTTCGACGCACAGAAGGAAATCGCGAAGGGTCTGCGCGTCGCGTAAGGCTGCGCTAAGCACGATCACTTGCCCACTCACGGTGTCATCGCCCGGCTCGACCGGGCGATCCAGTATTCCAGAGACAGCAGTCAATCACGGAGAGGCCGCGGCGTACTGGGTCCCCCGGTCCCGTCTACGCCAAGGCTTCGACGCGGCCCTGATTCCCTGGCGCGCCGAAGCTTTAGCGAAGGCGGCAAGCCGGGGGACGACAGCGGGGGCAAAATGCCTACGCGTGCACCGGCGCTGCATCATGTGACGCCCCTTCCTCACCACCCGCGTAATGCCGCGCGAGCGCCGCACATGTCATCAGCTGGATCTGGTGAAACAGCATCAGCGGCAACACGATCAGACCGACCGACTGGCCGGCCAGCAGCACGCTCGCCATCGGCAACCCGCTCGCCAGACTCTTCTTCGAGCCGCAGAACATGATGGCGATGCGGTCGGCGCGCGAGAAGCCGAGCAGCTTACTGCCGAAGTTGGTGACCAGCAGCACAGTCGCCAGCAGCAGCGCGTCGAGGCCGAGCACGATGGCCATCTGGGTCGCGTTGACCTGATGCCAGATGCCGTGGCTGACGCCGTCGCTGAATGCGGTGTAGACGATCAGGAGGATCGAACCGCGGTCGACCAGCCCGAGCATCGCATGGTGCCTGGCGACAAAGCCGCCGATCAGCGGCCGCGACAATTGCGCCGCCACGAACGGCAGCAGCAGCTGCACGACGATGTCGAGCGCGGCATTGCCCGAGAACCCGCCATGGCTGGAGAGCAGCACGCCCGCCAGCAGCGGCGTCGCGACGATGCCGAGCAGGTTGGAGGCGGTCGCCGAGCACAGCGCCGCCGACACATTGCCGCCCGCGATCGAGGTGAAGGCGACTGACGACTGCACCGTCGACGGCAGGATGCAGATCAGGATCACGCCCGCCCACAGCGCCGGCGTCAAGAGATGCGGCGCCAGCGCATGCGCGGCGAGCCCGAGCAGTGGGAACAGGGCGAAGGTCGACAGGAAGATCACGAGGTGCAGCCGCCAGTGCCGGGCGCCGACCAGCGCCTCCGTCGTCGACAGCCGTGCGCCGTGGAGGAAGAACAGCAGCGCGATCGCGGCATCGGTGGCATAGCCGCCGATCACGGTGCCCTGCCCGTGCAGCGGCAGCAGCGTGGCGAGGCCGACCATGCCGACGATGGCGGCGATGTAGGGGTCGACGGGCACGAACGAGCGCAGGCGGCTGAGGGTCATGGTGGCTTCCTTTCCTTGATCGGAAGGTGCTCCTCCCCATACCGATTGTGAACCGCGCTTACCGATGTTATTGTCATTACATTATGTAATTACGGATCGTCGGCCATGCTCGACCCGACCCAGCTCGAAACCTTCCTCACCGTGGTGCAGACGCAGAACTTCACCGAGGCCGGCCGCCGCCTCGGCCTGAAGCAGTCGACGGTGAGCCAGCACATCCGCAAGCTCGAGGCTGCCGCCGGGCGGCGCCTGTTCGTTCGCGACACCCATTCGGTGGTGCTCACCGCCGACGGCGAGGCGATGACGGGCTTTGCGCGCCCGATCCTCGAGGCCAATGCGCGTGCCCGCGACTACTTCGCGGGGTCGCAGGTGCGTGGAAAAGTCCGGTTCGGCGCCGCGGAGGATTTTGCCAGCTCGCGCCTGCCCGACCTGCTGCGCGACTTCGTCCGCCGCCACCCGCAGGTCGATCTCGAACTGACGGTCGGCCTCAGCGCCGTGCTGTACCAGCAGCTCGATGCCGGCGAGCTCGACCTCGTGCTGGGCAAGCGCCGACCCGGCGACGCACTGGGACAGCTGGTGTGGCAGGACCGCCTGGTGTGGACCGGCGCGCCCGGCACGCGGCTCGATCCCGACGGGCCGCTGCCCCTGATCCTCTACGCGCCGCCGAGCGTCAGCCGCAGCGTGGTGCTGGAGGCAATGGAACGGTTCGGGCGGCCCTGGCGCATCGTCTGCTCGAGCGGCAGCCTGAGCGGCCTGCGCGCAGCAGCACTCGCCGGCCTCGGCATCACGCCGCAGGCGCAGGGCCTGATCCCGGACGGGCTGGAAGCGATGCCGGCGTCAGGCCTGCCGCCGCTCGGCAGCGTCGAGTTTGTGGTCCGCACCGCCCGCCGGACCAGACGCGGCCCAGCCGTCGAACTGGCGCAGGCGATCGCGGAACGCGGCGGCCGGCTGCGGCCGTAGAAGTTCGACGATGTTCGGCCAAAATGCCCTGATGCGCGCTAAGTGGACCACCGCCGTCATCGCCCGGCCTGTGCGCAATTGCGCACATGGACCGGGCGATCCAGTACGCCGCGGCGCTTCGGCTCAAGCGCTGCGGTCTCTGGAATACTGGATCACCCGCATGCGCGGGTGATGACACTGAGCAAGCTGAGGGTGCCTGCACGATTTCTGGATAATAGAAGAATGCCGCTGAGTTGCCCGACGAGTCAAGTTGCGTCTCGACGCCGGCTACTTTGCATGGGGTTGTTTTCGATATTTTGGTAGTGCGCCCCTGCTCGGACCGAGAGGCCCGCGTCAGGCGGCTGGTGCTGCCGCGACCTGCACCGCGTTGAGCATGCCGGTGGACTCGTGACACCCGAGATATTCGAAGAACTGCTCGTCGGCGGCCGCCACCGTGACCTCGTGATACAGCCTGAGTTTCGCAGCTGGTCCCAGGGTCGACAGATACTTCATCGCCGCACCGAAGATCCTGACATGGGTCGGATGCGATTCCGCCCAGCGCTCCAACGCCGCAAGGCTCTTCCACCAGCTCTGGCCGTAGGATTTTTCCGTCGGCCGTCCCTGCGCATCGACGACACGCATGTAGCGATTGGCGTAGCAGCCGATCGGCACGCCGTCGTCGCGCAGGAAGTCCATGCCCTCGCGCAGCACCGGCTCGACATCGTCGAGATACATCTTGCGCTCGGAGGTCTCGGTGTCGCTCCAGTCCTGGCCGGACCGGATCAGGCAGAGATTGTCATGCGCGACCACGCGGATCCGTGCGCCATCGCGGATCACCCGCGGCTCGCCGCCCGGCGTCATCGCGTCGGTCTGCGACAGCGGGATGCGATCGCGCATGCCGCCCCAATAGGCGTGCTCCTGCACCTCGCCGCTCATGCCGTCGGCAAGCACGGCGACGCCCTCTGGACGGCCAAGCGACGAGAACAGCGTCTCGTAGCGCGCAACATGCGGCCGCAGCACCTCGATGAAGCGGCCGACGGCATCACCGGCATTGCCGCCGGTCCAGGCCTCGCGCGCGCCGCCAAACCAGGCGTCGAAACGCCCGGCATCGTCCCAATAGGCAACTGAGACGACATTGGTGAAGCCGGCCTGGTCGACATATTGCGCGCGGTCCCAATGGGTCGGGCCGTTCTCGCCGGCGAAGCGCGTTGCGATCCGCGCCAGCGCCTCGGTGGCCGCGGCGGTCGGCTCGCCGCGAAACTGGACGCCGAAATAGGCCATGATCACGCTTGCGACCGCGGGCTTGTGGCGCGCGACGAAGGACGGATAAGGCGGCGCGTAGTCGTCGGGCACGCGGCGATGACGGGAGCGCGCCGTTTGCAGATGGGATGGAATTGCGGATTCCATGGCAGTCGCCTCCGGTTTGGATGTCGTCCTGGTGCGTTCAGCTCGCGGCCGCGTCGATCTCCTCAAGACTGTCGAGCGGCAGCGCGAAATGCTCGACGCGCTTGGAGGGCTTCTTGTTCAGCAGCAGGCGCGTGACGTCGGGCCGCGAATAGTGTCCGGCCGGATCGGCGGCGTTCTTGGCGATCCCGATCGCGCCGAGATCGATATCGGCGAGCAGCAGGCCCTCCTGATCGGGCGGCAGCTTCTCGGCGATCGAGCTGCCGTCGGGCCCGTAGATCGCGGCGTGCCCGCCGCCGACATGCAGCAGCCCGTGCTTGTCGTCGCGGTCGCACATCTCGTCGATCATCGCCTGTGAGACCGTGGCGCAGGGCGCCAGCACGAAGCACGAGCCTTCGACGGCATAGACGCGCGAGGCCGCGTTGTTGACCTCCCAGCCGAGCGCCGGCGCGAACGGATCGTACAGCGAGAAGCTCGGCCATGCCGCGACGTGCACCTGTTCGTTCCGGGCATACATCGCGTATTTCGAGAGCGGCTGAAGGTGCTCCCAGCAGCACAGTGCGCCAAGCCGGCCGATGCCGGGGCGGTCATGCACCGCAAGGTCGCTGCCGTCGCCCTCGCCATAGACGGTGCGCTCGGCATGGGTCGGCCGCAGCTTGCGCCGCTTGGCGATGGTCTCGCCGTCGGGCCCGATCAGCCATTGCGCGAGATAGAGGCTGCCGCCCTCGCGTTCGGACAGGCCGAGCACCGCAGTCATGCCGGCCTTCTTCACCGCGAGCCGCAGCTTCTCGGCCTGCGGACTGTCGTAGGACAGGGAATTATCGAAATAACGCTGCACGAAGCCGCGCCCGATCGCCCAGGCCGGCGAGTCCAGCCAGATATACCAGGGATAGCCGGGGATGAAGGCCTCGGGGAACGCGATCAGTTTGGCCCCCTTGGCGGCGGCCTCCTCGATCAGGGAAATGCTCTTGGCGATGGAGGCGTCGAGGTCGAGCCAGGCAGGGGCCGCCTGCACCACCGCAACGCGATATTTCGGATGTTCGATGCCCATGATGTCCTCCTCGTGACCGGCCGCTCCGGCCGGTTCGGTCGTGACCGGCCGCTCCGGCCGGTTCGGTCTTGATCGGCCGCAGCCGCTTCTGACATCATGCTGCCTTGGGACCGGGAACGCCGTTCGACCAGGACGGAAGGAAAATTCGACTGCGGAGGAGATTCCCCCGGCCGTCACCGGTACGAAGCTTGCTTTGTTTGCGTGGCCAGCGTTGCACTCGTGAAGGGAGGAAATCATGCCGGCCCTGTTCACCACGGAAGACGCGCCAACGCATCGGCGCCTCGCGCTCTGGCGGGACATCGTCTGCGACGTGTTCGTGCAGCTCGATTGCAAGTCCGATCTCGGCACCGCCTTCCACGGCGCGATCACCAGCGCGCAACTGGGCGCAGTGAAGTGTTCAACGGTGTCGTCAGGCCGCCAGCGGGTGCTGCGCACGCCGTCGCGGATCGCGCGCACCAGCGAGGACTTCGTCCTGATCGCGCTCGGCCGGCGCGGCTGTGGCGCCGTATTGCAGGACGGCCGCGAGACCGTGATCCAGCCCGGCGAGTTCGCGTTCTACGACACCACACGGCCCTACGAGCTGCGCTTCGACGACGACTTCACACAAACCATTTTCCAGGTGCCGCGCGAGATGCTGCACCGGCGCTTTGCCGGCACCCAGGGCCTCACCGCGACCGCGTTCGCATCGGATCGCCCGGTACAGCGGCTGGCCTTTCAGTTCATCTCGGGGCTCTCCGAGATCGCCGACAGGCTCGATTCCGACAATGCGATCCGCCTCGCCGATCAGGCCGCCGACCTGCTCGCGATGGCGATGAGCGAGCGACTCGGCGGCGCCGCGCTGCCCGCCTCGACCCACCGCTCCGCGCTGCTGTATCGGCTGAAGGCGCACGTGCTCGCACATCTGCCGAACCCCGAGCTCGGCCTCACCGAGACCGCCGCCGCACTCGGCATCTCGCCGCGCTATGTCAACAGCCTGCTGGCCGACGAGGACACCTCGTTCCAGCGCTTCGTGCTGGCGCAGCGGCTGGAGCGCTGCAAGCGCGACCTCGCCTCGCCGACGCACGCGCATCGCCACATCGGCGAGATCGCGTTTGCCTGGGGCTTTAACGATCTTTCGCATTTCGGCCGCGTGTTTCGCGACCACTACGGCCTGTCGCCGCGCGATTGGCGGCAAAGCCGGCTGCCGAACTGACGACGAGAGCTTTCATTGGACAAGTTGATGAGGAGCTCGATGAGCAATAGAGGTCTCGTCGCCAAGTTCGACTCACCGTTTGATCAGAAAGCCGTCATCATCGAGGATGATGGTCGGGTTGCTTATGCCTATCTGCTGGACTGCGACGGACGTATTCGTAGCGACGTTTGGCTCTACAATCGCTGTCAAACTCCAGTCGAGCCTGAGTGGCACGATCAGACAAGAATGCCGTTTGCCAATCCGGCGCCGTTCGCCACTGATGATCTTTCCTTCTCTCCCCCGGATTCTCCAGGAGATATCACCGTTGAGTGGGGCGATTCTGATAGCCCGGATGACGCCAACGTCTTTATTTCGGGGAAGCATTTCGCGAGATTGAGAGTTGGGATGAAGCCAGGCTGGTCGGCCTTGGCCGCGAAAGACGGCCCGTTAGCACAGGTGTTGAAAGAGCCGTTCTAGACGAACTGCCGCGAAATTCTCGCCCATCGCGGCCGCGTCTTCCGCGACCATTACGGCCTGTCCCCGCGCGATTGGCGGCAAAGCCGGCTGCCGAACTAGCTCACGAGGCCGTTTGCGGCGCAAAATAGCCGGGAATCCGGACCTTCCGACATGCAAACAATTTACACTAACTGCAACGGGTTCCGCTGGTGCCCTTCTTTTCGCTGACGCGGACCGGTACAGTCCTGCCGTTCATTTAGGAGGATTTCCCATGCAGGACCGGCGCCAAAGCCCGCGTGACAAGGTGTTTTACGGTGCGGTTGCGGAGATCAATGAGCGCGGCTCGACGATGGATTGCGTCGTCCGCAACATCAGCGACCACGGCGCGTGCGTTGAATTCGGTGACGCCACGCGGCTGCCCGAAGAGATGAATCTCAACATCGCGCGCAAGGGCCGCTCGTTCCTCGCGCGCCTGGTCTGGCGCCAGGCCAACAAGGTCGGCCTCGCCTTCCGGATCATGACCTCGGACACCCCGGTCAGCGATCTCGACGAGCGGGTCCGCCGCAGCGAGATCAAGAAGCGGCAGTTGCAGCAGCGCATCAAGGAGTTGCTGGGCCAGGGCTGAGCCGCTTTTCGTGTTCCCTGGCCCCGTTTCGATGCACCCGGGACGGACATTTCGGGGGTTGCAAAGGCCCGGCTAATCCAGCATGCGGTAAGCCCGCAATGCCGGAACCGAGAGCCACTCCACGACATGTCGCCCGCGATCATTGAGCATCCCGACGGGCTGCCGCAACCGCAGCGCAATTGGGCCATTCTCACGATCGCGCTCGGGCTGGTGATGGCCGTCGTCGACGGCTCGATCGCCAACGTCGCGCTGCCGACCATTGCCAGGGATCTGAACGCCAGCCCCGCGTTCTCGATTTGGATCGTCAACGGCTATCAGCTGGCGATCACGATCTCGCTGCTGCCGCTGGCCTCGCTCGGCGAGATCATCGGCTATCGCCGCGTCTATCTGGCAGGGCTGTTGCTGTTCACGCTGGCGTCGCTGTTCTGTGCGCTGTCGCATACGCTGCCGCTGCTGACGATCGCACGCATCCTGCAAGGATTTGGCGCCGCCGGCATCCTCAGCGTCAACTCCGCGCTGGTCCGCTTCACCTATCCGCATTCGCTGCTCGGCCGCGGCATCGGCGTCAACGCGCTGGTGGTCGCGATCTCGGCCGCGGTCGGCCCGACCATCGCCTCGTTCGTCCTGGCGGTCGGGACCTGGCCGTATCTGTTCGCCATCAACGTTCCGCTCGGCATCGTCACGCTGGCGCTGGGCTGGCGCTTCCTGCCCCATACCAGGCCCGCGGTGCACGCCTTCGACTGGCAAAGCGCCGCCATGAGCGCGATCGCGTTCGGATTCGGCATCAGCGC
Organism: Bradyrhizobium uaiense; assembly: GCF_010811875.1. Lineage (GTDB taxonomy): Bacteria > Pseudomonadota > Alphaproteobacteria > Rhizobiales > Xanthobacteraceae > Bradyrhizobium > Bradyrhizobium uaiense. The sequence goes on from NZ_VKHP01000049.1 coordinate 20,705, forward strand.
GATCGACAGCGCCGGCCATGGCGAGGCGCTTTATGTCTGCGCATTGGAGTTCGCGGTCGCGGCAGTCGCATCGCATCTACTGTACCGGCGGCAGCAGCATCTGCCCTCGCCGCTGCTGCCGGTCGACCTGTTGCGGATTCCGATTTTCGCGCTATCGATCGGCACCTCGATCGCCTCGTTCTGCGGCCAGATGCTGGCCTTCGTCGCGATGCCGTTCTATCTGGAAAACCATTTCGGCTATTCGGCGGTGCAGATCGGCCTGCTGATCACGCCCTGGCCGATCGCGGTCGCATTCGCCGCGCCGATCGCGGGCTGGCTGGTCGAACGCTATCCGGCCGGCCTGCTCGGCGGCATTGGCCTGCTGCTGTTCGCATTGGGGTTGGGCACGCTGGCCTTCATGCCGGCCAACGCCGCGCCGATCGACGTGGTCTGGCGCATGGCGCTCGCCGGCGCCGGCTTCGGCCTGTTCCAGACCCCGAACAACCGCACCATGATCGCCGCCGCCCCGCGCGAGCGTTCCGGCGGCGCCAGCGGCATGCTGGGGACCGCGCGTTTGCTCGGACAGACCGTCGGCGCCGCCCTGGTGGCGATGCTGCTCGCGCGCTATCCGGCCGACGGCACGCGGATATCGCTGATGGTCGGCGTCGGCTTTGCCGTCGTCGGTGCCTTGCTCAGCACGCTGCGGCTGTCGTCAGCCGGCAGCCGCGGCGCCGAGCGGGTGCGGGTTCAAGAGGGCCAGCGTTTGAAGGGCGAGTAAGGCGGATCGGGTTAGCGTTATGCTCGACAAACACGCGCGCCCGCGCGACGTTTCCTGGGGGCCAGTCGCCCGCAGGCTCGAGCTTGGTCACGATTGACGGGTGCGCAGCAATGCCGAACTTCAACCAAAGTGAGTATACGCAACTCAAGAATTTTTTGTCGTTCTATGTTCAACGATACATGCCGATGGATTTCTTGCCGCCAGAGAAGCAGCCGTTGGCTGTCTTGGAGGCAATGGAAAAGACGAGTCCACGAATGGCTTTCCAGGGGCTGCGCCACGCGATCAATGATTGCGTGGAACGTTCTTCGCGCTTCGATCCAGCGGAGGTTGCGAATTTGGATGCCGAGCTTGCCAACCGCAGGATCATTACGCTCTCTGAATTGCGCAGACGATATTCGCGCGGTTACGCCAAGGTTCTAAAGCGAGGGCGCATTAAAAACGACACCGAGTTCTATTTGCTTCAGAACGTGATCAATGACCCGACCGAAAAATCTCCTGAAGAGCGTGAATTGCTTGCAAAGCTGATATCCGACTATGAAGGTGTCTAGCCGACGCGGTGTCGTTTGGCCCCGGCCGTACCATCGCCGTCGTCAAACAAAAAGGCCGGCTGAACAGCCGGCCTTTTCATTTGATTGCTTGGCTCGCGCCTCAGACCTTGACCATCGGCCCCTTGGAGGCCGGCCCCTTGGTGCCGCCTCCGCCGCCGTTGTTCGGGCCACCCTTCGGCGGCTTGCGCTTGCGCGGCGGCAGGCTCTCGGGCTTCGGGGTGACCGGGCCCTCGACATATTCGAAGCCGATCTTGTCCTTGGCGGCCGCCTCGTCCTTGACCAGCACGACGCGCACGTGTCCGCCGCCCTTGAGCTGGCCGAACAGCACCTCATCCGCGAGCGGCTTCTTGATGTGCTCCTGGATGATGCGCGCCATCGGACGTGCGCCCATCTGCTCGTCATAGCCGTGCTCGATCAGCCAGGCCTTGGCGGGCTCGGACAGTTCGATCGTGACGTCGCGGTCGGCGAGTTGCGCCTCGAGCTGAAGCACGAACTTCTCGACCACCATGCCGATCACCTCGGCATTGAGGTGCGCGAAGGAGACGATCGCATCCAGCCGGTTGCGGAACTCCGGCGCGAACTGGCGACTGATGGCCTCGTGATCGTCGCCCTCCCGCTTCGAGCGGGTGAAGCCGAAGGCCTGCCGCGCAAGATCGGCAGCGCCCGCATTCGTGGTCATGATCAGGATCACGTTGCGGAAGTTGACCTGCTTGCCGTTGTGGTCGGTGAGCCGGCCGTGGTCCATGATCTGCAACAGCACGTTGTAGAGATCCGGATGCGCCTTCTCGATTTCGTCGAGCAGCACCACGCAATGCGGATGCTGGTCCACGCCGTCGGTGAGCAGCCCGCCCTGGTCGAACCCGACATAGCCGGGAGGCGCGCCGATCAGGCGCGACACGGTGTGCCGCTCCATGTATTCGGACATGTCGAAGCGCAGCAGCTCGACACCGAGCGACGCCGCCAGTTGCTTCGCCACCTCGGTCTTGCCGACGCCGGTCGGACCCGAGAACAGATAGCTGCCGATCGGCTTCTCCGGCTCGCGCAGGCCGGCTCGCGCCAGCTTGATCGACGCCGCCAGCGACTCGATCGCCTTGTCCTGACCGAACACCGTGCGCTTCAGCGTCTGCTCGAGATGCTTGAGCACCTCGGCATCGTCCTTCGACACGCTCTTCGGCGGGATCCGCGCCATGGTCGCGATCGTGGTCTCGATCTCCTTGATGCCGATCGTCTTCTTGCGCTTGCTCTCGGCGACCAGCATCTGCGCCGCGCCGGACTCGTCGATCACGTCGATCGCCTTGTCGGGCAGCTTGCGGTCGTGGATGTAGCGCGACGACAGCTGCACCGCCGCCTCGATCGCCTCATTGGTGTATTTCAGCCGATGGTAATCCTCGAAGTAAGGCTTGAGGCCCTTGAGGATCGCAATCGCGTCTTCCACCGTCGGCTCGTTGACGTCGATCTTCTGGAAGCGCCGCACCAGCGCGCGGTCCTTCTCGAAGTGCTGACGGTATTCCTTGTAGGTGGTCGAGCCCATGCAGCGGATCGTACCCGAAGCCAATGCGGGCTTGAGCAGATTGGATGCATCCATCGCGCCGCCCGAGGTGGCGCCGGCGCCGATCACGGTGTGGATCTCGTCGATGAACAGGATGGCGTTCGGATGCGCCTCCAGCTCCTTCAGAACCTGCTTCAACCGCTCTTCGAAATCGCCGCGGTAGCGGGTGCCCGCGAGCAGCGTGCCCATGTCGAGCGAGAACACGGTCGCGGCCGCCAGCACCTCCGGCACATCGCTGTCGACGATGCGCTTGGCGAGGCCCTCGGCGATCGCGGTCTTGCCGACGCCGGCTTCACCGACGAACAGCGGGTTGTTCTTCTGGCGGCGGCACAGCACCTGGATCGCTCGGTTGATCTCGGCATTGCGGCCGATCACCGGATCGATCTTGCCGTCACGCGCCTTTTTGTTGAGGTTGACGCAATAGGTCTCGAGCGCCTCGCCCTTCTTCTTGGCGTCCTCGTTGCCCTTGGCCTCGGTTTCCTCGTCGACGCCGCGCACCGGCCGCGCCTCGGAGACGCCGGGCCGCTTGGCGATGCCGTGGCTGATGTAGTTGACGGCGTCGTAACGCGTCATGTCCTGCTCCTGCAGGAAATACGCGGCATGGCTCTCGCGCTCGGCGAAGATCGCGATCAGCACATTGGCGCCGGTCACTTCCTCGCGACCGGACGACTGGACGTGAATCACCGCGCGCTGGATCACGCGCTGGAACCCGGCGGTCGGCTTCGCGTCGTCGGCGCCGTCCGTCACCAGGTTTTCGAATTCGGTCTCGAGATAATTGACGAGGCTCGTCCTGAGCTTGTCGAGATCGACGCTGCAGGCCCGCATCACCGCCGCTGCATCCGAGTCATCGATCAGCGACAGCAGCAGATGTTCGAGCGTCGCATACTGATGATGACGCTCGTTTGCGATCGCCAATGCACGGTGCAGTGATTGTTCAAGGCTTTGGGAAAAAGTTGGCATTCGCGTCCTCTATGGCCCCCTGCCATCATGATCGCCATTACCGGGTCAGGCAATAACAACCTTCGTGATCGCCATTGATATAGTTACGACGGATCGTGGCGAAAGACCGGTCTTGCGATGATGGTTTTCTTCTAAATTCGGGGCATCGGAACGTCGCCTGGCAACGTCGCTTGCCCGCGCCCCGTGATCATACGGGAACGCCGTTCGCCACCACACAAAACGCGATGCAAGACCCGTTCCGCTCCCCGCGGCAGGTCAATCGTTCCCGCGCGCTATTTCTTTTCCATCACACATTGCAGTGGATGCTGGTGCTTGCGCGCGAAGTCCATGACTTGCGTCACTTTGGTCTCGGCGATCTCATAGGTAAACACGCCGCACTCACCGATCCCGTGATGGTGAACGTGCAGCATGATCTTGGTCGCCGCCTCGGCGTCCTTGTTGAAGAATCGTTCCAGCACGTGAACGACGAACTCCATCGGCGTGTAGTCGTCGTTCAGGATCAGGACACGATACAGGTTCGGCCGCTTGGTCTTCGGCTTGACCTTGGTGATGACCGAGGTCGACGGACCGCTGCCCGCACCATTGCGGTTGTCGTCATTGCTCATTTTCGGCGCCGCCGCGGCGGGCACCGCCGGCATGGACGAAACCGGCTCGGAGATCGGGACTGTCAACTTGGATCGCAACATGGCTCAGGCGTTCGAATTCCCCAAAGGAAGCCGGCGGGAAACCGGATGGCGATTGGAAGGTGGTCGCGATTGCCGCAAGACTGATCGCGGAACCCCCAGCAATGCTTTCCAGATTGCCGCTCCCGGTCCGATCCGGCGGCCGGATCGACCTCCCGAATATGGGCCTCGCGAGGCCCTGCCGCAAGCTAAGACCCGCCGCGGGCCACCGGTCCGATTCCCGGTACGGCAACCCCTGGAAGGTTAATCATTTCTGCCTGATTTGACAAAGGAGCCGGATATCCAATTTAGGGGGTGTTCAGGATAGCGAGGGCTTTTGCCCTGCTTTTGATCCTCTATCGGGCCACCTGTCAGGTTTCCCTTGCCCGATTCACAATCTGTTTAGCCGCGCACGTGGAGATGGCCGCGCAATCCATTTCCATGAGAGCGCCATGCTTGGTTCAGCCATTTCCAATCGCGTCCGCGCGGCTCTCCGCCGGTTTTCCAGATCAACCGACGGCAATGTCGCGGTAATCTTCACCTTCGCAATCCTGCCGATCCTCGCCTTCATGGGTGCAGCGGTCGACTATACCCGCGCCAACAACGCCCGCACTGCGATGCAGTCGGCGCTCGATTCCACTGCGCTGATGCTGTCCAAGGATCTAACCATGGGCACCATCACGACCGCGCAGATCCCGAGCAAGGCGCAGACCTATTTCAACAGCCTCTTCACCAACAAGGACGGCCAGGGCATTGCCATCTCGGCCACCTATACGACCCCGACAGCGAGCGCAGCTGCGACCATTCTCCTGAGCGGGTCCGGCTACATCAACACCTATTTCATGAAGTTTGCCGATCTGTCCGGCGGCAATTTCCAGAAAATGAATTTCGGCACCTCGACGACCACCACCTGGGGCAACGCCAAGATGCGCGTCGCCCTTGTCCTCGACAACACGGGATCGATGGCGGACAACGGCAAGATTACCGCGCTGCGCAACGCGGTGGCGGGATCCGGCGGCCTGATTGATCAGCTCAGCGCGCTGAGCAAGAACAACGGCGACGTCTATATTTCCGTTATCCCGTTCGCCAAGGACGTCAATGTCGGCTCCAGCAACTACGGCCAGAGCTGGATCGACTGGACCGACTGGCTGAATCCGCCCACGACCCAGCCGGCCAACGGACAGAGTGTTGCGACGCTTCCCATCAACTGGCATGCCGTGGGACCTGGTGCGAGATGCCCGTTCACCAACACCACCGGCAATACGAATGGCGCCGCAAACGGTGGCTTCGTTTGTAAAACGGGCCCCACAGCAAGCAACAGTTCGACTACGTCATGGATCCCGTCGACGACGATCACACTGAACGGCGCATCCGTCCAAAATCCAATTTGCCCGACCGCCGATAACAACACCCAGACAAAGTACAACGGCTGTTGGAGCAGCGAACCAACCGGCGTCCAGGAGAAATTCTGCAGCGGAAGCTCGAACTGCAGCTGCCCAAAGAACGCCTCTGGTTCCAGCGTCTTGGGTTGCACTTGCAGCGGCACCGGCAGCGGCAAGTCCTGTACCGGATGGACCTATGTTCATAACTGGACACAGCCTGGGCCTAACGACCTGACGGACAATCCGAATCAACCCAGAGTTTCCGCCATCGTCGGTTTCAAGGATCCCAGCAATACCCCGAACCAGAACCACGTCTGGACCCCCAACGCTGTGGGGGTCGCAAATGACTGGCGCCAGCCTTCCACCAACCCGATCAGCACTTGGACCGGCTGCGTCGCAGACCGCACCCAGCCGAACGATGCGACGGGCGTGCTGCCGACGTCATCCGACGTCACGACGCTGTTTCCGGCCAACGAGTATTTCGACACCTGGGGTGGCAACGCCTTTTGCAGCAGCACCGCATCTACACCGCTCGAGCCCGTCATTCCGCTGAGCTACAACTGGAGTGCGCTCAAGACGGCGGTCAACGCCATGCAGCCGACCGGCGGCACCGACCAGTCGATCGGATTGGCCGTGGGGTGGCAGTCCCTTCTGGTGGGCGGTCCGCTGAATACACCGGCGGAGGACTCCAACACCACCTACAACCGGGTCATCATCCTGCTGTCCGACGGTTTGAATACCCAGGACCGCTGGCCCGATTACGGCGACGGCAGTTCGCAGGCCTCAGGCAACCCAATCGACGCAAGGCAGACCCTGCAGTGCCAGAATCTGCAGAACGCGAAGGATTCCAGCGGAAATCCGATGTACACGATCTACACCATCCAGGTGAACACGAGCTCGCCCGCCGATCCGACCTCGACCGTCCTCAAGAACTGCGCCAGCAGCCCCGACAAGTTCTACATGCTGACCAGCTCGACCCAGATCGTGACGACGTTCAACACGATCGGGACCGCGCTCAGCAAGCTGCGGCTGGCGAAGTAATCGTCCCCTGAGGCACAACAAAAAAGCCCGGCCGAAACGGCCGGGCTTTTCGTTTGTCTTGGTCAGCGGCGCTTACTGAGCGGGCGCGAACTTGGTGACCAGGCCCTCATAGGGCTTGAAGGTCTGCTTGGCGCAGTCGCTGTACAGGCCGGCGATCTTCTGCGATTCCGCGACGAACGTCTCGTAGGACGAGCGCAGATACTCGGTCTGCGCCTCGAGCGCCTTGTCCAGCGACTTCACGCCCGACAGCTTCTCGACGAACGACTTGGTGTCCTCAAACGACTTCTTGGCGTAGTCGCCATAGGCGGTGGCGATCGCCTGGACGCCGCTCTGCAGGTTGTTCGCAGACGCAGTGACCGACTCGAAATGCTCTTTGCCGTAGTTCTGAATGTCTTCGATCTTGACCATGGAATTCCTTTTCCCAGACTTTGAAGGCGCAAATTCCCATTGCCGGGAAGCTCCCGGCCTCCTGACGCCGATACAAATATCGCATCGCACAATAAAGTCAACGAATATTGTGCAACGCACAACGACATTTGCCCGAATCCTGGGCATTTGCCATAAACCCCGGGGGACTACGCAACGGTTGCTTAATCTTTTGGAAACTCGGGCCGCCTAACCTGATTCCCGGACTTTGTTCGCCTTCCGACAGGCAGCCTCGAAAGCTGTTTGTGAACAACACCTTAGCTAGAAGAGCGACCTGAGCCGCCACCAGGGCCGATGGTTCTGCCCGAAGTGGTCTGTTGCGCAGGCAAGGATCGACGGCCGCCGGGCACAATTTCGCCTCACGAGCCAGTGATCTAGATAGAAATTGGGACGGGGAAGTAGATGCTTCGAACAACCTTGGCTTCCTCGCGGGCGCTGCGAGTTGGCGTTCTTGGGCTCGTGACCGTCACGACGGCGATCCTGATCACCAGTGATAGCGCCGAGGCGCGTCGCCACCGGCGCCACACCGCCCGCCACCATCACAGCGAGTCCGCGTCCGCGCGCGAAAGCTACAGCCCGCAATTCGCGTCGATCATCGTCGACGGCAATACCGGTTCGGTGCTGACAGCCAACAGCCCCGACGGCCTGCGCCACCCCGCCTCGCTCACCAAGATCATGACGCTCTATCTGCTGTTCGAGCGCCTCGATTCCGGAAAGATGAAACTCGACACCGAGATGCCGGTTTCCGAGCATGCCTCCGAACAGGACCCGACCAAGCTCGGCCTGCGGCCCGGCCAGACCATCAAGGTCGAGGACGCCATCAAAGGCCTCGTCACCCGCTCCGCCAATGACGCCGCGGTGGTGATCGCCGAGGCGATCGGCGGCAGCGAAGATGACTTCGCCCGGATGATGACCCGCAAGGCCCGCGCGCTCGGCATGAGCCGGACGACCTATCGCAACGCCTCCGGCCTGCCCAACGACGAGCAGATCACGACGGCGCGCGATCAGTCGACGCTCGGCCGCGCCATCCAGGATCGCTTCCCGCGCTACTATCGCTACTTCTCGACGACGGCGTTCAATTTCCGCGGCCACACGATCACCGGCCACAATCGCCTGCTCGGCAGCGTCGAGGGCGTCGACGGCATCAAGACCGGCTACACCCGCGCCTCCGGCTTCAACCTCGTGACCTCGATCCACCGCGGCAATCGCTTCCTGGTCGGCGTGGTGCTCGGCGGCCGCAGCGGCGGCTCCCGCGACGCCATCATGCGCAACCTGCTGGCCGAAAACATCGGCAAGGCCGGGACCACCCGCACTGCCGCCGCGATCACCGAGCGCAATCCGGCCGACGCCAATGTCGAGGTTGCCGATGCCGACAAAGCCCGCAACGCGGACACCTCGCCGGTCGCTGCCTCGGAGCCCGCCGCCGCAGCTGCCGCGATCCAGGCGCCGCGCCCGGCCAGCAAGCCGTCGCTGATGGCGGCCGTCGCCGCCGCCCTGCCGCCGCCCCCCGCCAAGCCGGAACCGCAGGCCAAGCCCGAGCCGGCACCGCTGACCTCAGGCGTGATCCAGACCCAGCCGATCGCCGCAATCCCCGGCTCGGCTGAACCGATGAAGCCGGTCAAGGTGAAGACCGTCCAGGTCAAGGCCGGCCAGATCAAGCTCGCCGCCGCCGGCCCGGCACAGTCCGCGCCCCCGATCACCAACGCGATCCCGTCGCGCGGCGAAATCCCCGAGACCTCCAATGCGATGATGGCGCGGGCCGTCGAGACCTCGAAGCCCGAAATGCCGCCGCAGCCGGCCAATTTCGGTACCGGCAACGGCGTACTCGGCGTGCTGCCGGCCTCGGCCGTGCATGCGCCCGCCCAAGCCGTGGCTTCGATTGAACCCTCCACCCGCAGCCTGCAAGCCGCCCCGCAGACCAGCGCCGTCAAGCCGGGCGCAGCCCACAGCGGCTGGATCATCCAGGTTGGCGCGCTGGAGTCCGAGGGCGAGGCCAACAAGCGCATCGACCTCGCGCGCAGCTCGGCCCGCGGCCTGCTCAGCAAGGCGGACCCGTTCACCGAAGTCGTCGCCAAGGACAATCGCAAGCTCTACCGTGCCCGCTTTGCCGGTCTCGAACGCGACCAGGCCGAAGCGGCCTGCAAGACGCTGAAGCGCGCAGAGATTTCCTGCATCACCGTCCGCAACTGATCGACGCCATCTGCTGATCGCAAAGGGCCGGCGCCGCAAGCGCCGGCCCTTTTGCTTTGCGTGTCGCCTGCGAAAACAGTCGGCCCGTCAGCGCGGCGCGATTATGAAAACTTCTCGTCAAGATTTTACGGTTAAGTTTTCCCGAAAGAATGATCGGCCACGCCGGACAGCGGCGGGTCAGGCGGGGCATCAATCAGAAACGGAAGGCAGCTCTCGGCTGTGGCGTTGGTAGCGTAGCCGGAGTTAGAGATGCGCACGAAGCAGAGTATCCTTGGCCTCGTTCACACGGGCAGCGAGGTACGTCGAGCCCCCTTGGTCGGGATGGAGTTTCTTCATCAGGGTGCGGTGAGCCCGGCTGATGTCGTCACGCGACGCGCCCGGCTGCAGGCCAAGGATCTGATAGGCCTCCTCGTTCGTCATTTTGCCGCTCGCCGCCGGACGGCCCTGCCCCCTTGCCCGGTCGCCCTGTGCGTCCTGACGCCAGGCGGGAAAACGGCGGTCCAGATAGCTTTCAAGTAGCGCGACGCTTTCGGCGTCGAAGCTCGGGACCATCTCCAGGAGCTGCGCTAGGTCGAACTCATCGAGCATGCGGCCGGCCTGCGGTCCGGCCACGATCTGGCCCTTGAGCACGCCGCTGCCGTGATCGAGGCTCATGTCGAGATATTGCGAGCGCACCCGCGAGCTTTGTCCTTGAGAGCGCGAACCGCCGAACATGCCGCCGAGATTGGGAAAGCCTGACGTCCCGAATGGCGACCAGCCAAGCAGCCCGGCGCCGAAGATCCCGAGCGGAATTGCCACCGCGAGCTCGCCCCGCACGCCGGTAAAGGCCGCAACGGCAAGCGCGAGCACGCCGCCGACGATCTTGATCGCGCGCGCAAGCACGGCGGGATTGGCCGCACGAAACATCTGCAGCGCGGAATAAAGGACGACAACGGCAACGACGCCGGCGATCAGGGTTGGCATGCGCGGAATATAAGCGGCCCGGCGGCAAAATGCATGCGAAGCTTCGTCTCACCGGAGCGTGAGGCGCACCGGCGTGGCGCTGATCCCCGCGATTGAGTAGCTTGCGGCAACAGTGCTGGAGGAAGCGCGATGACGATTGACGGACTGATCAGCCTCCGCAGCAATGCCGGGCCGAAGCAAACCGCTGACCGGCTCAAGGCCGAACTTCAGGCCAGCGGGCTGACCCTGTTTGCACAGATCGATCATGCCGCGGGTGCAGCCGGTGCCGGTCTTGCGCTCCGCCCGACCGAGATCTTCGTGTTCGGCAATGCGAAGGGCGGCACGCCGCTGATGCAGGCCGCGCAGACCATCGGGATCGACCTGCCGCTCAAGGCGCTGGTGTGGCAGGACGAAGCCGGCGACTGCTGGCTGTCCTACAACGACCCGGCCTGGCTCGCCGAACGCCACGGCATTGCGGAGGCGACAAGGCAGGTCACGGCCAACATGTCGACGCTGCTCGGCGCGCTCGCGAAAGCCGCAACGTCAGGCGAGGCCTGACGCAAGGCGGCGCTAGCTCATCTGGCCGATCAGCCGCGCTGCACTGCTCGTGGTCTTCGCCAGCTGCAGCAGCGCCTCGCGGCCACCGGCAGCGTAGGCTGCGGCGGCACGCAGCAGTTCGCGGAGCTGTGCGGCCGCGCCGGGATCGAACCTGCACCATGCGCCGCCGGTCAGCCGCGCGATCTCGCGAAACGTCCGTTCGGCAGTCGTATCCGCGCCTTCCTGGAACATGAATACCGGCACCTTGAGCAGCCCGAGCTCGCCGGCCTTCGCGCAGAGCTCGTCGGCGCTCTCCTCCATTGCGTCGCCGACGAACACCAGCGCGCGCACACCTGAGGCGACCGCCTCGCGTCGCGTCTCCGACAGCACCTTGCCGATCTGGGTATTGCCGCCCCGGCAATCGATCTTGCTCATCAGCCGCGCGAGCTGCGCGCTGTCTGATATCCAGCCCGAAGCACGGCACTCGTTGAAGCCGCGATAATAGACGAGGCGAATATCAAGGCTACCGAGCGCGCCGGCTTCGCGGAACATGTCCGCCTGCAGCGTGCACGCCATGTCCCATGTCGGCTGCCGGCTCATCGTGGCATCGAGGGCGAACACCAGCCTGCCGCGTGCGCCGGCGCGATGCGGCGACATCGCCCGCGCCTTCGCCACGAACGCGGCGATGTCGTTCGAACTCGACGTCGGCACGCCAGGCGCATTGGCCGGACGTACATCGCCTCCGGATGTCGGTTTGATCGTCTTGCCGGCCATCAGCGCTTGCCTCGTACAGCAAACACTATGTGGGCCGCCGGATCGGATTGGTCAACGTGACGGGCTTGCCGGCATCCCGGGCGGCTCCGTCAATTGGTGACCGACGGGTCCTTCTTGGTCTCGGTCTTGGTCAGCGAGAGCGACTTCTTGAGTTTCTCGGTGAAGGTCTGCGGCTTCTCGACCGGCACGTAGAGCGAGACCGGACCGGGCTCCAGAATCTTCGGCGGCGCATTCCTGGTATCGACCGGCCCGACAGCGCTGTCGGTATCGGCCAGGAATTTATCGAGCATGGCCTGGATCGAGTCCTTGGCCTTCTCGGGTCCGGTGTCGCGCATGTCGTTGTGCTGGAAGTTGGTGTTCACAACGGTGATGCCGGCCTTCTCGCACTCTTCCTCGTCCGGCACCACGCCGGGATCCGGCTTGAAGTGAGAGTCATGCGAACGGAACGACAGGATCTTGAACTTGCCGTCGGTCATGAACGGCACGCGCAGATTGTCCAGCGTGACGACCTTCTTGATCTCGTCCGGATACTGCTTGGCGAAATACATCGCGATGTCGCCGCCATTGGAATGGCCGACCATCGTCAGCTTGCTGTAGTCCGCGTTCGGCTGACGCTTCTTCATCTCCTCGATGGCGAATTTGATGTTGGTGATGCCGCGCTGATACTGCGGCAGGCGCCCGACATAGAGCTCGCCTTCCTTGGTCACCATCGGTCCGTCCGACGGCAGGTCGTTCTGAATGCTAACGGTCAGATAGCCGCGCGCCGCGAACACGTTCGCGAGGAAGGAATATTCGGTGAATTTGACGGTATTGCCATGATTGAGGATCGCAACCGGCAGCGTGATCATGCCAGCGTCGGCCTGCATCTCCTTGTCGAAGCGCACGGCGACGTCGACCGCGACCGGCCGCTCATCGCGCGTCGGATCCTTGAACATGAGGGTTTCGTGACGGATCGCCCACTTGCTCGCGGTGAAATAAGCCGCCGTGATCACCACGGAGAGAGACAGCAGAACGAGAATTCCACGCTTCATGACGTCCTCGAGGTGCCCGCCTTTTCAGGGCTATTTTGGCGGGAGGCTCTTCGGCCTCCTTTTGAGAATATATGTCACAGCGCCGTGACAGGAAGTCCAAATATTGTGGCTTTGGTGGCATAACGTTGTGCGCCGCACCTATAGTTTGTGCAGTTGCACAGGACCGCCGCGCCGGCGCATGCTCTCCTCTGACCCTTCGACGTAAGCTCCCAAGGTTGTGTTCGAGCCTTGGATAGACGTTGAGGGGAAACCGGATTTCGGTCCCTTTGTTCCACCTTTTGGGCCGCTCTGTGGCGAAAATCACCGGAAAACACGGTTTTCAGCGAATTTCTGTGTAGATGATCAGTTTAAGTTCTGGATCGTCATTGGCCTGGAAGGTGGCATATTCAAAGGTCAGCCGGCCGCGCTTGGGGTGGCTGAGCACTTTTCTGCCGGCGACGCTGACGCTGACGTCGTGGGTGCCCCACCAGCCGTCGAACTCCGGACAGCCTCTGCGCAGCCGCGCTTGCAGATCGAGGAAGGCCGGATCTCCAGGCCAGAGGTCGTGCGTCCGCCGAAACTGCGTCACGATGCGCCGCGCCTCCTCGGGCCAGTTTGCGCCGAACAGCTGCCGGCTTTTGGGGTTGGTCAGCACGTACATCAGCGTATTGCGCTCGTCCTCGGGCAGGCGGCCGAACGCGAAGACATCCTCCGCGGCTGCGTTCCAGGCCAGCACGTCCCATCGCCGCCCTGTGACATAGGCCGGTTGGTTGAGGCTTTCGACCACGCGCCGGATCGCAGGCGGCACGGTCTCGGTGGCGAATGGTCGGCGGTCGCCATCCTTTGCTAGCGCCCGCAGATGCGCGTGCTCGGCCTTGCTGAGACGGAGTGCCCGCGCCAGCGCGTCGATCGTGGTGGCGGACGGGCTGACGGAGCGGCCCTGCTCGAGGCGGATGTACCAGTCGACCCCGATACCGGCGAGTTCGGCCACCTCCTCGCGGCGCAGACCGGGCGTTCGGCGTCGTCGCCCGGCCTGGGTGCCGGTGAGCTTGGGCGTCAGCTTTTGCCGCCGCGACCGCAGGAAATCGCCGAGTTCGCTTTGCCGCGCAGTGGCCATCACCGGGCTCCTGACTGGGTTTGATAATCCTAGGATAATACCAGGTCTTCCTGGGCGCAACGGAGCGCAGCATGATGCCGATCTCAGCCAGGGATGAGATCAGATGAAAGCAGCAGTTCTAAAATCGTTCGGCTCGCCGCTCGCGATCGAGGAGGTCCCCGCACCCAAGATGGGAACGGGCGAAGTCCTCGTCGACGTGATCGCGACGCGCGTGCTGTCCTACGCCAACGAGGTCTTCAGCGGCGAGCGCAGCTACCTGCTCGAGTTGCCGGCCGTTCCCGGTCCCGGCGCCATCGGGCGAGTTCGCGCTGTCGGGCCGGATGCGACCCACCTCGCCGCCGGCGATTGGGTGTACTGCGATCCGACCTTCCGCTCGCGCGACGACAGCATCTCGCCGGACATCACCTTGCAGGGCTGGAGCGCGCGCGGAGAAGGCGGGCTGCGCTTGCAGCGGCACTTCCGGCACGGCTCGTTCGCCGAGCAGACGCTGGTGCCGACCGAGAACGTCAAGCGGATCGGCAGCATCGATCCGGCCGATGCGCCGTCATGGTGCGCGCTCGGCACCTGCCTCGTGCCCTATGGCGGCTTGCTGGCGGCGCGGCTGCAGCCCGGCGAGACCGTGCTGGTGAGCGGCGCCACCGGCAATTTCGGCAGTGCCGGGGTTGCCGTCGCGCTGGCGATGGGCGCTGCCTGCGTGATCGCGCCCGGCCGCAATGAAAAGGTGCTGTCCGATCTGGTCCGCCGCTTTGGCCCGCGTGTGCGCCCGGTCGGGCTCAGCGGCAACGAAGACGACGACCGACAGCGCATGTGGCAGGCCGCGCCCGGCCCGATCGACTGCGTGCTCGACCTGATGCCGCCGTCGGTGACGACACCGACGGTTCGCGCCGCGATCATGACGGTGCGTCCCTATGGCCGGGTCGTGCTGATGGGCGGCGTCGGGATGCAGGGTGGACCAGGGCTCGACCTGCCCTATCCCTGGATCATGCGCGAATGCATCAGCATTCACGGCGCCTGGATGTATCCGCCGGAGGCCACATTCGGCCTCGTCAACCTCGCCCGTGCAGGGCTGCTGCGGCTCGATCAGTTCGAGGTCACGACCTTTGACCTCGACCACGCCAACGACGCGGTCACGCATGCCGCCGCCAATGGCGGGCCGTTCAAGATGACGGTGCTGGAACCGAATCGATAGGCCGACCAGACGCCGACGCTGGAACTCTTCCGTTCCGATTGAATCGGAACGGACTCCAGTCCCCACTACGCGCGAAAGCACCCTAGTTGCCGATGATGTCGTGGACTTCGAGCGGCTTGTCGACCTGGCTGAACCACTCGGCCCGGTTGGCGGCCCGGCGGCGGCCGCGCTCGTCGAGCGGCAGCTTGAGCTGGCGTAGCAGGCTCATCACCTCCTCGCGCGCCGTGACGTGGCCCAGGCTTGGACGGGTGCCGAGCGTCGCCTCGTCGATGTCGTCGAGCGCCGTCAGCCCCCGCGGGAAGAATTCGCGATAGACCACCCGCTCGGCAAAGCCGTCGACCGAACGGAACCCGAGCCGCAGCGACAGCTGCTTCAAGCCGTCGGCGACCAGCTGCTTGTTGCGCGAGCCGAGCATCGACAGCCGATTGCGCACCACGATCCAGTCGGTCGAGGCGCCGTCGAGCTGGCGGCGCTTGCGGCGCACGTCGCGCACCATCTCCGCGTAGTGGCTCTCGCCGACCACCGCGTAGGTCGCGGGGTCGACGGTGCCCAGCACGTCGAAATCGAGGAAGCTGTCGTTGATCGGCGTCACCAGCGTGTCGGCCATCGAATGCGCGAGCCGCATCAGGTAACTATCGGAACCCGGGGTATCGATGACGATGAAGTCATAGGCGCGTTCCACCGTGCTCACCGCAGCCATGAACTGCTGGAATTCGGCGTTCTCGTTCTCCTCGATCTGCATCGTCTCGCCGTACTTGATGCAGTGGTGCGCCGGGAGCTCGAGGTCGAGCCCGGTGCGCCGTGCCCAGGCCTGGCGATTGCTGATATAGCGGGTGAAGCTCTGCTGCCGGCAGTCGAGATCGATGCTGGCGACGCGCTGTCCAGCCTTCATGAGCGCAACGGCGATGTGCAGGGCGGTGGTCGACTTGCCCGAACCACCCTTCTCGTTGCCCAGCACCACGACATGTGCGGAGCCGGATTGACCCTGACTTGCCTGCACCAACATGATTCAATCCCCGACAGCGATCTTCAAATCGAGCGCCGCTGCGGTCAAGTGAAATGCATCACTGCGACACGAAATCAATTGCAGCCGTCCTTAATGATGAATCGAACGAGCAAGCGCGCTGCGTCGATCAACGGAATGCGGCCCACGATCCATGCGCATTCGAGATCGGGTAATGCATGCGCGGTGGTTTGCCGATAGCGGCCCGGACTTGGTAAGGTACGCCACCTGCCGAACGCCAAAAATCCCACCCCGATTGCCCCACGAGCCGAGACCAGATGCCGAGAAATCCCACCGTCGTCCGTACCGTCCCTGCCCTTCGTCGCGCCGTCGACGCCCTGCGCGCCAAGAAGGCGACCGTCGCGCTGGTCCCAACCATGGGTGCCCTCCATGACGGCCATGTGTCGCTGGTGCGGCTCGCCAAACGCCGTGCCAAGCGGGTCGTCGTCTCGATCTTCGTCAACCCGACGCAGTTCGCGCCGACGGAAGATTTCGGGTCGTATCCGCGCACCTGGAAGGAAGACGTCGCCAAGCTCGCGGCCGAAGGCGTCGACCTGATCTGGCACCCCGAGGTGAAAGCGATGTATCCGGACGGCTTCGCCACCAGGATCGTGCCGGAAGGGCCGGCCACCGCCGGGCTCGAGGATCGCTTCCGTCCGCACTTCTTCGGCGGCGTCGCCACCGTGGTCGGCAAGCTGTTCACGCAGGTCCGGCCGGATGTCGCGATCTTCGGCGAGAAGGACTTTCAACAGCTCCGGGTGTTGACCCAGATGGCCGCCGACCTCGACCTCGGCGTCAAGGTGATCGGATCCAAGACGGTGCGCGAACGCGATGGGCTCGCGATGTCCTCGCGCAACGTCTACCTCTCGGCTGAGGAGCGGCGCGCCGCGCCCGAGCTCAACCGGGTGATGAAGGAAGCGGCAGGTCGCCTGCGCGCCGGCGAGGACACCGCGACGGCAATGGCCGCCGGCGCGGCGCTGATCACGAAGGCCGGCTTCGTGCTCGATTATCTCGAGGTTCGCCACGCCGCCTCGCTGGCGCCGATCGGCTCGCTGAAAGACGGCCCGATGCGGATGCTGGTCGCAGCACGGCTCGGCAGCACGCGCCTGATCGACAACATCGCGGTTTAGGCAGCCTCCGGAAAAGTGTGATGCCGTTCATGCACGGTCCCGACGCGCGCGTGTAATGAGGGCCCGGCCTCATCCGTGCGGCCGGGTCGTGCTTGCGCCGCGCCCGTGACGCAGGGATGATCGCGCCTTTCAGAGGGCGATCGGAATGAGCAGGTATTTCACGCACGGCATTGTTCTCGGCATCGCACTGGCGGCCGCCACCGTGGTGCAGGCGCAGACCCGGCCGCCGGTCGGCGGGGTCAATTCGGCGCCCGGCGCGATGATCTTCTATGTCGCGCATGGCGCGCCCGATGCCTGCGGTCCAGGCTGCTCGGACTGGATCGCCGCCGAGGGCGCCGTGCAATGGGACACCTACAAGCGCCTGCTGGCGATCCTCGACCGTCAGAACGGACGCAAGCTGCCGGTGGTGATCAATGTCAAACCGGGGTCCGACCTCACCGTCGCTGCCAGCCTTGGCCGGATCCTGCGCGGACGCGGCATCGATGCTGCGGTCGCAGCGACCGAGGTCGAGGCCTGCGGCGGGAAATCCGAGGAGGAATGCTTTGCGCTGAAGCGGCCCGGCGGCCCGCTGGACGCGAAGGAGAAGCTGTCCAGCGTGGCCTGCGAGCTTGCCTGTGTGTTGATGCTTGCGGGCGGCGTCCATCGCATCGTGCCGCCCGGCAATCGCGTCGTCCTGACCGCCAAAATGCAGATCTACGACCGGCTCGCCCCCAACGTCTCGGCCGAGCACCGCGAAAGCCTGACCTCGATCTTCACCGAACAGTTCCGGCGATATCTCGGCGAGATGGGGATCGACCATGAACTGCTCGACGTCACCGTCAGCAAGGCGGGCGGCCGCTATGTCGAGATCCCGGCGTCCGAATGGAGCCGGCTGCATCTCGTGACCCAGTGACCCGCGGCAACTGCCGCCCGATCGACGAGAGCTGTCCGATTGCTCAGAGCAATCCGAGGTCGCGCAACTCGCGGCGCATCGGCTCGGGCATCGAAGCCACGCTGGCGGCGCTCGACTTGGTGAGATCGGCCGGAGCGGAGTCGGCCGTCAGATAGCGCCAGCCCTGGAACGGCCGCATCGGCCGCGGCGAGACGGCGATCACCTTGGGCTGCATGACGATGCGGCAGCGTCCGATGCCATCCTTGTCGCGGAACGGCTCGATCGCGATGATCTTCTCGCGCGCGGCGATCTCGCCACGGATCACCCAATACAGCGAGCCGCCGGCAAGGAGCTCCTCCTCGCGCTTCGGCGTCATCCGCGTGATGTGGACGTGACGGAGCGGCAGGCCCTTTTTCTTCGCGGTCGCCATCCGTTCGGCGACCCAGCCCTTGAGTTCCTTGACGGAGTCGCAACCGACGGCGAGCTTGATGAGATGTAGCGGCATGCGTCGGATGTAGCGGCCGGCGCGCGCTTTGAAAAGGGAGCGCCGTAGGCAGCGGTGGATATCGGGACTGCCGTGCAAACGGTGCGATGACGACGGCTCACGCCGCCGTCATTACCCTCAGTGTCAGGCTCAATCCTGGCTCGCGGCCGCCGGCGCACTCGCCGCCGCGGGTGGCGGCGCCGGCGCCGCAGCCGGCGCGATCTGCACCGGACGCTTGGCCACGGGCGGCCGCTTCGGGGCAGCGGGCGGTGCGGCGGCAGCGCGCGCGGCCGGCGGCGGTGCCGCTGCGGCCGGCTTCGCCGGTTCGGGCGTCATGATGCTGACCGGCGGCGTCGACGACGCGCTCGGAAACTCGGCATTGGTCGGCTTGCCCGTGGGCATCGACGGCGGCAGCGCCGCGACCAGACCGGCTGCCGACGGCTGCGCGGACGGCGCGTTCCAGGCCCCCGCATAGCGCGTGACGAGGTTCTCGTAGGTCCGCTCGTTCATGTTGGCGATGATCTGATGGTTGTCGCCGAGCGAGCGGAACGCTGGGCACGCGGTCGGTGTGCAATGGTCGCGCGCCATCAGCGCGTAGGCGACGAGGCCGTACCGGTCATGCTCGATGGCGCGGCGCAGCGCCTGCAACTCGGTGGTCGAATTGCGCTCCGCGGCGGCGAGGTCGCCCAGTGCAGTCAACCGCGAAATCTGTGCCGCGGCATAGCTGACCGCAGCAGCGGCGGTATCCGATGAACCGAACAGCACCTTCTCGCAGGCATTGAGAACGGCATCTCCGGCGAGGTCGTCGACGCAGGCCAGCGCCGGCACGGTCTGGCCAGTCAATTGCGCCGTCCGTGTGTCGGCCGGCGACGCCTGCCCGCCTGGCCCGAAGCCGCGGATCGTCGCGGCGACCGCGACCGCGATCGACAGCAACGTAATGACGGTCAGCGCGCCGTTGGCGACGGATTTTTCCGCACGCAGCAGCGTGACGAGAACGACAACCCCAAAAAATCCTGCCGCGGCCAGCGTCAGCCACATCGGGAAGGTCGGTGAGCGCCAGATCTGATCCAGCGAGGAAGCCCAATTCATGCGCGATGTCCCTCAACGCAGCGTAAGCACAATCGGCGGCGGCGAACGCCGCCATCCCGACGTCCAACCTTCAGCACAATGGGTCTGCGAACAGGGCCTTTTGACGGCGGCAGCGCGGAACCCGCTTCAGCCACCGGCTTGCGCACAACTCATCAGGACAGCGCGAGCTGGCTCTCCTTGGCCACCCGTTCGAAAGCTTCGGTCGAGCTCTTGATGCGATATTGGCAGTCATCACCATCGGTCGGCAGCAGGCGGATCACCTGATAGGTACCGCTCGCAGCGGGGCGCGCCACGTTGCTGGCCGTGAAATAGACGACTTCGCCAATCGAGTACTTATGCTTCAACGCCCTCTCCATTTTCTTAGAGATTGCTGGCCGAGCTGACAGTCCCGATAGCTCTGGCCGGCATTTTGAGAACCCTGCGGCAAGCTAGCACATCGCACCGCCCCAAATCCAGCAAGATTGGGGCATGGCGAAGGTACGATTTTTGCAGGTTTTTCAGGGCGATAGGCAGCAATTTACGTGCCAGCCGGAAATTGCCCGCGGAACCCGGTTCCACCCGCTCAGGCGGTATGCGGCAGCTTGCCGTTGGGGCTCGCGCCATCGACCGCAGCCGGAAGCTGCTGGGCGAGCACCTTAGAGAGCTGGTCGACCGGAATATTGAACCTGGCGGCGAGTTGCCTGACCGTGTCGCTGCCCAGCACCTGCTGGAGCTGCTCGGCCGTGATCGGCAGGTTCTGGCCGGTGCCGATCCAGGATTTGACCTGGTCGCCGAGCCCGGCCTGCTCGAGCTTGGCAACGATCGCGGACAAGCCGCCCTGCCCGCCATTGCCCATCACCTCGCCGAGCACAGCGGGAATCACCGCCGCGCCGAGCTGGCCAAGCATGCCCTTCAGCTCGGGCGAATTCTCCAGGGAATCCAGAATACCCATGGTCTAAGTCCTTTCACGACTTGAAGATCCGGCTTTTCGGATTCGACGCTTTCGGCCCCGCGACGTCAAGCCGCGATCTTTGCGAGCCTTGTCACAAATCGGAAGCGCTAGAACCGTCAGACGTCCTCGAATCGGGCGATCCGCAGCGTCTCGGCAACGCCGTCGCGGGTCCATTCCTGGAACGCCGGAAGCTGCATCATGGCATCGACATAATGCTGCGCCTCGGCCCTCACCGGGATCGCGTAGGTGCGGAAGCGATGCACCACGGGAGCGTACATCGCGTCCGCCCCGGAGAAGGTACCGAACAGGAACGGGCCCTGCTTGCCGTAACGCGCGTGGCATTCGGCCCAGATATCCTCGATCCGCGCCACATTGGCCCGCGCATCGTCCGACAGTGCGATGGCGCGGATCGGCCGGTGCAGGTTCATGCCGCATTCGCTACGCAGCGGCACGAAGCCCGAGTGCATCTCCGCCGAGATCGCGCGCGCATGTGCACGCGCGGCGCGATCCGAGGGCCACAGCTTGGCCTCGGGAAACTTCTCGGCGAGATATTCGATGATCGCAAGCGAATCCCACACCGTGACGTCGCCGTCGATCAGCGTCGGCACCTTGCCGGCCTTGCTGAAAGAGAGGATGCGATCCTTGTCGGCCTGATCGGTGTAGAGCGGAACGAAGATTTCCTCGAACGGGATGTCGTTGGCGCGCAGCGCCAGCCAGGGCCGCATCGACCATGACGAATAGTTCTTGTTGCCGATGACGAGCTTGAGCATGTCCGGGAATCCTGTTGTCACGCCAGTTTGCCATAGTGCATTGCACGCGTTCAACCTGTACATGACGCAGGATGCGGCGCGGAGCGGCAGGCCGCGCGTTCACGAAGGAAGGCACCATGACCGGCTATTGGGTCGACATCCTGGCCGTCGGCTTCTTTGCGCTGGAGTGGCTGGTCTACGCCATCACGCTGGAGCACACCGCCTATGGGCGCGACAGCCTGTCGGCGCGCATGCATGTCTACCGCGAAATCTGGGTGAGGAATCTGCTCAACCGCGATGCGCGGATGGTCGACATGCAGATCATGGCCAGCTTGCAGAACGGCACCGCATTCTTTGCCTCCACCAGCCTGATCGCGATCGGCGGCGCGCTGGCGCTGCTGCGCGCGACCAATGACGCGCTCGCCGTGCTCGGTGCGCTGCCGGTCAACCTCACGCCCTCGCCTGCTCTGTGGGAGGTCAAGTGCATCGGGTTGATCCTGATCTTCATCTACACCTTCTTCAAATTCGCCTGGGCCTATCGCCTGTTCAACTATGTCGCGATCCTGTTCGGCGCGATGCCGCCGGCCGGCCAGCGCGACACACCGGAGGCGGAAGCCCATGTGATCCGCACCACCCGGCTGTTCGAGACCGCGGGCCGGCACTTCAACCGCGGTCAGCGCGCGTTCTTCTTCGCGCTCGGCTATCTCGGCTGGTTCGTCAGCCCCTGGGTGCTGTTCATCACCACCGCCGCCGTCGTGATCGTGATCTGGCGCCGGCAGTTCGCCTCGAACGCCTGGCGGGCGATGGGCAGCTGACGCTCGTCCTGGCTCACGACGCGAAATCGCGCGGGCTGAAATCGAGATCGAGCACCTTCCATTCGCCGTAGCGGTCCCGCGGCAGCATCGCATAGGGCTGGCAGGCCTGCAGCGCCTCGGTCGCGCTTTTCAGCAGCAGCGGCCCCTTTTCCGATGCGGTGGCCTCGATCAACAGCGGCGGCGAGGCGAGCTTGCCGTCGGGCTTCAGGAACACCCGGAGCTTGATCCTGACATCGTCGCTCGTGCTCACCGTCGCCGGGAGTTTCATGCAGGTCTTCAGGTGGCGTCGGAATTCGGCGGCCACGCTGGAGCCGACATCGGCCTGTTCGGTGGCCGCCGCGTCGAAATTGTCCTTGCCGGGACCGGGACCGGACGGCGCGTTGGCGGGCGGCTTCACGGAGATGTCGGGCGGCAGGCCGAGCATGACATTGTATTTGACGGACAGGTCAGGCTCGGGCTTCGCGTAGGCAGGCTGAGACGACGCCGGTTGCTGCGCCATCGGCTGGGGCATCGGCGGCGCCTGAGGTGCTGGCATTGCCGGCGGCGGTTCAGCCGCGGCATGTTGCGGAGCCGGGCTCGGCTTGGGCGTCGGGGGCGTCGCCTGCTTCTGCTGAGGCTCCGGCGCGGTCTGCTGCGGCTTCGGCGCCGGTGCCTGCGCCGACGATTCGGGCCTGGCTGAGTCCACCGGCTTGTCGAGCGACGGCAGCTGCAGCTCGGGGGTCGGCGACGGGCTCGGCACCGGATCGGGCTCGGTCTTGATCTCGGACTTGGCGACCTCCTGCGGCGTCACGATCTCGACCGGCACCGTGTCAGCGGCGACGGGATCGAACTGATGGACCTCCGAATACAGGAAAATCAGCGCGAGCAGCATCAGGTGCACGAACACCGATGCCAACATGTCCGCGTTTGGCCGAAACTTCATCCCGCTCGATCACATCAGTGATGTCTCCCCGCCGGCAACATTACCGGTCGGAACCCGCCTGCCTCAATCCCCCTTCGGTTCAAATCCGCAAGCGGCCAGCGCGCAATAGCATGATCCGGGCCGCCGCCCAGCGATTTTCCGCGCAATGATGCCCAGGCAAGTGGCGCATCGGCCGATCAACATGCGCCGGCACCAGCCATCGCGGAAATCTCGCGCATGTCCTGATCCGACAGCTCGAAATCGAAGATGTCGATGTTTTCCTGGAGACGCTCGAGCTTCGAGGTGCGCGGGATCGCGGCCACATTTTGTTGCACCAACCAGCGCAGGCAGACCTGGGCAGCCGTCTTGCGATAGCGGTCGCCGATCCGCGCCAGCGCACAGTCGCTCTTCACCCGCCCCTTCGCGATCGGGCTGTAGGCGACGAACGCCATGCCTTGGCGTGCGCAGGCCTCGATCACATCGGCCTGGTCCAGGTAAGGATGGTACTCGACCTGGTCACAGGCGAGCGGCTCGGGACACGTCGCCACCGCCTCCTCGATCAGTGCGACGCTGAAGTTCGAGACGCCGATGTGCCGCGCCAGTCCCGCCTGCCTGACCCGCGCCAGCGCACCGAGCGTCTCGGCGAGCGGCACCTGCGGATTGGGCCAGTGCAGCAGCAACAGATCAACCTCGGTCATGCGCAGCCGCGCCAGGCTCTCCTTGGCGGACCGTTCGAGATCCTTCGCCATGAAGTGCGTGGTCCAGACCTTGGTGGTGACGAACACATCGACGCGCTTGACGCCGGATGCGCGCAGCCCCTCGCCCACCTCGCGCTCATTGTCGTAAATCTGCGCGGTGTCGACGTGCCGGTAACCGAGCCGCAGCGCCTGCTCGACGATACGAGCGCAGGTCCGCCCGCG
>NZ_VKHP01000004.1 GCF_010811875.1 Bradyrhizobium uaiense
ACGCCCACCGAGGTCGGCGTCTTGAAATAGTTCATCAGCCTGTCCGCGAGCGGCGCACCGATCATCGCGCCGCCACCAAAGCCCATGATCGCCATGCCGGTCGCCATGCCGCGGCGGTCGGGAAACCTTCCTCACCATGGGCGCGATCTACTTCGTCTTCATGATGATCGGCGCGTTCCGCTATCGCATCCCGCCGGCCGGCTGGCAGCCGGACGGCTGGACGCCGCCGGCCAAGTCCAACGCGATGATCTCGACCAGGAACGTGCATCTCGACAACGCGCACAAGACGCCGCAGTTCTGGCTGATCTGGCTGGTGCTCTGCCTCAACGTGTCGGCGGGCATCGGGGTGATCGGCATGGCCTCGCCGATGCTGCAGGAGATATTCGCCGGCAAGCTGATCGGGTTGCCCAATGTCGGCTTCAATGCGCTTGATGCCTCGCAGAAGGCGCAGATCGCGGCGATCGCCGCCGGCTTCGCCGGCCTGCTGTCGCTGTTCAACATCGGCGGCCGCTTCTTCTGGGCCTCGCTGTCGGACAAGATCGGCCGCAAGAACACCTATTACACGTTCTTCGTGCTCGGCATCGTGCTCTACGCGCTGGCGCCGACCTTTGCCGCGATGGGCTCGAAGCTTCTGTTCGTGCTTGGCTTCGGCATCATCCTGTCGATGTATGGCGGCGGCTTCGCCACCGTGCCGGCCTATCTCGCCGACATGTTCGGCACCCAGTTCGTCGGCGCGATCCATGGCCGCCTGCTGACGGCATGGTCGACCGCCGGTATTATCGGCCCCGTGGTGGTGAACTACCTGCGCGATTTCCAACTAGCGGCCGGTGTGCCGCGCGACCAGCTCTACAACACGACGATGTATATCCTCTGCGCCATGCTGATTGCCGGCTTCATCTGCAACTACCTGATCAAACCGGTCGATCCGAAGTGGCACATGAGCGACGCCGAGGTGGCGAAGCTGCAGGAAGCCACCGCGACTGGTGGCGCCGGACCGAGCGGATCGTTCGGTATCGGCAAGGGCGGTCTGGACGGCCGGGCGGCGCTGTTCTGGCTGTTCGTCGGAATTCCGCTGGCCTGGGGCATCTACATGACGCTGCTCAGCGCGGTCAAAATCCTCTGATCGCGACGATCATCGCCGCGGGTCGCCGATGCTACGGCGCCTGCGGCATTCGTTTTATTCAATAAACAGAAATGGAATTGGGGGATTTCAATGGTTCGCACCCGGATTTGCCTTGCCGCCGCATTGCTCGCCGTCGGGCTTCATGCCGCCTCGGCCCAGACCGCGGCACCGGCCGCGCCGGCGCCGGCCGCCACCACGGCCAAGCCGTCGAAGATCAAGCTGACGATGGAGAAACTGAAGGCCATGAAAGCGCAGTGGCACGCCAACAAGCCCAAGCTCAAGGCCTGCCGCAAAGAGGTGAAGCAGAAGGGACTGATCGGCGACGACCGCTGGTTCTATATCTCGGACTGCATGACCAAGACCTGAGGCCGCTCTGAATACGTTGAACATTGAGTGGAGAGAGCGCGCCGTGCGGCACCCCTCTCCCTAGCCCTCCCCCGCAAGGGGGGAGGGAACCCTTCCGCCGGTGACTCCCTTACACATTCGATGCCGAGATCGTCCGAGACCTGGTCGGTGCTCGCAGCACTCGTGTGCATGACAGACCTTGCAGCTATTCAAACATCGTCTGCGCTTCTTGCGCGGCGCAACGTAAGGTGAGCACGCTGATCAGACTCCCTCCCCCCTTGCGGGGGAGGGCTAGGGAGAGGGGTAAGCCCCGGGCGAGATGATCAACGCCCAGCGTTATCTGCCGCCACTCACTCCGCAGCCGCGGGCGTCGCCTTGGCGGGCTCCAGCGCGGCGGCGATTGCTTCGTCGACGCGCTCCAGCCAGATGAATTCCAGCTTGGCGCGAGCGCCGGCGGGGATGTCGTCGTAGTCGCGCCTGTTGCGCGCCGGCAGCATCACCCGGGTCAGGCCCGCGGCCGCGGCGGCGACCACCTTCTCCTTGATGCCGCCGACCGGAAGCACGAGGCCGCGCAGCGAGATCTCGCCGGTCATCGCGGTGTCACTGCGCACCGTGCGGTCGGTCAGGAGCGAGGTGAGGGCGGTGAACATCGCAACGCCTGCGCTGGGGCCGTCCTTCGGTGTGGCGCCGGCGGGAACGTGGACATGGATGTCGCTCTTCTCGAACACGGCGGGGTCGATGCCGAGCTGGGCGGCGCGGCTTTTGACCAGCGTCATCGCGGCCTGCACGCTCTCGCGCATCACGTCGCCGAGCTGCCCGGTGATCATCAACGCACCGCGGCCCGGCGTGCGCGAGGCCTCGATGAACAGGATGTCGCCCCCGACCGGGGTCCAGGCAAGCCCGGTGGCCACGCCCGGGATGCTGGTGCGCTGCGCGATCTCGTTCTCGAACCGCGGCTGACCGAGCAGCGACACGATGTCCTTTGGCGTGATCGTGACGTGGCTGGTGCTGCCCTCGGCGATCTGCACCGCGACGTTGCGCAGCACCTTGCCGATCTCGCGCTCGAGATTGCGGACGCCTGCCTCGCGGGTGTAGCTCTTGATGATCAGCCGCAGCGCATCCGGCTCGATCTCGACCTGTTCGGCCTTGATGCCGTTGGCCTCGAGCTGGCGGCGCACCAGATAGCGCTTGGCGATCTCGAGCTTCTCATCCTCGGTGTAGCCGGCAAGGCTGATCAGCTCCATGCGGTCGAGCAGCGGGCCCGGGACGCCGTCGAGCATGTTGGCGGTGGCGATGAAGACGACGCGGGAGAGGTCGAACGGCACGCCGAGATAATTGTCGCGGAAGGTGCTGTTCTGCTCGGGGTCGAGCACCTCTAACATCGCGGCCGACGGATCGCCCTGGATGCCGCGCCCCATCTTGTCGATCTCGTCCAGCATCATCACGCAATTGCGCGCGCCGGCCTTCTTGATCGCCTGGATGATGTTGCCGGGCAGCGCGCCGATATAGGTGCGGCGATGGCCGCGGATCTCGGCCTCGTCATGCACGCCACCAAGGCTGACCCGAACGAACGGCCGCGACATCGCGCGCGCGATCGATTGCCCGAGCGAGGTCTTGCCGACGCCGGGAGGTCCGAGGAAGCAGAGGATCGGCGCCTTGCCGCCGGGCGCGAGCTTGCGCACCGCGAGATATTCGATGATGCGGCTCTTGATCTTCTCCAGACCGTAATGGTCCTGGTCGAGGATCTTGCGCGCTTCCGCGATGTCGATCGGCTTCTCCTCCGGAATGCTCCAGGGCAGGTCGATCAGCCAGTCGAGATAGCTGCGCACCATGCCGGATTCGGCCGCGGCCTCGGGCATCCGCTCATAGCGGCGCAATTCCTTCCGCGCCTGGCCCTCGGCCTCCGGTGGCATCTTGGCCTCCGCGATCGCCTTGGTCAGTTCGGCGACCTCGGCGGCCTTGCCGTCGCCTTCACCGAGCTGGCGCTGGATGGTCGCCATCTGCTCGCGCAGGATCGCCTCGCGCTGCCGCTCGTCGAACACCGCCTTGGTCTTCTGCCCGATCTCCTGGCTGAGCCTCAGCACCTCGATGCGCTCGGCGAGATGGCGCGACACCTTGTCCATCCGCGCCACGAGGTCGATGGTTTCCAGGATGTCCTGCTTCTCCGCCGGCTTGATGTCCATGTAGGAGGTCGCAAGGTCGGCCAGCGTCGCCGGCGACGTCGTACCCTGCAGCGCGGCGATCAACTCGGGCGGCGTCTGCGGCAGCAATTGCGCGGCCTCCAGCGCCTGGCGCTGCAGATTAAGGAAGCGCGCTTCGATCTCGGGCGAGGTGTTGGTCGGTTCGGGAATCTGCAGCACGCGGGCGGCGAGGAACGGCGTGCCGGGCAGATAGTCGAGCACGCGCATGCGCTGCACGCCCTGGCAGACCAGATGGTGGGTGTCGTCGGCGCCGGTGATGTAGCGCACGATGTTGGCGACAGTACCGACACGGTAGAGCCCGTCCGGGCCGGGATCGTTGGTCTCGGGATCGCGTTGCAGCAGGATGCCGATCGGCCGCTGCTCGCGCACCGCCTGCTGGGCCGCGGCGATCGAGGTCGCGCGCGCGATCGTGATCGGGATGATCACGTCCGGAAACAGCACGGTGTTGCGCACCGGGACGATGATCATCGCGTCGCTCGGAATCGGGGCCGAGCTCGATGCCGGGCTTGAAATGTCTGATGCAGCCATATCGAAATCCCTCAGCTCGATTTTCCGAGCCGCAGGCCGACGCAGCCATGCGCGGCAAAGCGGCTGATGGTGTAGCGGCCGGTCGGCAGCGCGATGCGGCGCTCGAAGCGGCCCTGCGGCAGCTCGAGGCGCAGGATGCGGGCGTTGCGGAGCTCGGAGGGCAAAGTGCGGCGGCCGGAGATCACCAGCGTGCCGCCGTCGAGCGCGGCCTCGACCTCGTCGGGATCGACCCCCGGCAGCGCGACCAGGATCAGGATCTCCTCCTCGGTCTCGATCACGTCCATCGGCGGTTCCCAGCTCGGCTCGCTGGTTTCCCCGCGCGGGTGCAAATTGAGGAAGCTCTGGTGCAATCGTTCGGCGCGGGCGAGCGCCTCGATCGCATCCGTCAGCATCCAGTTGATCTGATCCTTGGGCCGCATGGGCAGTCTCCACGTCGCATTGGGAGGCGAGGTTACCGGTCTTGCCGCCGACCGTAAACCGGCCTCTGGTGCCGCCGATCGAGGGTAAAATTGTCCGTAATGTCACGATTTGCAGCATGGCTGGGATGCGCCGCTGCGCTCTGCTCCGGGCCAGAATGGCTCGATGTTCTGATCGCTGCCTACAGCCAGCCGGAACGCCTGAACTGCCAGAACAGCGCGCCGCATGCGACCAGCATCAGGCCCATCACGACGAAATAACTGTACTCCCATTGCAGCTCCGGAATGTACTTGAAATTCATGCCGTAGATGCCGGCGACGGCGGTCGGCACCGCCACGATCGCAAGCCATGAGGCGAGCTTCTTGGAGATCGCGGTTTCCTGCGCCTGACCGACCAGCAGGCTTGCCTCAAATGCAAAGGCGAGCACCTCGCGCAGTGAATCGATGCGTTCCTGGATGGTGCGGACGTGGTCCGTGACATCACGGAACAGCGGCCGCATCGTCTCGCGCACCATCGGCAGGTTGTCGCGCTCCAGCCTGCGGCAGACCTCCACCAGCGGCCCGACCGCGTTGCGTAGCCGCAGCAGGTCGCGCCGCAGCAGATAGAGCCGCTCGATCTGTGCCCGCGTCATCGCGCTCGCCAGCACCTCCGCCTCCATCGCCTCGACCTCCTCCTGGATCGTCTCGAGCACCGGTGAGTAGTTGTCGACGATGAAATCGAGGATGGCATAGAGGATGTAGTCCTCGCCCCGGGCGAGAGCGCGCGGGCAGCTCTCGCAACGCTCGCGGACCGGCGTGTAGGAGGTCGAGGCGCCGTGGCGAACGGAGACGATGTAGCCCTCGCCGACGAACAGGTGCGTCTCGCCGAACGAGATGCTCTCGCCCTCGAGCTGCGCGGTGCGTGCCACGATGAACAGCGCATCACCGTATTGTTCGATCTTCGGACGCTGATGCGCATGATCCGCATCTTCGATCGCGAGGTCGTGCAGCTGGAATTGTCGCTGCAGGCTGCTCAGCAGCGTCATGTCGGGCTCGTGCAGGCCGATCCACACGACATGATCCGGCTTGTTGCGCCAGCTCGCGGCCTCATCGATCGCGATATTGGCCACGCGTCGTCCCTCGACATAGACGCCTGCCGCGACCACGCCATCGGCGTGGACCGGCCCGGCGGTTGCGACAGTTGGCGATACGAGGTTCATGGTCTTCACCCTCGGTGATCAAGCCCGCTTGACGCTGTTTGCTGTCGAAAGGCTAGCACTGAATGGGCGCTGGTCAACACGGCCAGCGACATTGCGTTCCGGCCTGTACGGGGCGGCACATCCGGTCCCATCGCAGGTTGGCCGGTCTTTATGCGACTCCTATGTCGCGCCGCGGCGTGTCCTCTCGAATTCCTACGGACTTCCCAGCATCTATGGCGTGACGCGGTGCGTTCGCGCGCCGCCAACAGGAAGGTGGGACATGACCTTGCTCCACGTACACGATGTCCGGCCGCACGGTTCGGCCGGTGCCATGCCTCTGGTGCTGCGGCGGACCATCCGGCGGATCGGCCTCGCCTTCAGGACGCTTCACCGCGCCATCGCCGCGGCAAAAATCCACCGGCTGCGCAACGAGCTGTTGCTGCATCGCGGGCATGAGGACTGGGCACGGACCCATCTCAACGTCGGCATGCCCGGCGGCGATGCCGAGAGATATCCGCGGGCGCCGGTCGTGCTCGGCGAGAAGTGGGACTACTGAGATGCGCGCAGTTGTATTCATCGCGTCCCTGCTGCGCAGCGCCGCAGAGGGGCTGCTCAAATTCTTCGCCTGGATCGGCGAGGAGCCGATCAGCGTCTACCGGCCCGAAGCCCATTATATGCGCGGCCCCGGACCTGCGTGGCGGGCCAAGCATCACGGGCATTAGCAATTGCGATCACGTCGCCTCGCTACGGCGCGTGAGGTGATCGAGCAAATTCATCGGGAGCGGGAAGACCACGGTCGAGGAGCGCTCGCCGGCAATGTCATGCAGCGCGGCGAAATAGCGGAGCTGCATCGCCTGCGGCTCCTGGGCGAGGATCCGCCCGGCCTCGACCAGCTTCTCGGCGGCCTGCTGCTCGCCCATCGCGTTGATCACCTTGGCGCGCCGCAGCCGCTCTGCCTCGGCCTGCTTGGCGATCGCCCGCACCATGGTTTCGTTGATATCGATGTCCTTGATCTCGACCGCGTTGACCTTGATACCCCAGACGTCGGTCTGCTTGTCGAGGGTCTCCTGGATATCGGCGTTCAGCCGGTCGCGTTCCGCCAGCATCTCGTCGAGCTCGTGCTTGCCGAGCACCGAGCGCAGCGTGGTCTGGGCCAGCTGGCTGGTCGCAGCCATGTAGTCGCTGACCTTGATGATGGCGCGCTCGGGGTCGACGATGCGGAAGTAGAGAACGGCGTTGACCTTGACCGAGACGTTGTCGCGAGAAATTACGTCCTGCGGCGGCACCACCTGCACCACCACCCTGAGATCGACCTTCACCAGCTGCTGCACAACCGGAATCAGGATGATGAGCCCGGGACCCTTCACCCCGGTGAAACGACCCAGCGTGAAGATGACGCCGCGCTCATATTCGCGCAGCACGCGCACGGCCTGGGTCAGGAATATGATGATCAGCAACGCGATCGCCGCATAGGTGAAATAATCAAGCATCATGCTTTACCTCCCTGGCCGGCGGCGGCCGGCGCACGCCGCACCACCAGCGTCAGATCGACGATGTTGGCGACCTCGACCGTCTCTCCGGCCCTGAATGTCTCGGTGCCGCGCGCCTGCCAGCGTTCACCATTGGTGAAGACGTGGCCTGACGTCTCGGTCCAGTCGAGCACCTCGGCCGATAGCCCGCGCATGGCTTGCGCGCCAAGGCGGATCGGGCCGTTGCGCGCGCGGCGCAGCGCGCCGAGCACGACGAGAACGAGGCCTGCGAACATCGCCGCGACGATGCAGATCACCGACCATGACAGGTGGTATCCGGGCGCCTCGATCCGAAACAGCATGGCGGCGCCAAGCACGAAGGCGACGATGCCGCCGAGGCCGATCACGACGGTCGGGTTGAACGCCTCGATCGCAAGCAGCGCGATCCCGACCAGCATCAGGGCGAAGCCGGCATAGTTGATCGGCAGCATGTTGAGTGCATAGAGGCCGAGCAGCAGGCAGATCGTCCCGACGACCCCAGGCGCCACGGCACCGGGCGACATGAACTCGAATATCAGGCCGTAGATGCCGACCATCAGCAGGACGAACGCGATGTTGGGGTCGGTGACGACCGCCAGTGCGCGCGAGAGCCAGGTGGGGTCGATGGCTTCGATCACGGCATCCTTGGTCGCCAGGCGCTGTGTCTTGCCGCCGGCAAGCTCCACCGTGTGGCCGTCGATCTGCCTCAGCAGGTCGGCCGGATCGCGCGCGGTAAACTCGATGACATTGGCTTGCAATGCGGCGTTGGTGCTGAGGGTGGCAGCATCGCGGACCGCCTTCTCGGCCCAGTCGGCATTGCGGCCGCGCAGTTCGGCGAGGCTGCGGATGAAGGCAACGGCATCGTTCGTCACCTTCGCCGTCATGGCATCCTTGGTCTCGGACGCGCTGCCGCCGTCTTTCTGATCCTTGCCACCCTTGTCCGGGGGGCTGCCCGGCAGGCCCGGCATCGGGCCGCCAATCTGGACCGGCGTCGCGGCGCCGATATTGGTGCCAGGCGCCATCGCGGCAAGATGGGTCGCATAGAGGATATAGGTCCCGGCGCTCGCGGCGTGGGCGCCGGAGGGCGCAACATAGCCGACGACGGGAACGGGCGAGGCCAGCACGTCGGTGATGATCTCGCGCATGCTGGTGCTGAGACCGCCCGGTGTGTTCAGGCGCAGGATGACGATCTCGGCGCGCCGTTCGGCGGCCTTGGCCAGAGCATCTTTGACGTAACTGGCCGATGCCGGCCCGATCGCGCCGTCGATTGAAATGGTCAGGGCAAGATGGCTGTTGTCCGCGGCCGCGCCGGGACGGATGGAGAAAACCAGAGCGACCAGGACGGTCGCCATAACGAGAGCCGCCTTGAGGGTCTGCACGGCAAGCACTCCCTTGCCGTGGATATGGGGCGCCGTCCGGGAACCTCAATATGGCGCGGTGTCACGGAGCCGTGCGTGGCTCCTATTGTGCATTGCGATGGCTCGCGTCGCGGCTTTCATTTTGCTTCCGCCAGATAGTCATCGGCGATGTCGGTCATCGCCTGCGCGATCTCGGCCTTCGCCTGCGCCTCCAGCTGAACGATCGGCAGCCGCGTCGCCGGCTGCATGAAGCCCAATAATGCCAGCGCGAATTTCAGGGCAGCGGGATGGTCGCGTTCCAGCAGTGTCGCAAGCGGCGTCAGCCGCCGGTGCAGCTCGCGCGCCTGATGCAATCGCCCGGCGCGGAGATGCCGGGCCACGGCCACACACAGATCGGGCGCAAGGTTCGCCACGGTGGAAATGCAGCCATGACCGCCAGCTGCGAGATGCGCCAGCGAAATGGTGTCGTCGCCGGTCAGCATCCGGAATGTCGCCGGCAGGCGTGGGCGCAGGCGCGTAAGCCGGCCGATGTCGCCGCTGCTGTCGCGCAGGCCCACGATTTGCGGCGAAGCTGCCAACTCGACCAGCGTCTCGTCGACCAGGCCTTTCACTGTTCGAGACGGAATGTCGTGCAGGATCACTGGCAAGGTCGTGGCCGCGGCGACGGCGCGGAAATGCGCCGCCATGCCCTGTGGCATCGGCTTGTTGTAGTAAGGCACGACCGACAATATGGCGTCGGCACCGGCTGCTTCCGCGGCGGCCGTGAACGTGACGGCACGATCCGTCGCGTTCGACCCGGCGCCGGCGATGATGCGGACCCGCTTGCGTGCGACGCGGTCGGCGATGCGGACCAGCTGCGTGCGCTCCGCGGGCTCGAGCGTCGAGCTCTCACCTGCAGTCTCGCCGACCACCAGTGCCGTGGCGCCGGCCGCGATCTGGCGCTCGCACAGCCGGCCGAACGCTTCGGTGTCGATTTCGTCCCGGTGATTGAAGGGGGTCGGAAGATCGGGGATGAAGCCCGACAGCCATTCGCCCGAATCCGGACGCGACGCCGCTATCGAAGTCACATTTGAAGTCATGGGGGTGGCTTAGGCCACGCGGCTTGCGGGGAGGCTTGCGGTCTCGCCGCGCATATCGAGCTCGATCTCGCGCGACAGCTCGACGATCATTTCGGGGTGCTGGCCGTTCTCGAACAGCGCGTATTTGACGGCCTGGGCGCGATTGACGAACAGGCCGCCATAGAGGCCGTTCTGCTGCTGGGCGACCCATTGGCCGCGGTGGTTGCGGCCGATGAAGACAATGGTGGACGCTGCGCTACACAAGGGAGGTTCGACGAATTTCACTGTGGTCGTCCTTAAGGTGGAAGTCACGCGTTCAATGTCTGTCTTGCCGGATATGAAATCGAGCACGAGCGAGCAGCGACTTCATAGGAGCGGCATAGGATTTCATGGGATGGTTCAGAGGCGCTGGACGATGCCGGTGCCGAGCGCGCACAGCGCGACATAGGCGGTCATCTCGTCCCAGTGATTGAGGTTTGCGGCAAACGGCATTTCCCGTTTGGCAATCCCGGCGAAGGCGCAGATCACGGCCGACATCAAGAGCAGCGTGACGAGGCCCCTGCCGAAGCCGGCGCCGGCGAACGCCGCGAAGCCGATCATGATGGCAAGCCGGAAGCCGAACCGGACCATGACTTGGATCGACGGCAGTTGCCGCGGCAATTGTTTGGTGTTCACGGCTGCGCCGCCGTCAGCCGATATTGTCGACGAGCAGCGGCTCGTACAGCGTGCGCGGTTCGCGACGCACGGTCGGCACGCTGGTGCGATTCTCGGGCGTCGAGATCCGCTGCGCCTCGACGAAGCCACTGAGGATTGCGAGTGCGAGATCGGTATGGCGGGTCTCGATCGACTGGTCGAGCCAGTCCGGCAGCTCGCGCTCGCGCGACAGCGCGCAGTGCCACTCGCCCTCGTCATAGACCAGGCGGCGGATTTGCCACTGTGGCAGTTCGAGATCGAGCAGCGCGATTGCGGCATCGGTCCAGGCGCCGGACCGGATCAGGCGCTCGACGCGGGCGGTCTTGCCGCTCTGTCCGACCGAGGGAAAGCGCCGGCAGGTCTGGCTGATGATGTCGGCCATGAATTCGGCGGATACCGCATAGGCGTCGCGCAGCCGTTCGCCGAGATCGGTCGAGGTGTTTTCGGATAGCACGGACATGGCGTCATCTCGTCCTGGGTGCGGCCCAAAGCATTGGCCGCAGGCCCAAAATGGCCGGAGTGCCATTTGAATACGAGATGAGGCGAGGGGCGGAGATATAGGGATTCCATAAAGGCCGCGCGTCGTCCCGGCGAAAGCCGGGACCCATAACCACCGATCTCAGTTGTCGTGTCGCGCTGGAGCTCCAGCCGTCGCAAAACTCGGCCCTGTGGCTATGGGTCCCGGCTTTCGCCGGGACGACGGCTGAGAACGTTGGCGGCACTGAGGCACTTATACGATTCCTATAACGTCCTTATTCGCCACCTCTCGAAAACCTATGCCCCGGATGGCACCTCACGGCGATCCGGCGCGGAGCGCTTATACGGTCGCCCGCGCCCCTCGGATGCATAGGAGTCTCTCATGATGGACATTCTCATGGCGGCGCTCGCGATCGGCTTCTTCGCGGCCGGCATCGGCTACGCCTACGCCTGCGAACGGCTGTGACGGAGGCGACGATGATCTTCGATTACTCGCTCGCCAGCCTCGTTTCGCTCGGCCTGTTGTTCTACCTCACCTACGCATTGCTGCGGCCCGAACGCTTCTAGGCGGTTCGCCATGCTCGCGCTTTGCACGATCCTCTTGGCCGACGCGGTGCTGACCGGGCTGTTGCTCGGCATGTTCGCGTCGCTGCTGCGCTTCGCACCCATTCGAAAGGTTTGACGCGATGACCGTCATCGGCTGGATTCAAATTATTCTATTTTGCGCGATCGTGATCGCGCTGGTCAAACCGCTCGGCTGGTACATGACCCGCGTGTTCAGCGGCGAGCGCACCTTCCTCTCCCCCGTGCTGCGCCCCCTCGAGCGCGGCATCTACTGGGTCGGCGGCGTCGACGAGCGGCGCGAGCAGCATTGGCTGACCTATACGGTCGCGATGCTGCTGTTCCATGTCGGCGGCTTCGCCCTGATCTACGGCCTGATGCGGTTGCAGGCGGTGCTGCCGTTCAACCCGGCCGGCCAGACCGCGGTTGCCGAGGATCTCTCGTTCAACACTGCGATCTCCTTCATCACCAACACCAACTGGCAGAACTACGGCGGCGAGAGCACGCTGTCCTATCTGGTCCAGATGCTGGGCCTGACCCACCAGAACTTCCTGTCGGCGGCGACCGGCATCGCGCTGGCGATGGCGCTGATCCGCGGCTTCACCCGCTCGTCGATGCGCACGGTCGGTAATTTCTGGGTCGACGTCACGCGCTGCACGCTCTACGTGCTGCTGCCGATCTGCATCGTTTATGCGCTGTTCCTGGTCTGGCAGGGCATGCCGCAGACGCTCGGCGCTTATGTCGATGCCGCCACGCTTGAGGGCGGCAAGCAGACCATCGCGCTCGGACCTGTCGCTTCGCAGGTTGCGATCAAGATGCTTGGCACCAATGGCGGCGGCTTCTTCAATGCTAACGCCGCGCATCCGTTCGAGAATCCGACCGCGCTGTCCAACCTCGTGCAGATGATCTCGATCTTCGCGCTGGGTGCGGCGCTGACGAATGTGTTCGGCCGCATGGTCGGCAACCAGCGCCAGGGCTGGGCGATCTTCGCCGTGATGGGCATCCTGTTCGTCGCCGGCGTCACCGTCACCTATTGGGCGGAAGCCAACGGCACCTCGGCGCTGCAGGCGCTGGGTCTCACCGGCGGTAACATGGAGGGCAAGGAGGTCCGCTTCGGCGTCGTCGCGTCCTCGCTGTTCGCCGTCGTCACCACCGCCGCCTCCTGCGGCGCGGTCAATGCCATGCATGACAGCTTCACCGCGCTCGGCGGCATGATCCCGCTGATCAACATGCAGCTTGGCGAAGTCATCATCGGCGGCGTCGGTGCGGGCCTTTACGGCATGCTGCTGTTCGTCGTGCTGGCGATCTTCGTCGCCGGCCTGATGGTCGGCCGTACGCCGGAATATGTCGGCAAGAAGATCGAGGCGCGCGAGGTCAAGATGGCGATGCTTGCGATCCTGGTGCTGCCGCTGATGTATCTCGGCTGGACCGCGGTCGGCGTGGTGCTGCCGTCGGCGGTGGCCTCGATGGCCAATGCCGGTCCGCACGGCTTCACCGAGGTGCTCTATGCCTACACCTCGGGAACCGGCAACAACGGTTCGGCGTTCGCGGGCCTCACCGGCAACACCCTGTTCTACAATCTGACGCTCGCGATGGCGATGTTCGTCGGCCGCTTCTTCATGATCGTGCCGGCGATGGCCATTGCAGGTTCGCTGGTCGAGAAGAAGTCGATCCCGGCCTCGGCGGGCACCTTCCCGACCACCGGCGGCCTGTTCGTCGGCCTTGTCATCGGCGTGATCCTGATCATCGGCGGTCTCACCTTCTTCCCGGCGCTGGCGCTCGGGCCGATCGTCGAGCACCTCGCCATGAACGCCAACACCCTGTTCTGATCGAATTGTCCGGAGTGACATCCATGGAAACCACAAGACTGCAGAAGCAGGTGACGGCGTCGACCATGCTCGACCCGAAGATCCTGGTGCCGGCGATCAAATCGGCCTTCGTCAAGCTGGATCCCCGGCTGATGGCGAAGAACCCCGTGATGTTCGTGGTCGAGGTCGTGGCGGCGCTGACCACCGTGATCTTCATGCGCGACCTTGTCATTGGTAACGCCAATCTCGGCTTCACCTTCCAGATCATCCTCTGGCTCTGGTTCACCGTGCTGTTCGCCAACTTCGCCGAGGCCGTTGCCGAAGGCCGCGGCAAGGCGCAGGCGGAGTCCCTGAAAAAGACCCGTACCGAGAGTCAGGCCAAGCTGCTCACCGGCACCGACCGGACCTATCGCATGGTGCCCGGTACCTCGCTGAAGGTCGGTGATATCGTGCTGGTCGAGGCCGGCGACAACATCCCGTCGGACGGCGAGGTGATCGAAGGCGTTGCTTCAGTCAATGAAGCGGCGATTACCGGTGAATCCGCGCCTGTGATCCGCGAGTCCGGCGGCGATCGCTCGGCGGTCACCGGCGGCACCCAGGTGCTGTCGGACTGGATCCGCGTCCGCATCACCGCAGCCCAGGGCTCGACCTTCATCGACCGCATGATCAAGCTGGTGGAGGGCGCCGAGCGGCAGAAGACGCCGAACGAGATCGCGCTCAACATCCTGCTGGCGGGCCTCACCATCATCTTCGTGTTCGCGACGGTGACGATCCCGAGCTATGCGGCCTATGCCGGCGGCTCGATCTCGGTCGTGGTGCTGGTGGCGCTGTTCGTCACGCTGATCCCGACCACGATCGGCGCGCTGCTGTCGGCGATCGGCATTGCCGGCATGGACCGCCTGGTGCGCTTCAATGTGCTGGCGATGTCCGGCCGCGCGGTGGAAGCCGCCGGCGACGTCGATACGCTGCTGCTGGACAAGACCGGCACCATCACTCTCGGCAACCGCCAGGCGACCGCGTTCCGTCCGATCCGCGGCGTCCCCGAGCAGGACCTCGCCGACGCGGCACAGCTCGCTTCGCTGGCCGACGAGACGCCGGAAGGCCGTTCGATCGTGGTGCTCGCCAAGGAGAAGTACGGCATCCGTGGTCGCGACATGCACGAGCTTGCCGCGACCTTCGTGCCGTTCACCGCGCAGACCCGCATGAGCGGCATCGACGCCGGCACGTCGTCGGTCCGCAAGGGCGCGGTGGATGCCATCCTCGCCTATGTCGACGGCGGTTCACCCCGTACGGTCGCCTCCGGCAACACCGTCCGTGCGGTCGCGGCGACGATGAGCGCGGAAGCCCGCGAGATCCAGGCGATCGCCGACGAGATCGCCAAGGCCGGCGGCACGCCGCTGGCGGTCGCCAAGGACGGCAAGCTGCTCGGCGTCGTGCACCTCAAGGATATCGTCAAGGGCGGCATCCGCGAACGCTTCGCAGAATTGCGCCGGATGGGCATCCGGACCGTGATGATCACCGGCGACAACCCGATGACCGCAGCCGCGATCGCGGCCGAGGCCGGCGTCGATGATTTCCTGGCGCAGGCAACCCCTGAGGATAAGCTCAAGCTGATCCGCGACGAGCAATCCAAAGGCAAGCTGGTCGCGATGTGCGGCGACGGCACCAACGATGCGCCGGCGCTGGCGCAGGCCGATGTCGGCGTCGCCATGAACACCGGCACCCAGGCGGCCCGCGAGGCAGGCAACATGGTCGACCTCGACTCCAACCCGACCAAGTTGATCGAGGTGGTCGAGATCGGCAAGCAGCTGTTGATGACCCGCGGCGCGCTGACCACGTTCTCGATCGCCAACGACGTCGCGAAGTACTTTGCGATCATCCCGGCGATGTTCCTCGCGTTCTATCCGCAGCTCCAGGTGCTGAACGTGATGCACCTCGCGAGCCCGCAGAGCGCGATCCTGTCGGCGATCATCTTCAACGCGCTGATCATCATTGCGCTGATCCCCTTGGCGCTGAAGGGCGTCAAGTATCGCGCCGTCGGCGCTGGTGCGCTGCTCAGCCGCAACCTGATGATCTATGGCCTCGGCGGCATCATCATCCCGTTCATCGGCATCAAGGCGATCGACCTCATCGTCGCCGCCCTGGGCCTGGCGTAACCGTGTAGCCGTCATTGCGAGGAGCGAAGCGACGAAGCAATCCACCCATCCGTTGTGCCGAACCATGGATTGCTTCGCTTCGCTCGCAATGACGAAAGAGACCTAGGAGATACATCATGTTGAAAGAAATTCGCCCCGCCATTCTCGTGCTGGTTCTGCTGACCGCGATCACGGGCCTTGCCTATCCGCTCGCCATGACGGCGATCGCCGGCGTCATCTTTCCGAAGCAGGCGCAAGGCAGCCTGATCGAGAAGGACGGCAAGGTGA
Organism: Bradyrhizobium uaiense; assembly: GCF_010811875.1. Classification (GTDB taxonomy): domain Bacteria; phylum Pseudomonadota; class Alphaproteobacteria; order Rhizobiales; family Xanthobacteraceae; genus Bradyrhizobium; species Bradyrhizobium uaiense. The sequence goes on from NZ_VKHP01000004.1 coordinate 15,678, forward strand.
TCGGCTCCGCTTTGATCGGGCAGGAGTTCAAGGAGGACAAATACTTCCATGGCCGGCCGTCGGCGACGGTCGCGCCCGATCCGAACGATTCCTCCAAGACCGTGCCGGCGCCCTACAACGCGGCCAATTCCGGCGGCTCCAACCTCGGTCCGACCAGCAAGGCGCTGAACGATCGGGTCAAGGAGGATGTCGAGAGGCTGAAGGCGGAGAACCCCTCCGCCGGCGTGCCGGTCGATCTCGTCACCACCTCCGCCAGCGGCCTCGATCCGGACATCTCGCCGGACGCCGCGCTGTTCCAGGTGCCGCGGGTGGCCAAGGCGCGCAGCATGTCGGAAGATGTGGTGCGTGAGCTGGTGACGCAGAACACGCAAGGCCGCTTCGCCGGCGTGATCGGCGAGCCCCGCGTTAACGTTCTTGCGCTCAACCTGGCGCTCGACGCAGCAAAGGCGAAATAGGGGAGTAGGCCCGCTCTCGCAGGATGACTATATTGCGGTATGGCCAATCAGCGTGACCCCCACAAACGACCCTCGCCGGATGCGCTGCTGGAGGCGGCGCGCCGGGAGACCGATCGCTCGGGGCGGCTGAAGATCTTCATCGGCGCCGCGCCCGGTGTCGGCAAGACCTACGAGATGCTCTCGAGCGCCCACGCCCGCCTCAAGGCGGGCGTGGACGTCGTGGTCGGTGTCGTCGAAACCCACGGCCGGATGGAGACCGAGGCGCTGCTCAGGGGTCTCGAAGTGATCCCGCGGAAGCGGCTGGCCTATCGCGACCAGACGCTCGAGGAAATGGACCTCGATGCCGTGATCGCGCGGCGCCCTCAGCTCGCGCTGGTCGACGAGCTCGCCCACACCAATGCACCGGGCAGCCGGCATCCCAAGCGCTATCTCGATGTCGAGGAGCTGCTGTCGCACGGCATCGACGTCTACACCGCGATCAACATTCAGCACATCGAGAGCCTCAACGACGTCGTCGCGCAGATCACCCATGTGCGGGTGCGCGAGACCGTGCCCGACTCGGTGGTCGATCGCGCCCATGCGATCGAGCTGATCGACCTCACGCCCGACGACCTGATCCAGCGGCTGAAGGAGGGCAAGGTCTATGTGCCCAAGCAGGCCGAGCGGGCGCTGGAGCACTATTTCTCGCCCGGCAATCTGACCGCGCTGCGCGAGCTGGCACTGCGCCGCACCGCCGAGCGGGTCGACGAGCAGCTGCTCAACCACATGCAGGCCAATGCGATCCAGGGCCCGTGGGCCGCCGGCGAGCGGATTCTTGTTTGCCTGAGCGAGGACCCGCGCGCGGCAGGCCTCGTGCGCTACACCAAACGGTTGGCCGACCGGCTGCACGCGCAATGGACCGCCGTCAGCATCGAGACGCGACGCAGCCTGCAACTGAGCGACGAGCAGCGCGACCGCCTGGCCGATACCATGCGGCTTGCGGAATCGCTCGGCGGCGAGGCGTTGACGCTGCCCGGTGTCGGCCGCCGCATCGCCGACGACGTCATCAATTTTGCGCAAGCCAACAACGTCACCCAGATCATCATCGGCAAATCGACGCGTTCGCGCTGGTTCGAGCTGACGCACGGCTCCGTGGTGCACGATCTGGTGCGCCGCGCCGGCAATATCAGCGTCAACGTGATCGCCGGCGACGAGCTGCCGGTCGGCAAGGCGGCGGTGCAGACCGCGCAGCGGCAGGAGCCGTTCAACCCGCGGCCTTACCTGATGGCGCTGCTGCTGACGGCGATCGGGCTCGGCGCGGCCAAGCTGATCCAGCCGTTCTTCGGCATCGAGAATGTCGACCTCGTGTTCATCACCGCCGTGGTCGGCGCTGCGGCGCGCTACGGCCTGTGGCCGTCGCTGCTGGCGAGCGTCGCCGCCTCGCTGTGCTACAATTTCTTCTTCCTGCCGCCGGTCTATACCTTCACCATCACCGACCCGACCAACGTCGCGGCGTTCTTCTTCTTCATGCTGATCGCGTTGCTGGTCTCCAACGTCGCGGCGCGGGTGCGCACCCAGGCCGACACCGCGATCGGCCGCGTCCGCACCACCGAGTCGCTCTATGCCTTCAGCCGCAAGCTCGCGGGCACCGCGACGCTGGACGACGTGTTGTGGGCGACCGCCTACCAGATCGCGCTGATGCTGAAGGTGCGTGTGGTGTTGCTGCTGCCGGAGGGCGGCATGCTGACCGTCAAGAGCGGCTATCCGCCGGAGGACCAGCTCGATCAGGCCGATCTCGCCGCCGCCAACTGGGCCTGGGGCAACGACCGCCCGGCAGGCCGCGGCTCGGACACGCTGCCCGGCGGAAAGCGGCTGTTCCTGCCGATGCGCACCGGCCGCGGCCCGATCGGGGTGATCGGCATCGACGACGACCGCACCGGGCCGCTGCTGACGCCGGACCAGCGCCGGCTGCTCGATGCGCTGGTCGACCAGGGGGCGCTGGCGATCGAGCGTGTGCTGCTGGTCGAGGACATGGATCGCGTCAAGCGCACGGTGGAATCCGACCGGCTGCGCGGCGCACTCCTGACCTCGATCTCGCACGACCTCAAGACGCCGCTGGCCTCGGTGCTCGGCTCGGCCTCGGCGCTGCGCGATCTCGGCGCCAACCTGAGCGACGCCCAGAAGCATGACCTGCTCGCGACCGTGATCGACGAGTCGGAGCGGCTCAATCGTTTCATCGCCAATCTGCTCGACATGACCAAGCTGGAGTCAGGCGCGATCGTGCCCAACACCGCACGGCACGACGTCGGCGAGATCGTTGGCAGCGCGCTGCGTCGCGCCGCCAAGATCCTGGTGCATCACCGGGTGTCGCTGGAGCTCGCGGCCGATCTGCCGATGCTGGAGCTTGACGCCGTGCTGTTCGAGCAGGTGCTGTTCAATCTGCTCGACAACGCCGCCAAGTACGCCCCATCGGACACCACGATCTCGATCCACGGCGTGCGCGACCGTGACACGATCGCGTTGCAGATACTCGATGAAGGCAACGGTATTCCGGCGGCCGAGCTCGAGAGCGTGTTCGACAAATTCTATCGCGCCGAGAAGGGCGACCATGTCCGCCCCGGCACCGGCCTTGGGCTTGCGATCTCGCGCGGCTTCGTCGAGGCAATGCGCGGCACGATCGCGGCGGCCAACCGCTCCGACCGGAGCGGCGCCGTCATCACCATCCGCCTGCCGATCCCGGCCGACACCAACGCGCTGGACACTGTTGCATGAACGCGACACCCATCAAGGTCCTGGTCATCGACGACGAGCCGCCGATCCGCAAGCTGCTGCGGATGGGGCTCAGCACCCAGGGCTACGACATCCTGGAAGCCTCCAACGGCAAGATCGCCCTGGAGATGCTGGCCGAGGGGCCGGCGCTGATCATCCTCGATCTCGGACTGCCCGATATCCAGGGCCACGACCTCCTGCGCATGATCCGCGGCCGCAACGAGAGCGTTCCGGTGGTGGTGCTGTCGAGCCGCGGCGACGAGGCCGGCAAGGTGCAGGCGCTCGATCTCGGCGCCGACGACTATCTGACCAAGCCGTTCGGCATGGACGAATTGCTGGCGCGGCTGCGCGCGGCGCTGCGCCACCAGTTGCAGGTGCAGGGCGAGCGGCCGGTGTTCCGCTCCGGCGATCTCGCGGTCGATCTGGTGCGGCGGATCGTCAAGGTCGGCGACAAGGAGATCAAGCTGTCGCCGAAGGAATATGACCTGCTGCGCGTGCTGGTTCAGCACGCCGGCAAGGTGCTGACGCATCGCTTCCTGCTGAAGGAGTTGTGGGACGAGCTGACCGACGCGCAATATTTGCGTGTCTATGTGCGCCAGCTCCGCCAGAAGATCGAGGCCGACCCCGAGCGCCCGCAATTCGTGCTGACCGAGACCGGCATCGGCTATCGGCTGCGCGCGGCAGACTAGCTTCGGAACCTTCGCTCCGATCGAGGCTTGTTCTCCCTTATCGGGAGAGAAGCCATGGCAAGAAAATACTCGCGGAAGGCATCGAGCGATGTCGAGCGTGTAATGAAGAAGCGCAAGGCCGGGACGCTGCGCAGCGGCCGCTCCAAGAAGAAGGTGAAGAGCCGCAAGCAGGCAATCGCTATCGGTCTGTCCGAAGCGCGCGCCAAGGGGCGGAAGGTGCCGAAGAAGGCGTCCAAGAAGAAGACGGCGAAGAAGCGCAAGACGTCGAAGAAGAGGTAGCCTTCGCATATCCATCCTCGTCATTGCGAGGAGCGAAGCGACGAAGCAATCCATCTCTCCACGCGGGGAAAGATGGATTGCTTCGCTTCGCTCGCAATGACGTGGAGAGGCCTTATCCCGCCTTGCGCGATCGCGCGCTCGACCGGTGCGCCTTCTTGGCGGTACGGCGTTGCGCGGCCGGGCGCCGTGCGCTGGAGCCTGAGCGCCTGGCGCCGCCTTTCCGGTCCTTCAGGCTCTGCTTCAGCGCGTCCATCAGGCTCACCACATTGCTTGGCTTCTCCTCGCGCGCGGCGGCCTTGATCGGCTTGCCGGCGGCCTTGCGGCGGACCAGCGCCTTCAGCGCGGTCTCGTATTCGTCCTTGAATTTCGACGGGTCGAAATGGCCGGCCTTGCTGTCCAGGATATGGCCGGCAAGCTCGATCATGTCCTTGGTCACTTTCGGGCTCTTGATGTCATCGAAATAATCGTCGGCCTCGCGCACCTCGTAGGGGTAGCGCAGGGTGGTGCCGAGCATGCCCTTGTCGAGTGGTTCGATCGCGATCACGTGTTCGCGGTTGGTCAGCACGATCCGCGCCAGCGCGACCCGGTCCTGGTCCTTCATGGCGTCGCGGATCACCGCGAAGGCGTCGACGCCGGCCTTGCCGTCGGGCCTGATGTAATAGGGGTGGTCGAGATAGCGCTTGTCGATCTCGCCCTCGGGCACGAAACTGTCGATATCGATGGTGTGGTTGCTCTCGATCTCGACCGCCTCGAGCTCGTCCTTCTCGATCTCGACATATTTGCCCTTGCTTACCTCGTAGCCGCGGCCCTTCTGGTCGCCCTCGACGATATCGCCGGTCTCGGTATCGACCATCTGCTGCTTCAGCCGGTTGCCGGTCTCCCGGTTGATCATGTGGAAGCGCGTCTTCTCGACTGTGGTCGAGGCCGGGTAGAGCGCCACGGGGCACGACACCAGCGAGAGTTTGAGCGTGCCTTTCCAGTAGGCGCGGGGAGCAGCCATCATCGTCTCCAAACAGCTTGAGTTTGGAACTTGAACGGATACCGTAGGTTTTGGTTCCTGATGGCCGCACGGGCGGCGGCCGCCGTTTGTCCCGAGGCCTTTACGTGTCGCTGAGAAATCTCACCACCTATCGCAAGAAGCGCGACTTCGAGAAGACCAATGAGCCGTCGGGCGAGGTCAGGGTCGCGCCAGCGAAGCAGCGGCGCTTCGTGATCCAGAAGCATGATGCGACGCGGCTGCATTATGATTTCAGGCTGGAGTTCGACGGCGTCTTCAAGTCCTGGGCGGTGACGCGCGGGCCCTCGCTCGATCCGCATGACAAGCGGCTCGCGGTCGAGGTCGAGGATCATCCGCTCGACTATGGCGATTTCGAAGGCACCATTCCCGAAGGCCAGTATGGCGGCGGCACGGTGCAGCTGTGGGATCGCGGCACCTGGGAATCTGACGATCCCGAGCGTGGCTTCAAGAAGGGCGACCTGAAGTTCACGCTGCATGGCGACAAGCTGCACGGCAGCTGGGTGCTGGTGCGGATGAAGAACGATCGCACCGGCGGCAAACGTACCAACTGGCTGCTGATCAAGCACCGAGATGAGTATGCCGTCGATGGCAACGGCGAAGCAATCCTCGCCGAGGACCGCTCGGTTGCCTCCGGCCGTTCGATGGAGCAGATCGCAGCCGGCAAGGGTCGGGCGCCGAAGCCGTTCATGCTGGCGAAGGGCAGTGGCAAAGCCAAGGCGGACGCGGTCTGGCAATCCAGTCACGGCATGGCGGCGGACGCGCGCGCCAAAACCAAGGCGCCGGCGCCGAAAGCAAAGCTGAAGGAACGACCGAAGGCGACGTCGAAGCAGGTGACGGAGATGCCCGATTTCGTCACGCCGCAGCTCTGCGCCGCGGTCGAGAGCCCGCCAAATGGCGCGGGCTGGTGCCACGAGATCAAGTTCGACGGCTATCGCGTGCAGCTTCGCGTCGAGGACGGTGAGGCCGTGCTGAAGACCCGCAAGGGGCTCGACTGGTCCGACAAGTTTGGCGCGATCGTGAAGGAGGCCGGCAAGCTGCCGGATGCCCTGATAGATGGCGAGATCGTCGCGCTCGACGAGAAAGGCATCCCGCATTTTTCGACGTTGCAGGCGGCGCTCTCGGACGGCAAGACCGGTCAGTTGATCTTCTACGCGTTCGACCTGCTGTTTGCCGGCCACGAGGATCTGCGCCCGCTGCCACTCACCGCGCGCAAGGCGCGGCTCAAGGCGCTGCTCGCTGCCCGCAAGGGCAAGAACCCTCTGATCCGTTATGTCGAGCATTTCGAGCAGCGTGGCGACGCCGTGCTGGACTCGGCGCGCGAGCTCGGGCTGGAAGGTATCGTCTCCAAGAAGCTCGACGGCGCCTATCGGTCGGGCCGGTCCGATGACTGGACCAAGGCCAAGATCCGCGCCGGCCATGAGGTGGTGATCGGTGGCTGGAAGGATACCAACGGCAAATTCCGCTCGCTGATGGCGGGCGTCTATCGCGGCGATCATCTGGCCTTTGTCGGCATCGTCGGCACCGGCTTCGGCCAGGACACCGTTCGCCGCATCATGCCGGCGCTGAAGGCGGCGGCATCGGACACCAGCCCGTTCGGCGGCAAGAATGCGCCGAAGAAGACCCGCGACGTGCACTGGCTGAAGCCCGAACTGGTCGCCGAGATCGAGTTCGCCGGCTGGACTGATGCTCAGAATATCCGCCAGGCGGCGTTCAAGGGCCTGCGCCAGGACAAGCCGGCGCATGAGGTCGAGGCCGAACGGCCGGTCGTAACCAAGGTGGTGAAGCCGATGGCAAGAGGCGTGGCGAAAAAGGGGACTGCCGAGGTAATGGGTGTCGTCATCTCCCATCCCGACAAGGCGCTGTGGCCGGATGCCGGCGATGCCGAGCCAGTGACCAAGCTCGATCTCGCCAACTATTTCGCTGCGGTCGGCGAATGGATGATCGGATACCTTAAGGGCCGGCCGTGCTCGATCGTGCGCGCGCCTGACGGCATCAAGGGCGAGACTTTCTTCCAGCGCCACGCGATGGCGGGCACGTCGAAGCTCCTGAAGCTCGCCAAGGTCTCCGGCGACCGCAAGCCCTATCTGCAGATTGATCAGGTCGAGGGGCTCGCCGCGGTCGCGCAGCTCGGCGGCCTTGAGCTGCATCCCTGGAATTGTGCGCCCGATGCCTACGACACGCCGAGCCGGCTGGTGTTCGATCTCGATCCCGCGCCCGATGTCGCGTTCTCCGACGTGATCGACGCTGCCAAAGACATGCGCCAGCGGCTCACCGCGGTCGGCCTCGAGAGCTTCTGCAAGACCACCGGCGGCAAGGGTCTCCACGTCGTGGCGCCGCTCTCCTCAGGCGCGAAGGACAAGGTGACGTGGAAGGAGGCCAAGGCGTTCGCGCAAGCGATCTGCCAGTGGATGGCGCAGGATGACCCCGAACGCTACCTGATCAACATGTCGAAGGCCAAGCGCACCGGAAAGATCTTCCTCGACTATCTGCGCAACGACCGGCTCTCGACCGCGGTCGCGGTGCTGTCGCCGCGGGCGCGACCGGGCGCCACCGTGTCGATGCCGCTGACCTGGACCCAGGTGCGCGGCGATCTCGATTCGAAGAAGTACACGGTGCGGTCGGTGCCGGCGCTGCTCGCGAAGACCAAGGCCTGGGACGGCTATGAGGACGCGGCCTCGTCGATCAAGCCGGCGATGAAGAAGCTCGCGGCATTGTAGCCGTCATTGGGCGGGCTGGTGCCGTTGACTCACGTCGTCATACTCCGCGAAAGCGGGGTATCCAGTACGCCGCGGCCCATCGGTTCAATCGTCGACGCCTCTGGAATACTGGATCACCCGCGTTCGCTTTCGCGGGTGATGACAGTTGTTGATGCGGATAGTACGCAACGTTCCCGGCGCTAGAGGCGTCCGAGCAACAGCAGGATGAGCAGGATCACGATCACGAGGCCGAGACCGCCGCCGCCATAATAGCCGGTGCCGTAGAACGGCCCGCCGCCGATGCCGCTGAAGCCACCAAGCAGCGCAATGACCAGAATAATAAGGATGATCGTTCCAATTGACATCTCAACTCTCCTCAGCCCGGCGGGCCTGTTGATCTCTGCCCTTCGGGAGAGGAAACAACCCGTCATGATGAAGGTTCCGGGTTGGGCGGTGCGATAAAGCTGTGTGGTCTTCCGTTTGGGTTGGAACAGAACTACATGAACGGAATCCTTGGAGGAGTACACCCCGATGTCGGCTCCGCTGATCGTCTCGATTCCCCACAGCCTTGGCCGTGACGAGGCCATCCGCCGCTTGAAGACGGGCCTGTCGCGCGCAGCCGCGAACGTGCCGGTGCTGAGTGTCGACGAGGAGCGCTGGGAGAATAACCGCATGAACTTTCGTGTCCGCGCGATGGGGCAGGTCGCGGCCGGGCATGTCGATGTCGAGGATGCCGTCGTGCGCGTGGAGGTGACGCTGCCGTGGCTGCTGCAGCGCTTCGCCGAGGTCGCGCAGGCCGCCATTCAGAAGAGCGGACAGCTGCTGCTGACCAAGCGCTGACGCGCGCTGTCAGCTGTGGGAGCGCGCGCGCTTTGAGGCTTGCCTCGCTGCTGCCGCAACCTTGGCCTTCAGCACAGCGACCGGCAGACTGGCGAACAGTGTCGAGAGCCGAATTTTGTTATCGCCGCTGGGGAGGGCGTATCCAACCAGGTCGAGCTCGCCTTCAAAGGCCTCAGGTGGCGGCCAGCTGCGACCGCCCTGCGTGAACGGCGTGAATGATTTCGTCACCGCGACGATGACTGCCTCGCGGCCATAGCGTCGTGCGAAGGCGATGACATGATCGTGGTGCGGCCCGCTGACGGTGAGCGGTTCGTAGCTGCCGCTGGCGAAGACCTCGCGTAGCTCGCTGCGCAGCCGCAGCAGATGTCGCGTCCATGCGAATTTGAGCCGGCCGTCGCGCCGGCTCTGTGCCAGCGCGTCCCAATCCGGCGTCTCCAGCGTTGCAAGCGCTTCCGCGCGCGCGGCAAAATCGACAGGACGGCGATTGTCGGGGTCGACCAGCGAGAGATCCCAGCTTTCGGTGCCTTGGTAAAAGTCCGGCACGCCCGGCATGGTTGCCTTCAGCGTGATCTGGCTGAGCGAATTCAATGCGCCGATCAGCGCGGTGCGCTCGGCTAGCGTATTCAGCGCATCGAGGAATTCGGGCGATGTATTGCGATCGAGGATCCGCTCAATGAAGGTTTTCACGCCGGCCTCGTAAGGCTCGTGCGGATTGAGCCAGCTGGTTTCCTGCTTGCCCTCGCGCGCCGCCTTCAGCGCATAGGCCTGGATGCGCGCGACCAGCGCTGGGTCATCCGGGTCCCAGACCCCGAGCAGGGCCTGATACAGCATGTATTCGAACGTCGCCGACGGTGCGCGCATCTCGCCGTCGAGCACCAGATGCGGCGCGTTCAGCACCTTCCAGCGCGCCACCGCGCTGGTCCATTCGCCCGGGATTTCCGCCAGCGCCATGATACGGGCGCGGGCATCCTCGCCGCGCTTGGTGTCGTGGGTCGCGGTCGAGGTCATGCCGTGCGGCCATTCGCGGGCGCGGGCCTGCATCATGGCGTGGAAATTCTCAGGCGCGATCGCACGCGCCGCCGGGTCGCCGCCGACCTCGTTCAGCGCCAGCAGGCGGTGATAGCGATAGAACGTCGTGTCCTCCAGCGATTTCGCCATCATCGGCCCGGTGAATTGCTGCACCTTCAGCGCGAAGCGCCGCACCCGCGGCCCGCTGTGCGGGGGGCGGCCGGGCTTCAGCAGGTCCATCGTCAGGGCATCGCGCAGGAAGTCGAAAATGCCTTCGTCCGCCGCGAACCAGTCGGTGCGAGCGCGCTCGGTGGTCTCGCTGATCAGCGCACGGTCATGCGCAGTCGGGCCGGAGCCGGTGAGATAGGTGCGATAGACCGGGAAGTGCAGCACATAAAGCTCGAGCGCCTGCCGCAGGCTGTCGGCGGAGAAGTCGCGGGTCGAATAATGCCCGCTGGCGATGCGCGCGACGAGCCGCGCCAGCACAGTGAATTCGCTGGTCAGCAGCGTCTCCAGCACGCGGCGTTTGGCCGCGCGCAGCACCGGCGTCAGGTTTGGCGACTGGTTGCTGATCTGGCGCCAGACCTCGTTGAGCGGATCAAGGCCGCTGCCGTCGACCAGCACCTGGCTGATCGTGTTCATCCATTCATAGCCGGTGGTGCCATGGACGCCGGCAAACTTCGTCAGCTTCTCGTCCTCGCCGAGGATCTTCTCGATCACCATGTAGAACGGCTTTGCCTTGGCGCCCTGCGCGGAGCGGATCAGGCGACGCAGCCGCTGGAAATACTGCGCGGGATCGCGCAGGCCGTCGATATGGTCGAGCCGCAGGCCTTGCAGCCGGTCCTCCGCGATCAGCCGCTTCACGAGGCTGTGGCTCGCTTCGAAGGTGGCGGCGTCCTCGACCCTGAGGCCGGCCAGCGTGTTGACGTCGAAAAAGCGGCGATAGTTGATGTCGCTGGAGGCAAGCCGCCAGTGGCCGAGCTTGTAGTGCTGGCGCTCCAGCAGGTGGTGTAGCGCCAGCGTCTGGGTCGGGCGATCCTCGCCGGCGCGATAGGCATCGAGCCCGCGCGCGATGATCGCGGTGCTATCATCGATCGCCTTGATCGCCGCCTTCAGCGTCGGGGCCTCGACGCGGTTCGGATGACGCAGCCCGCGGTATCGCGCGGCGAGTCCGAGTATGGCGCGTCCGGCTGCGCCGTCTTCGGCCGCGGCCTCGCGGACGATGGTCCGCAGCACCTCGCCATAGCGCTCCGGTGCGATCGGCAGACGGTGCTCGAAATACCAGGCCGAGAAGCTGCCTTCGTTCGCATCGTAGCGCAGTTCGATGTCGCCGCGCTCCAGCGCCTGGCCATAGGACGAGCCGAGGATCGGCAGCAGCACGCCGCCGCGGGCGCGATAGGGCAATTGGTCCCAATCGATGTCGAAGGAGACCGCGTGCGGCGACACCGGGCCCCATTCCAGCACGTCGAGCCACCACGGATTGTCGGCAAAGTGCACGCCGACATGGTTCGGCACGAAATCCAGGATCAGCCCGAGGTCGTTCTGCTTCAGCGCATCGCTGAGCCGCGCGAAGCCTTCTTCGCCGCCGAGCTCCGGATTGAACTTGGTGTGGTCGACGACGTCGTAGCCATGGGTCGAGCCTTGGCGCGCCTTCATGAACGGCGAGGCATAGACATGGCTGATGCCGAGCGCCTTCAGATACGGCGCCACGGCGGCGGCGGCATCGAAGTCGAAATCGGCGGTGAGTTGCAGTCGGTATGTCGCGATCGGGATCGCCGGAGGCATTGTGCTATCCGATGTGCCAGCGCACCGCCCAGCCGGGGAGGTCGTTCGACAACGCGCCGCCCCATATCGCAGTTCCCTTCGGCTCCCGTGTGCCGGTGATCTCTCGATCGGAGAGATTGGCCGTGAGCCACAGCGTGCGGCCGCCGCCCATCTGCCAATGCGCAGTCAAGAGATCGCCCGTCACGCGGTCGCCGCCGAAGCGCGCCCCTGGGAGGTGCGGCGTGATCTCGCGCCTGCGTATGGCAAGCAGGTCACGCACCAGCGCAAGCCGTGTGCGGGCGGGATCGTGGCCGAGTGCTGCCCAGTCGAGCACGGCCGACCGCACCGTCTCCTCGGCAAGCGGGTCGGGAATGTCGTCGCCATATTTGGCATAGGCCCAGGCAAATTCCCTGCGCCGGCCGGCGCGGACGGCGTTAGCGAGGTCGCCCTTGAAATCGCAGAAGAACGGGAACGGCGTCGTCGCGCCCCATTCCTCGCCCATGAACAGCATCGGCGTGTTAGGTGCGATCAACGTCACCGCCAGCGCGGCTTCGATCGCCGCAGGCTTTGCGAGGCTTTCGAGCCGATCGCCGAGCGGCCGGTTGCCGATCTGGTCGTGGTTCTGCAGGAAGTTGATGAAGCAGGTCGGTGACAGCGCGCCGCTCGGCTCGCCGCGCGCCTTGCCGCCCCAGAACTCCGAGACCTCACCTTGATAGATGTAGCCGGACGACAGCGCGCGTGCGAGGTCCTGCTTCGGCGAGCGGTAATCACCATAGTAGCCCTGCTTTTCGCCAGTCAGCAGCACATGCCAGGCGTGATGATAATCGTCGTTCCACTGGCCGCGGAATCTGCCGTCCGGCGGGTCCTCGGCGGCGTCAAGCAGGCTCGCAATGTTGTCGCCGTTCTCCAGCACGAGGTTGATCTGCCGGCCTGTCTCCATGGCGAGCTGGCCGGCGGCCCGGCTGAAGTCATGCAGGATGGAGATTTCGCCGGCTTCGACGATGGTGTTGACGGCATCGAAGCGCAGCCCATCGAAGCGGTAGTCGCGGAGCCAGCTCACGACGCTGCCGATCGCGAAGGCGCGCACCTCGGGTACGCGATAATCAATCGCGCTGCCCCATGGCGTATGCGCATCGCTGAAGAAGGTGGGCGCGTAGCGGCCGAGATAATTCCCCTCGGGCCCGAAATGGTTGTAGACCACGTCGAGCATCACCATCAGCCCGCGCAGATGCGCCTCGTCGATCAGGGTCTTGAGGTCTTCGGGCCTGCCATAGGCACTGTCGGGCGCGTACCACAGCACGCCGTCATAGCCCCAGTTGTGGCGCCCAGCGAAATCCGCCAGCGGCATCAGTTCGAGCGCGGTGATGCCGGCTGCGACGAGGTGATCGAGCTTGTCGATCATCGCGCGATAGGTGCCCTCCGGCGTGAAGGTGCCGACGTGAGCCTCGAGGACGACGGCCTCGTGCCAGCGGCGTCCGCGCCACTCGGTCGCGCGCCATTTGAAGGCTGTGTGATCGATCACCTCGCTCGGGCCGAACACGTCGTCCGGCTGGAATGCGGAGGCGGGATCGGGCACATCGACTTCGTCATCGATGCGGAATTTATAACGGGTGCTCGCCCGTGCGCCCGGAATCTCGGCAACGTACCAGCCCGCTGTATCGCGCGTGAGTGCATGCGGTTTGTCGAGCAGGAGGTCGACGCGCCTGGCTGCCGGCGCCCACAACCGGAAGCGCGCGCCGTCGGGTGTCAGCTCAGCGCCGAAATGCTGCCTGCTCATGCCGAGCCCGCAAATGCCAGCACTGAGCGCGGCGGTGCCGTGGTGTCGGTGCCGGATGCGAATTGGTCGCCGGTCTGCTCCGCCTTGGTGGTGTTCAGGACCTGCTGCCAGCTCTTGTATTCCGCCATCCTCGGTATCCTGAACACGATCTCCTGCGGCGCGGCATTCAGCACGATAAAGATCGGCGCCTGTCCTTGTTCCATCGGCCCCAGCACATAGGCGAGGAACCGGCTTTCGGGGAATTTCCAGTCGGACTCCTTCATCTCCTCCGCTGATGGAGTCAGCCACAGCACGCCATAGCTGCCGTCGGTGCGGCGGCCGTCGAGCCAGCTCTGGCAGCGGATCTGGCCGAAGCGCTGGCGCAGCGCGCTGAGGTGGCCGATGAAATCGATGGCGTCGTCGTCCGTGCCGAGATTGTCCCAGCCGATCCAGCCGGTCTCGTTGTCCTGGCAATAGGCGTTGTTGTTGCCTCCTTGCGTGTTGGCGACCTCGTCGCCCGCGAGGATCAGCGGTGTGCCCTGGGCGAGCAGCAGGCAGGCCAGCGCATTCTTCCTGAGTTGGCGACGCAGCGCGATGATCGCGGGATCGTCGGTCGGGCCTTCGTGGCCGCAATTGTTGCTGTGGTTGTCGTTGGAGCCGTCGCGATTGTCCTCGCCATTGGCCTCATTGTGCTTCTCGTTGTAGCTGAAGAGATCGGCGAGCGTGAAGCCGTCATGCACCGTGATGTGGTTGACGCTGGCCCGGGTCGCGCGATTGTCGTGGTGAAACAGATCCGACGAGGCGGTCATGCGGCCCGAGATGTCGCCGATCAGGCTGCCTTCGCCGCTCCAGTAGCGCCGCATCGCGCTGCGATAGCGGTCATTCCACTCCGACCATTGCGACGGAAACGCGCCGACCTGATAGCCGCCGAGACCGAGGTCCCAGGGTTCAGCGACCATCTTTGCGGTCGCCAGTACCGGGTCCTGGCGTATTGCGGTGAGGAAGGGATGGTTGCGATCGAACCCGTTCGGTCCGCGCGCCAAGGTGGTGGCGAGATCGAAGCGGAAGCCGTCGACATGGCAGACCTCGACCCAATAGCGCAGCGAATCCATCACCATCTGCAGCACGCGCGGATGGGTGAGATTGACCGAGCTGCCGCAGCCGGTGAAGTCGTCGTAGAAGCGCGGGTTCTCGCGGTTCAGCCAGTAATACGAGGCATTGTCGATGCCGCGGAAGCACAGCGTCGGGCCCATATGGTTGCCCTCGGCGGTGTGGTTGTAGACGACGTCGAGCAGCACCTCGATGCCGGCATCGTGCAGTCGCGCGACTGTTGTACGAAACGAGTCCAGCGCATTGTCCTGGGCGTAGCGTGCCTCGGGTGCGAAGAAGGCGATGGTGTTGTAACCCCAGTAATTCGAAAGCTTCTTCTCGACCAGGACACGGTCGTCGATCAGCCCATGGATCGGCAACAGCTCGATGGTGGTGACGCCAAGCCGCTTCAGGTGGTCGATCATCGCCGGCGACGACAGCCCGCCATAGGTGCCGCGCAGGTTCGGCGGCACATCCTCGCGCTTCTGCGTCAGGCCTTTGACGTGCGCCTCGTAGATGATGGTGTCTTCCCAGGGAATGTGCGGCCGGATCTCGCGGCGACCCCAGTTGAAGGTCTCGTCGACCACGACCGCCTTCGGCATGCCGCGGGCATTGTCGCGCCGGTCGAACGAGAGATCCTCGCGTGCGCTGCCGGTGCGGTAGGCGAAATGCGCATCGCTCCATACCAGCCGGCCGGCCAGCCGCTTGGCATAGGGGTCGAGCAGCAGCTTGTTGGCGTTGAAACGGTGGCCGCGCTCCGGCGCATAGGGCCCGTAGACGCGGTAGCCGTAAAGCTGGCCCGGCGAGACGTCGTTGAGGTAGCAGTGCCAGACGTCCTCGGTGCGCTCCGGCATCTCGATCCGCTCGAGCTCGCGGCGACCCTGGCCGTCGAACAGGCACAGCTCCACCTTCTCCGCGTTCGCCGAGAACAGCGCAAAATTGGTGCCCCTGCCGTCCCAGCTTGCACCGAGCCGTGCGGACGTTCCTCCAGTCAGTCGCATGAATCAGCTTTCCGGTACGAGGAAGATCGCTGCCAGCGGCGGAATGGTGAGGCTGAGCTCCGGCGTGGCGCCCTCGGAGGCGCGGACCTCGCCGACATTACCGACATTGGTGCCGCCGTAATGGGAGGAATCCGAGTTGAACACCTCGTGCCACTTGCCGGCGAACGGCACCCGGACGCGATAGTCACGATAGACGTTGGGCGAGAAATTCAGGACTACGAGGCAGCGGGCGCGCGCGTCATTGCCCTTGCGGATCCAGGCGAACACATTGTTGTTGGCGTCGTCGGTGATCACCCATTCGAATCCGGCCTGGTCGCAGTCGAGCTCGTGCAGCGCCGGCAGCGCGCGGTAGAGCCGATTGAGATCGCGGACCAGGTTCTGGATGCCGCTGTGCCTCGGCTGTTGCAGCAAATGCCAATCGATCGAATGGTCGTGATCCCACTCGCGCTCCTGGCCGAACTCGCAGCCCATGAACATCAGCTTCTTGCCGGGGTGGCCGAACATGAAGCTGTAATAGGCGCGCAGATTGGCAAAGCGCTGCCAGTCGTCGCCGGGCATGCGGCCGAGGATCGAGCGCTTGCCGTGCACGACCTCGTCGTGGGACAGCGGCAGGATGAAGTTCTCCGAGAAGGCGTAGTGCAGGCCGAACAGGATGTCGCCGTGATGGAATTTGCGGTGGATGGGATCCTTGCCGATATATTTCAGCGTGTCGTGCATCCAGCCCATATTCCACTTGTAGCCGAAGCCGAGCCCGCCATATTCGACCGGGCGCGACACCTGCGGCCACGCCGTGGACTCTTCCGCCGCCGTCGTCGCCTGCGGAAAATGTGCGAACAGCTCGGTGTTGAAGCGGCGCAGGAAATCGATCGCCTCGATATTCTCGCGGCCGCCATATTTGTTAGGGATCCAGCCACCGGCGGGACGACTGTAGTCGAGATAGAGCATCGAGGCGACGGCATCGACGCGCAGCCCATCGATGCCGTAGCGATCGAGCCAGAACAGCGCGTTCGACACCAGGAAGTTGGTGACCTCGGTGCGCCCGTAATTGTAGATCAGCGTGCCCCAGTCGAGGTGACGGCCCTGCAACGGATTGGCGTGCTCATAGAGCGCGGTGCCGTCGAAATTGCCGAGGCCATGAGGATCGTCGGGGAAATGCCCGGGGACCCAGTCGAGCAGCACGGCAACTCCTGCGCGGTGGCAGGCGTCGATCAGCGCGGCGAAATCGTCGGGCGAGCCGAACCGGCTGGTCGGCGCGAACATGCCGGTCGGCTGATAGCCCCAGGAGCCGTCGAATGGATGCTCGGTGATCGGCAAAAATTCGATATGGGTGAATCCCATGTCGCTGGCATAGGCCGGCAGTTGCTCCGCCATCTCGCGATAGGTCAGCCAATCATTGCGGCCCTTGCGGCGCCACGAACCGAGATGAACCTCGTAGATCGACATCGGCGAGCTCAGGGCGTTGACGCGATCCGGCGCCGGGCGCGGATGCGGGATCTTGCGCTCGTCGATCACGATCGAGGCGGTCTTCGGGCGCACCTCGGCGGCGAACGCCAGCGGATCGGACTTCAGCGGCTGATGCTGGCCGTTGCGCCCGATGATCTCGAACTTGTAGTGGTCGCCGACGCGTGCGCGCGGGATGAACAGCTCCCAATAGCCCGGCCCGCGCACCCGCATCGGATGGCGGCGGCCGTCCCAGAAATTGAAGTCGCCGACCACGCTGACCCGCCGCGCATTCGGCGCCAGCACCACGAAGCCGATGCCATCGACGCCGTCGAGCGTCATCGGATGGGCACCGAGCGTGTCGTAGAGGCGCTGATGCGTGCCCTCGCCAAGCAGATAGAGATCGAAATCGCTCAGGATCGGCGGAAAGCGGTAGGCATCCTCCAGCTCGACGACGTTGTCGCCGAAGCGGGCGCGGAGCTGATAGCGCGTCGAGCCGTTCGGCAGGGGACCCGCGAACAGGCCGGCATCGTGGATTCGCGCCAGCGGTGCCGTCTCGCCATGCTCGCCGATCGCCTCGACATTGGTGGCATCGGGCAGGAAGGCGCGCACGACGTTGCGATCCCCCTCGGCGTGGAGCCCGAGATAGTGGAAGGGGTCGGAGTGACGGCCCTCGATGATGGCATAGGCCTCGGCGGGCAGTTTGGTCATGCACCCTCATGTGGCTGTTGCGCCAAAATCCTTAACAGGCCGGTCAGCGGCACCCGTAGCCAATCCGGCCGGTTGGCCAGCTCATACTCGATCTCGTAGAAGGCTTTCTCAAGCAGGAAAAAGTTGAGCAGGCGGTCGGCCTCCCTGGCGTCTGCCGGCCACAGGCGCTGTCCGGCCATGGTCTCGCGATAGGCGGTCAAAAACACCTCCACGGCCTGGTCGCGCCATTCCGCGAGAGCCAGGCTCAGCCTGCCGCTCTCGTCGGGCGCGACCCTGAGCGCGCGTTCCAGCGCCGCGGTCGCGGCATAGTCGATCGAACGGATCAGGCCGGCGACATCGCGGGCCGCCGGCGCCTTGCGCCGCCGCTCGGCGATGGTGCGGCCGGGTCCGCCGTCGAAATCGATGATGAAAATGTCGTCCTTGGCGACCAGGAGCTGGCCGAGATGCAGGTCGCCGTGATGGCGGATGTTGAAGCCGTCGGTCTCGCGCGGCAGCAGCGCCTTGAGCCGTTCCGGCAGCATGTCGTGCTGGGCCTGCAACTGATCGGCCAGCAGCCGCTCGGGCTCCTTGAGGGAGCCGCGGCGTTGCTTCAGCGTGTCGAACACGCGCTCGGCACGCGCCATGATCTCATCGGTCCAGCGCTGCAGGTCCTCGGGCCTGGTCGGCTCGGGCGCGAAGTCCGGCAGGTCGCGATTGCTGGCGAGCGCCATGTGCAGCTCGGCGAGACGCTTGCCGCTATGCGACATGTGGCGCAGCCAGGTCGCATGATCGCCATTCTCCTCCGGACGTTCGCTCGCCGCCAGCAGGCGCTGTCGCTCGATGAGGCGGTCGAGATGCGAGGCTGCGACGGTCCAGAGGTCGCCCTGGTTGACCACCATCGCATGCAGCACGGCGACCGCGCTGCGCTTGTCGCCTTCGACCAACTCAGAGGTGCCGAGCAAGGCCGGCGTGTTCGGAAAGGCGACCACTTCGGTAAGGAAGCGGCCCATCTCGATCTCCGGATTGATGCCGACCTCGAGCTTCCGGTAGATCTTGGTGACATATTCGTTGTCGACCAGCGCGGTCGAATGCGGCTGATCGTTCTCGAACACACGGATGCGCTCGGGCTGCCGCACCGGCCGGTCCGAGAAGCGGCTGGTCGGCCGGAATTCGAGCTTCAAGCCCTGCTCGCCTTCATCGACCGTGAGGTTTTCCCGCAAGTTTCGCAGGAACAGGCCGGTGAAGATCTGGTCGGTAGCGACATCGAGCAGCGTGCCCTCGCGCGCGCCCTGGCGCACGGCGGCGAAAGCACGCGGATTGTAGCGTTCGCGATCGAAGCGCACCCACTCGATCTGCATCGGCAACACGTAGCGGCTGGTGGTGCCGCGCTGCGTGGTCTCGAAGACGATCAGCCAGGGCCTGTTGTCGCCGACGTCGCAGAACGGGATCGCCGACACCAGCGTCGGCTGGATCGCTTTGGCGGAATGCTCCGGATACCAGCGCGTACGAGCGAGATGGCCGGGCAGCACGTCGTGCTCGAACACGCCGCGCTCGCGCGCCAGCGAGGTCCAGGTCGAATTGAGCGGCACCACCAGCGTCTCGAATTCCGGCACGGCGCGCGGCGTCACCGGCTCGGACTTGTCGCGCTCCTGCAACTGGAACCAGTAGAAGCCGTAAGGGGCTAGCGTGATCATGTAGGGCAGCTCGCCGATCGCCGGGAAGCGCGTGCGCCCGAGCATCTCGAGCGGGATGCGGTCCTTGAAGGCGGAGAGGTCGAGCTCGGTAGCCTGCGCGGAGCGCGACAGATTGGCGACGCACAGGATCACCTCGCCCTGGTACTGGCGCACATAGGCGAGCACCGAGCGGTTCTCGGGGCGGATGAAGGTCATGGTGCCGCGCCCGAATGCGAGCGTCGACTTGCGCACCGCGATCAGCCGCTTGGTCGCCGACAGCAGCGAGGACAGGCTGCGCGACTGCGCCTCGACATTGACGGCCTCATAGCCGTAGACCGGGTCCATGATCATCGGCGCGTAGAGCCGCGCGGGATCGGCACGTGAGAAACCGCCATTGCGGTCCGGCGACCATTGCATCGGCGTCCGCACGCCGTTGCGGTCGCCGAGATAGATGTTGTCGCCCATGCCGATCTCGTCGCCGTAGTAGATGATCGGCGTGCCGGGGAACGACAGCAAGAGCGAGTTCATCAGCTCGATCTTGCGCCGGTCATTGTCCATCAGCGGCGCGAGGCGACGGCGGATGCCGACATTGATGCGGGCGCGCGGGTCGTTGGCATAGGTCGACCACAGATAGTCGCGCTCGACGTCGGTGACCATTTCCAGCGTCAGTTCGTCGTGATTGCGCAGGAACAGCGCCCACTGGCACGCCGACGGGATGTCGGGCGTTTGCCTGAGGATGTCGGTGATCGGAAAGCGGTCTTCCTGCGCGATCGCCATATAGATCCGCGGCATCAGCGGGAAGTGATAAGCCATGTGGCATTCGTCGCCATGGCCGAAATACTCCTGCACGTCCTCCGGCCATTGATTGGCTTCGGCCAACAGGATCTTGCCCTTGGCATAGGCGTCGAGTTCCTGGCGCAGCCGCTTGATGATGGCATGCGTCTCCGGCAGGTTTTCGTTGTTGGTGCCGTCGCGCTCGCACAGATAGGGAATGGCGTCGAGCCGGAAGCCGTCGACGCCGGTGTCGAGCCAGCGCTTCATCACCTGCACGATGGCGCGCACCACGCGCGGATTGTCGAAGTTCAGGTCCGGCTGGTGCGAGAAGAAGCGGTGCCAGTAGAACTGGCCGGCCTCCGGATCCCAGGTCCAGTTCGACTTCTCGGTATCGGTGAAGATGATCCTCGTATCGAGGTATTTCTGATCGGTGTCGCTCCAGACATACCAGCTGCGCGCGCTCGAATTCGGCGGGCTGCGGCGCGCGCGCTTGAACCAGGCATGCTGGTCCGAAGTGTGGTTGACGACGAGCTCGGTGATGACGCGCAGGCCGCGCTTCTTGGCTTCCTGGATGAAGCGCTTGAAGTCCTTCATCGTCCCGAAATCGGGATTGATGTCGCCATAGTCGCCGATGTCGTAGCCGTCGTCGCGGCCCGGCGAGGGATAGAACGGCAGCAGCCACAGCGCGGTGACGCCGAGCTCCTGCAGATAGCCGAGCTTCTCCGTCAGACCCGCGAAGTCGCCGATGCCGTCATTGTTGCTGTCGGCAAACGCCTTGACGTGCAGCTGGTAGATGATCGCGTCCTTGTACCAGAGCTGGTCTGAGGTCTCGGTTGCGACCTTCACCTCGGCATCGACGGAGGAGAATACGTTCATGAAAGCTCCTTCAGGCGATACAGCGCAGCAGCAACGCGGGATCGCGCGCAGGATCGAGATGCAGGCGGATGCCTCCCCATTCGAGCGCATGACGCTCGCCGGTGATAAGGTCTTCCAGTTCCGCGACAGGACGGCGGGCCTCGCCGCGGCCGACCATGACGTCGCCGAGCGGAAGCCAGACCTCACGCGGTTCTGATGACAATGCAATCGCAGCCACGATCACATTGCCCTGATCGGCGGCCTCCTTGACAAAGCCGATCACGCCGCCGTCATCGACATTGATAAAGCGCATATTGGCGAATTGTTGCAGGGCCGGATTGCCGCGCCGGATTCGGTTGAGGGCCGCGACATAGGGCTTGATGTTCCCCACCTGATCCCAGTCGCGAACCCTGATCTCGTATTTCTCGGAGTTGAGATATTCCTCGCGGCCGGGGACCGGCGTGTGCTCGAGCAATTCAAAGCCGCTATGGATACCGTAGCTGCTTGAAAGCGTCGCGGCCAGCGCGAGACGCGACTTGAACATCCAGGACTCGCCGCTTTGCAGGTGGAAGGGCAGGATGTCGGGTGTGTTGACGAAGAAATTCGGCCGAAAGAAGTCACGCTCGGGATACGAGGTCAACTCGCCGAGATACTGTTCGAGCTCGACGCGCTGGGTGCGCCAGGTGAAGTAAGTGTAGGACTGCGTGAAGCCGAGCTTGGCGAGACCCTTCATCAGTTTCGGCCGCGCGAAGGCTTCGGAAAGAAAGAGCACATCCGCATCGCGGTCCTGCACCTCGCGGATCAGCCATGCCCAGAATGCCAGCGGCTTGGTGTGCGGGTTGTCGACCCGGAAGATCTTGACGCCCTGTTCGACCCAGAACAGCACGACATCGCGCAGCGCGCGCCACAGCGCTGTGGCATCCTCGGATCCGAAATCCGGATTGACGACATCGTCCCAGTGCTGCGGCGGATGTTCGGCCGTGCGCATCGATCCGTCCGGACGCCGCTTGAACCAGTCCGGATGCTCGGTCAGCCAGGGATGATCGGGGGAGCATTGCACGGCGAAATCGAGCGCGACCTCGAGGCCGTGCGACTGGCATGCCGCAACGAAAGCGCGGAAGTCGTCCAACGCGCCGAGCTCGGGGTGTACGGCGTCGTGGCCGCCTTCGGCCGAACCGACCGCATAGGGGCTGCCGGGATCGCCCGGCTGCGCAATGGCGGCATTGTTGCGGCCCTTGCGGTGCGTCTGTCCGATCGGGTGGATTGGCGCCAGCAGCACGACGTCAAAGCCCATCGCGGCAATGTCGGGCAGCCGCGCGATGCAATCGCCGAAGGTCGCATGCACGCCCGGCGTCTTGCCCTGGCTGCGCGCAAACATCTGATACCATGCGCCGCTGCGCGCCCGCGGCCGGTCCGCGGTGAGCGGATAGAGCTGCGATCGCATCAGGTCGCGGCGGAACTGGCTGCCGGCCATCGCATCGCGCAATTCCGGTGCGAGCAGCGCGCCCGGCTCGCCGGTCTGCAGAAAGATCTCACACTGCCTGATGATGACGGCGGCTGCGGCAGGTCCCCCGGCCTGCGCCTGCGTCAGCATGCCCGCGCCTTCGACTGCATCCAGCGTGTGGTCACAGCCGTCGCGCTGCTTCTGCTCGAAGCGATGCCGCCAGCTGGCGAATTCGTCGGTCCAGGCCTCGATCGCGAAACTGTAGCGGCCCGGCCGGTCGGGCACGAAGCTGCCGCCCCAGCGGTCGTCGCTGTGCGGCGTCATCGGCGCGGTCTGCCACGCGTCGTCGCCGACGTGCCGCCACACCAATGCCGCTGATATCACGTCATGTCCGTCACGGTAGATGTCGGCCCACACCTCGACAGGTTCGCCCGCGATGCGCTTGATCGGAAAGCGGCCGCCATCGACCGACGGGTAGACATCGGTGATATGAAAAGTGCCATGGGCGCTCTCGACAGGCCGGAGGGTTTTGTTCACGGTGATGCCGCCATTGAAAATGCAAATGACGTCCCGACGCCGGGAAGGAGGCGCGCCAGACCCATATAGAAAGCCGCTCGCCGGACAATGGTTCCCGGCGGGAACGCTTGATAGGGTAGAGCGTTGAACATCAACTATCCCTTTCCCGTATCTGTACAATTTAGCAACGATCCCGATACCGTTGCGAGCAAGCAGCGTGCCGAATGGACCTTTACGCCAAAGCCCAGACCCTGGGAATCCAGACCGAGTATATCGATGGTAGCGGTCACCGCCGTGTGACAACCCCCGAGGCGCTGACGGCGATCCTCGCGGCGCTGCCGCCCCAGACGCCGCGGCGGATCGTCGCCGATCCCGTGGTCGTCAGAGGCAGCCATGGTGGGCAAACGCAGCTCGCCGAGACGGCCCGGCTTCCGGTGCAATGGAAGGTCACGAACGGCACCGCGGTGCTTGCGCAGGGCGCGGCGCATGAGCGGAATGTGACGTGGCCGTCCGGTCTGGCGGAAGGCGTGCACCGGTTGCAGCTATCGGATGCATCGGGCAGCGAGGAATTGCCGCTGCTGGTGGCGCCGGAAGGCGCGTTCGGCGGCGCGTTCGATCGCTGCTGGGTGATCGCGGTCCAGCTTTACGGCGTGCGCTCCGCGCGCAATTGGGGCATCGGTGATTTTACCGACCTGCAAGCGCTGCTCGAATTCGCCCATCAGCTCGGCGCAGATGGCATCGGGCTCAATCCGCTGCATGCGTTGTTCGACGACCGGCCGGGCGATTGCAGCCCGTATTCGCCGAACAGTCGGCTGTTCCTCAACGCGCTCTATGTCGACGTCGACCGGATTCCCGAATTCCGCACCGATTCCGAGACGCAAGCCGCGCTGGCGCAACTGCGCAGCCATGACATGGTCGACTATATCGGCGTCGCGGCGCTGAAATGGCCTGCGCTGCGCGCGGCCTTCGCCGCCTTCAAGGCCAATCCCGGCCCCGGCCGCCGGCAGGATTTCGAGGCCTATCGCAACGAGCAGGGCACGCTGCTGTCGCGCTTCGCCTGCTTCGAGACGATGCGGCACAAATTCAACAAGCCGTGGTGGGAGTGGCCGGACGAATGGCGGCAGCCCAACGACGCGGTCTGCGCCAAATTGCGCGAGGCGCGCGACAGCGCGGCCGAGGTCGAGTTTGTCGAGTTCGTGCAATGGACCGCGGACCGTCAGCTCGGTGCTTGCCAGGCGCTGGCGCACAAGCTCGGCATGCGGGTCGGGCTCTATCTCGATGTCGCCGTCGGCGTGCAGTCGGATGGTTTCGACGCCTGGAATGAGCAGGTCGCGATCTCGCGTCATCTCGGCGTCGGCGCGCCGCCGGACCCGCTCAACACCGCGGGCCAGGACTGGGGACTGGCCGGCTTCAACGCCGCCGGCCTCGAACAGCGCTTGTTCGAGCCGTTCCGGCAGATGCTGCGCGCCTCGATGCACCATGCCGGCGCGATCAGGCTCGACCATGCCTTCGGGCTGAAGCGGCTTTATCTTGTGCCGGGCGGTTTCGGCCCGGCCAACGGCGCCTATGTGCTGATGCCGTTCGAGGCGCTGCTGGCGGCGACCGCGCAGGAGAGTGTGGCGAGCCGCTGCGTCGTCATCGGCGAGGACCTCGGCACCGTGCCGCCGGGTTTCCGCGAGCAGATGAACGGCTGGGGTATCTGGTCCTATCTTGTGATGATGTTCGAGCAGGATGACCAGCGCGCCTTCCGCAACGCCGACCACTATCTGCCGAATGCGCTGGTCACCTTCAACACCCACGATCTCTCGACCTATGCCGGCTGGCGCTCGTTCAGCGACCTCAAGACCAAGCGCGCGCTCGGTATTGATCCCGGCGAGACCGACCAGGGGCGCTGGGACGCGCTGGGTCAGCTCGACGACGTGCTGCGCCGGCACGACATCCACCACAACGACTTCTATTCGGTGGTGAGCTTCATGGCACGGACCCGGTCGCGGATGATGGCGGTTTCGATGGAGGATCTGCTCGGCATCGTCGAGCAGCCGAATATCCCCGGTACCGTCTACGAGCATCCGAACTGGAAGCGGCGGCTGCCGGTCCCGCTCGAGCAACTCGCGTCGACGATCGACATCGACGCGCTCAAGCGCGCAACCCGTGAGCGGTCGCACGCAAGATAACGCGGAGCACGGTGTGTGGCTTCCCGGATCGAAGACTATGGACTGATCGGCGATTGCGAGACCGCAGCGCTGGTCGGCCGCGACGGCTCGATCGATTGGCTGTGCTGGCCGGCATTCGATTCCGATGCCTGCTTCGCGGCGCTGCTCGGCACCTCAAAGAATGGCCGCTGGCAGCTGGCGCCCGCCGAGGCGATCAAGCGGACCTCGCGCCGCTACCTGGACGATACGCTGATCCTGGAGACCCGGTTCGAGACCGAGGGAGGCGTGGTTGCGCTGATCGACTTCATGCCGCCGCGCGGAAACGCTTCCGATGTGGTCCGCCTCGTTCGCGGCATCAGCGGCCGCGTCAAGATGCACATGGAGCTGGTGATCCGGTTCGGCTTCGGCGTCGATGTGCCCTGGGTGAAGAAGAATCCGGACGGCGAGGGGCTGCTGGCGATCTGCGGGCAGGACATGACCGTGCTGCGCACACCGGTCGAAACATCAGGCAAGGATCTGACCACGATCGCCGATTTCGAGATCGGCGAGGGCGACACCGTGCCGTTCGTCCTGACCTACGGCGCGTCCTTTCAACCGGTGCCGGCGCCGATCGATCCCGAGGCGGCGCTGAAGGACACCGAGGACTACTGGAGGGAATGGTGCAGCCGCTCAACCTATGACGGCGGTGATCTGCGCGGCCTCGTGATGCGCTCGCTGATCACGCTGAAGGCGCTGACCTTCAGGCCGACCGGCGGCATTGTCGCGGCAGCCACTACGTCATTGCCGGAAAAGCTCGGCGGCGCGCGGAACTGGGACTACCGCTTCTGCTGGCTGCGCGACGCCACCTTCACGCTGCTGGCGCTGATGAATTCGGGCTATACCGAGGAAGCAGCGGCCTGGCACAACTGGCTGCTGCGGGCTGCCGCAGGCGCGCCGGCCAACATGCAGATCATGTACGGCATCCTGGGCCAGCGTCGCCTGCTGGAATGGGAAGCCGGCTGGCTGCCCGGCTATGAGGGCGCGACGCCGGTCCGCGTCGGCAACGCCGCGCATGCGCAGCTTCAGCTCGATGTCTACGGCGAGCTGATCGACGCCTTCCACCAGTCCCGCATGGCTATGCTCAAGCTCGACGAGGAGAACTGGTCGCTCGAATGCACCGTGGTCGGTCATCTCGCCGATGTCTGGGACCAGCCCGATCACGGCATCTGGGAGCGCCGCGGCACGCCCAAACACTACGTGTTCTCCAAGGTGATGTGCTGGGTCGCGTTCGACCGCGCCATCAAGAGCGCGGAGCGGTTCGGCTTCAAGGCGCCGCTGGTCAAATGGCGGGTGCTGCGCGAGGCCATCCATCGCGACGTCTGTCGGCGGGGCTTCGACCCTGATCTCAACAGCTTCGTCGAGAGCTATGGTTCAAAGCTGCTCGACGCCAGCCTGCTGCTGCTGCCGTCGGTCGGCTTCCTGCCGCCGACCGATCCGCGCATTCGCGGTACGATCGAGGCGGTCGACCGGCACATGATGCGTGGCGGGTTCGTGCTGCGTCACGATCCGCGCGACATATCCGATGAAATCCAGCCGATCGAGGGGGCGTTCCTGGCCTGCAGCCTGTGGCTCGCCGACGCCCATGTGCTGGCGGGAGAGGTCGACAAGGCGCAGACCATGTTCGACCGCGTGGTGGCGGTCGCCAACGATCTCGGGCTGCTGGCGGAGGAATTCGACTCCGTCGCCGGCCGGCAGACCGGCAATTTCCCGCAGGCGCTGACCCATATCGCGCTGATCAACACGGCGCACAATCTCAGTGCCGCGAGGGCCGACGCCGAGAAGCCCGTGGTGCAGCGGTCGACCTGATTTTCCGGATCGTGCCTTAAAGCATGATCCGGAAAAGTGCGAAGCGGTTTTCCGAAAAGGCGATACTCAAACAAGGAGCTAAAGCGCGATGACGATTCAACCCAATCTCATCGCGCTTTAGCGGCCCGTCGTCAGCACGACATCCATGGCGCGTGCGAAACCGTCGTTCTCGTTGGTCTCAGTGACATGCGTGGCGCGCGCCTTCACGTCATCGCTGGCGTTGCCCATCGCAAACGAGATTCCGCTACGCGCGAACATCGGCAGATCGTTCTGCATGTCGCCGATCGTGGCGACATTCTCGAGCGGCACGCCGAGGCGCTTGGCGATGCCCTCGACGAAGGTGCCCTTGTCGTGGCCGGGCGGAGTGACGTCGAGATAGTAGGTCTGTGAGCGGACCGCGGTCGCGTCACGGCCGACCATCTGCTGCATGTCGGCTTCGCAGCGTTGCAGCAGGGGCGCATCCGAGCTGGCGCCGACGATCTTGCAGGCCTGGTCGAGATAGGGCGCGAAGTCGTCGACGATGGTCGGGTCATGCTTGATCGCGCGCTTTTCGTGCGCGTTGTACTCGCCGTCTGGATTTCGGGTCAGCCAGCGGTCGTTGGTGAACAGCCAGATATCGATGCCGCGCTCGCGGAGTAGGTCGACGGCCCGCCTGGCCACGGCCGGGGGGATCACATGCTGCTCGATCGGCTTCAATTGCGGATCGACGATCGACGAGCCGTTGAAGGCGCCGATCGGCAGCGTGATCGCGAGCGGCGCGACCAGGAAGCCCATCCCGATGGTCGGCCGGCTGGAGACGATGGTGAAGCCGATGCCGGCCTCATGCAGCCTGCGTACCGCCGTCAGGGCGCCGTCGGTCAAGGTCTTGTCCTTGGTGAGCAGCGTACCGTCGACATCGGAGACGACAAGGGCGATGCGGGTCATGAGCGGTCCAGCTTCAATTGAGTGACGATGTCTTCGATGATGGTGTCGACCGATCGGTCGATCGCGACCGTAATCGGGCGCTCGTCCGGCGTCGGCGGCTCCAGCGTCCTGAACTGGCTGGCGAGCAGGCCCGGTGGCATGAAATGGTCCTTGCGCGCGGCCAGCCGCCCGGCGATCAGCTCCTGCGTGCCGTCGAGGAAGACGATCCGGATATCCTCGCGGCCATGCACCAGGATGTCGCGATAGCTGCGCTTCAGCGCGGAGCAGGCGATGACGGCGCGCTCGCGGACGCCGCAGGTGCGGTCGATCTCATGGGCGATCGCGCGCAGCCAGGGCCAGCGATCCTCGTCGGTGAGCGGCTGGCCGGAATGCATCTTCGCGACATTGCTCGGCGGATGAAAGCTGTCGCCGTCCTCGAAGCGCCAGCCGATCCGGATTGCAAGGCGGTCGGCGATGGTGCTCTTGCCCGATCCGGAGACGCCCATCACGACCAGTGCGCAGGGGTTTTGCCTGTCACCCAAGGAAGTCACCCAAGAAACTCATCGAGAAAATCACCCAAGGAAGCCCTCCGGCAGCGCGGCCTGGTCGATCAGCCAGACGGTTTCGCCCAGCGATCGCGCGCGGTTTGCCGGCAGGTTCTCGCCTGCGAACAGGCGCGTCAAGATCGCGCGCTTGTTTTCGCCCGCGACCTCGAACAGCATCTCGCGGCAAGAGGCGAGCGCGGGCAGGGTCAGCGACACCCGCGGCACGAACGGCTCGACATTGGCCTTGGGCACCCCGACCACCCAGCGCGCGGTTTCCTCGACCGCGGGATATCCGGGAAACAACGAGGCGGTGTGGCCGTCGGGCCCGATGCCCATCAGCACCAGGTCGAACAGCGGCCGCTTCGGATCGAGCTGCTCGGCGCCGTAAAACGCCATCAGCTCGTTCTCGTACAGTGCCGCGCTGACGTCGGGATCCCTGAGGTCGGCGGTGTCGGTCGCGATCGGGTGCACATTCGCAGCCGGCGCGCAGCGGTCGAGGAAGGCTTGCCGCGCCATGCTCATGTTGTGCAGCTTGTCCTTGCGCGGCACCAGCCGCTCGTCGCCGATGAACCAGTCGATCCGGTCCCACGGAATCCTCGCGCGATAGTCCGGTGTCGCCAGCAGCTGGTAGAGCGCCTTGGGGCTGGAGCCGCCGGTGAGGCAGATCGCGATCCGGCCGGAGTTTTCGTCGATCCTTGCGATCACCCGCTCGGCGGCCGTCTTCGCCAGTGCCGCCGGATCGGCGACCGTGATGATCTTGCGCTCGCTGCCGGCGGCCATGTCAGCCGAGCTTCCGCCAGCTGCGGCCGTCGCGCGTCAGCAGCGCGTTGGCGGCTTCCGGGCCTTCGCTGCCGGCCTTGTAGGGTTGCAGGCCGCGCCCGCCGGCGCTCTTCCAGGCGTCGAGGAAGGGCTGCACCGCCGTCCATCCGGCCTCGACGCTGTCGGCGCGCTGGAACAGCAGATTGTCGCCGATCATGCAGTCATAGATCAGCGTCTCGTAACCGGTCGACGGCTCGGCCTTGAAGTAGTCCTTGTAGCGGAACTTCATCTCGACGCCGTCGATGTTGATCGCCGGGCCCGGCACCTTGGTGTTGAACTGCAGTTCGATGCCTTCGGTCGGCTCGGTGGAGATGACCAGGTAATTCTGCGACAAGCGTTCGACCGCGGTATCCCGGAACATCGCGAACGGCGCCTGCTTGAACTTGATCGCGATCTCGGTGCGTTTGGTGGTCAGGGCCTTGCCGGTGCGCAGATAGAACGGCACGCCGGCCCAGCGCCAATTGTCGATGGTCAGTTTCAGCGCGGCATAGGTCTCGGTCGAGCTGTCGGGCCTGACGTCCGGTGTCTTGAGGTAGTCCTCGATCTCGGCGTCGCCGATCCGGCCGGTGCGATACTGGCCGCGCACCGAATTGGACAGCGCCTCATGCTCGGTCTGGGTCTGGATCGCGCTCAGCACCTCGGCTTTCTCCGAGCGCACCGCATGGGCGTCGAAGCGCGCAGGCGGCTCCATCGTCACCAGCGATAGCAGCTGAAACAGATGGTTCGGCACCATGTCGCGCAGCGCACCGGTTGAGTCGTAGAAGCTGCCGCGATGGCCGACGCCGATCTTCTCGTCGACGGTGATCTGGATGTGGTCGATATGGTTGCGATTCCAGATCGGCTCGAACATGCCGTTGGCAAAGCGCAGCACCAGGATGTTCTGCACGGTTTCCTTGCCGAGGTAATGGTCGATCCGGTAGATCTGGTGCTCGTCCATCAGCTTCAGCAGCGCGGCATTCAGCGCCTTGGCCGACGCCAGATCGGTGCCGAACGGCTTTTCGATGATCAGTCGCCGCCAGACGCCGTTCTCCGCCAGCATGCCGGTGCGCCCGAGCTGCTCGCTGATCGGCAGGAAGGCGTTCGGCGGGGTCGCCAGATAGAACAGCCGATTGCCGCCGGTGCCGCGCGCCTTCTCGAGCTTGTCGAGCCGTTCGTTCATGGCATCGAACGAGGCCGGATCGCGCGGATCGGCCTCGATCGCCGTGACGCATTCGAACAGCCGCTTCGCGATCGCCTCATCCACGGGGCGGGTGGCGAACTTGCGCAGCCCCTGCAGCAGGCTGTCGGTCAGCTGCTCGCTCGACATGCCCTTGCGGACGACGCCGACGACGCAGAATTTTTCCGGCAGCAGATTGCCGGCGGCGAGATTGTAGAGCGCCGGAACGACCAGCCGGTGCGTCAGATCACCGGTGGCGCCGAAGATGATGAAGGAGCAGGGATCGGGTTTCTTCTGCACGTGACCTTCCACGTTCGATTCAAGACTTCTTCGGCGGCTCCTTGTGGCCCCCGAAACCTGCGCGCATCGCAGAGAGGATCTTCTCCGCGAAGGTGTGATCCTTGCGCGAACGGAAGCGCGTGTAGAGCGCGGCCGTCAGCACCTCGGCCGGCACGGCCTCGTCGACCGCGGCATTGACGGTCCAGCGGCCTTCGCCGGAATCCTCGACGAAGCCGGAATAATTGTCGAGCGTGTGGTTCTGCGCCAGCGCCGAGGCGGTGAGGTCGAGCAGCCAGGACGGGATCACGCTGCCGCGCCGCCAGACCTCCGCGATGTCGGCGATGTCGAGATCGAAGCGATGCTCCGGCGGCAGCGCCTCGATGTTGGCGTTCTTCAGGATGTCGAAGCCTTCGGCATAGGCCTGCATCAGGCCGTATTCGATGCCGTTGTGGATCATCTTGACGAAATGCCCGGCGCCAACAGGACCGGCGTGAATGTAGCCCTGTTCGATGCGCGGATCGCGGCCGTCGCGGCCCTGGGTGTGCGGAATGTCGCCGATCCCGGGCGCGAGTGTCCTGAAGATCGGGTCGAGGCGGTCGACCACCGGCTTGTCGCCGCCGATCATCATGCAGTAGCCGCGCTCGATGCCCCAGATGCCGCCGCTGGTGCCGACATCGACATAATGCAGCCCGCGCTCCCTGAGCGCCTTGCCGCGGCGGACGTCGTCCTGCCAGAAGGTGTTGCCGCCGTCGATGATGACGTCGCCGGGCTGCATCAGCTTCGAGAGCGCCTCGATGGTGGCTTCGGTGATCTTGCCGGCCGGCAGCATCACCCAGGCGGTGCGCGGCGCTTCCAGCTTGAGGACAAAGTCCTCCAGCGACGAAGCGCCCGTGGCATTGTCCGCGACCAGCGCCGCGACTGCCTTGGGGTCCTTGTCATAGACCACGGTGGTGTGGCCCTGGGTCATCAGGCGGCGGACGATGTTGCCGCCCATCCGCCCGAGGCCGATCATGCCGAGTTGCATCTGGGGCCTCCGTCAGTTCAGTGCAGCCGAGATCGCGGCGTCGAGCGCCGCGAGCCCGGAGGTGAGATCGCCCTTGAGATGCACGCGCAGCGCCCGTCGGCCGCGCTCGGTGAGCACGTCGAAATCGCCGCGCGCCTGCGCCGCCTTGATGACGCCGAAGCTCGCCTTCTGGCCGGGCACCGGCAGGTCGTGGGCGTCATCGGTCGTGACCTGCAGGAACACGCCGCTGTCGGGCCCGCCCTTGTAGGCCTGCCCGGTCGAATGCAGGAAGCGCGGGCCGAACTCGGCGCAGGTCGCAAGGTGCTTGGCGTCGCGGACCTTCAGCCGCATTGCCTGCATGGCGTCGATGGTGTCGCCGTCGCGCTCGATATAGGCGAGCAGGGCGACATAGTCGCCGCGGCCGGAACGCGACAGGTGGGCTCTGATCCAGGAATTGAGGTCGCCATTGGCGCCGGCCTTGCGCAGCTCCTCGGCGTTTTGCGCGTCGGTGTAGATCTCGACGTCATCAGCCGACACCACCGGCTGCTCGGCCGGCAGCGACCCGGTCTTCTCGAACGCGGCCGTCAGCTCGCGCGTCTTGATCTTGGCCGCCTCGACGTCGGGCTGGTTGAACGGGTTGATGCCGAGGATCGAGCCTGCCACCGCGGTTGCGATCTCGAACCGGAAGAACTCCTGGCCGATATGGTCGATCGATTTCATCACGATGCGAACCACGGGGTGGCCGGCGGCCTCCAGCGCGGCGAGCTTCGCCTCATGCGCGGCGTCGCTCTCACCCTCGGTGCGGAGGTCGATGAAGAAGCGGTCGTTGCCGTAGACTGTCGCGTCGCCGATCGTCTCGCCCTCGATCGGGATCAGGCCCTTGCCGTCCTTGCCGGTCGATTCCGCGATCAGCTGCTCGGCCCAGGCGCCAAAATCGGCGACGTCGGGCGAGGCGAAGATCGTCACCTTGTCGCGGCCCTCGAGCCCGGCGATGCCCATCGCAAGCCCGAGCTGGACGCCCGGGTTCTCCTGCGGCGGCACGTCGGCGCCGCACGAGCGCACCATGGCGAGCGTATGGCCGAGCAGGCTGCGGAGGTCGATGCCGGCCGCCGCCGCCGGCACCAGGCCGAACGGCGACAGCACCGAATAGCGGCCGCCGATCGCGGGATCGCCGTAGAAGATGCGGGCAAAGCCCTGCTTGATCGCGACCTTCTGCAGCGACGAGCCGGGATCGGTCACCGCGATGAAGCGATGGCCGGCCTTGTCCTTGCCAATCGCCTTTGCCACCCGGTCGAAGAAGTAGTCCTTCATCACGTTCGGCTCGGTGGTGCCGCCGGATTTGGAGGAGACGATGAACAGCGTCCTGGCGATGTCGACATACTCCTCCATCGCACGAACCTGCGCCGGATCGGTGGAGTCGAGCACGTGCAGCCGCGGGAAGCCGGACTTGTGCGGGAAGGTCTGGGCCAGCACTTCCGGTCCGAGGCTCGAGCCGCCCATACCGAGCACGACGGCGTCGGTGAAGTTCTGTCCCTTCACGCGCTTGGCGAAATCCTCGTAGTCGGCGACGTCGGCGGAGGCGGCGCTGGTCAGCCAGCCCAGCCATTTGTCCTCGTCATCGCCGGTCCAGACCGACTTGTCCTTGTGCCAGAGCCGGCGGATCTTGGCCGACGTGCGCCATTCCTCGGTGCTCTTCTCGACTGCCTTCGAAATGGTCGCGCCGAGCGCCAGCTTCTGCTGGTCGATGCCGCCCCCGAGCGAGGTGGCGCGCTTGTGGGCGACCGCGCCATAGAGCTTGTCGGCCGCGTCGGCGAACAACTTGACGCCGTCCTTCACCAGTTCCTCGGTGATCGCATCGAGCGAAATGCCGGACTTCTCCAGCTCCTCCAGCACGTGGCGAGCGTCCTCGACATTCTCCTCGAGGCTATCGCGGACCTTGCCGTGGTCGCGGAAGGCGTCGAGCGTTGCCGGCGGCACGGTGTTGACGGTGTCGGGGCCGATCAGCTCCTCGACGTAGAGGACGTCGCTGTAGTCCTTGTTCTTGGTGCCGGTCGACGCCCACAGCAGCCGCTGCGGCTTGGCGCCCTTGGCTGTCAGCCTGTCCCAGCGCGGGCCCGAGAACAGGCGCTTGTAGTCCTGGTAGGCGAGCTTTGCATTCGCGATTGCGACCTTGCCCTTCAGTGCCGCGAGCCGTTCCTTTTCGTGCGGATCGTTGGCCTTTGCGATCTTCTCGTCCAGTTGCTTGTCGACGGCAGAGTCGATGCGGCTGACGAAGAAGCTGGCGACGCTCGCGACATGGGAGGGATCGCCGCCCTTGGCGACGTACTTCTCCAGACCCCTGAGATAGGCCTCCGCGACCTGGCGATAGACCTCCTGCGAGAACAAGAGCGTGATGTTGATGCTGATGCCTTCGCCGATCAGATATTCGATCGCCGGCAGGCCCTCCGGCGTCGCCGGCACCTTGACCATCAGGTTCTTGCGGTGGACGTCTTTCCAGAGCCGCTCGGCTTCCACGATCGTGCCCTTGGTGTCCATGGCGAGATAGGGCGACACTTCGAGGCTGACGAAGCCGTCGCCGCCGTGGCTGTGATCGTAGACCGGGCGCAGCACGTCGGCGGCATGCTGGATATCCACCACGGCAAGATGCTCGAACAGGTCGGCGACCGAGCGGTCGCCCTTCTTGAGGGCCTGGCCGATCGCCCCGTCATACTCGTCCGAACTGCCGATCGCCTTCTCGAAGATCGAGGGGTTGGACGTCACGCCTTTGACGCCATCGGTCTCGATCAGCCGCTTCAGGTCGCCCTTGGCGACGAACCCGCGGGCGAGGAAGTCCAGCCAGACGGCCTGGCGGTGATTTTCGAGTGCTTTGACGGGGTTCATGGGTGCCTGTTCTCGTTCGATCGAGGGTCGATTTTTGGGTTCCCGGGCAGCTTTCGGGCGCGGAGGGGGATTGTCAACATGGCTGGGGGCCCGGGCGGAATATCAGCATTCCCAAGGGATAACGCCATTCACAACAGTTCGATCCCCTCGGACGCGGTCCGAGCAGACCCCGAACTCAGCACATTTTTATGACGCGTTGCGGTGCGCGACCGCGCGTCAGGGCCGCAGGTAGAGATAGCCCTGGGATTGCAGCTCGGCGATGCGGACCACGCCGCCGCGCTCGGCCGCGACGAAGCCGGGAAGCAGGTCCTTCAGGCCGATGTTCTGCGATTTCATGGTGTTGCCGCAGGCGGCGAGCTCGATGCCATCCTTGCTGAACTGCCTGACACGCTTGGACAGGTCAGGATTGGCTCCTGACGAATGAAACGCCTTCAGCGCCTGGCCGTGCACCACCAGCGCGATCGTGACATTGCCGGGGCCGCCGACGCCGTCGAGATGGTTCTGGATGTTTCCGATCACGAAACTGACCTTGTCGAGGTCGTCGAGGTGATAGACCACCCTCAGCTTCTGCGGCGATGGTTCGGTGGCGGCAGTCGCCCGCGACGCCGCGAAGGCGGCGCCGATCGCCGAGAGCGTGCCCCACAGGATACTGCGTCGGTGCATGGCGTCCCTCGCGCAATTATTGTTGACCTGACCAAGCCCATCGCTTGTGCGAGCCTATTACTTGTGACGGAGCGCCGCGAGTTCCTTGCGGTCGGTCACGAGTTCGGCGCATTCGCTCAGGCCTGCGCGATCGACGCGGAAGATCTTGTCGTCGGCGCCGGCGAGCAGCTCTTCGCTCGCCTCAACGTCGGGCTTGTTGTGATTCCACATCCTGATGCTGCTCAGGCGTGCGATCGCGTATTTATCGTCCTTCGACAGCGCCACGCTGATACCGCCGCCTTCGCAATCCACGCCGCATTCAAAGCGTATTTCGTGTCCGGACTCGGTCGCGGTCGCGTGGTTGCAATGGCCGCTGGAGTCGAAATTGCCGGAGCGGTGGCGGTAGGCGACGCCGAGGCGGAACGAGTAGTTGGTGGTCTTGTCCTCCGGCGCGTCTTCGGCCGACACCAGAAGCTTCATCGCGCGGACCTTCTGCTTCGGATGCCGCGCGAGATGATCTGCATCGTATCGCCGCACGAAGCAGGCATAGGCTTTCGCGCCGGGCGGGCCTGCGAACATCCTGTTGTCGAAGGCGGCTGCCAGGCCCTTGTCGACCGCCTTGTCGACCTCTTCCTGCGCCTGGACGGTCGACGCCGCGCCGGCGCAGGCTGCGGCGGCAACTGCGACAACAAGAAACGTCTGCTTCATGTCCGCCTCGGGAATAGCCCGCGCCTTCAAGGTGTCATCTTTACAGCGCGGCAATGGTGCCGCGTGGAACTGCGCCGGCTCGTTGCCTTAGTCGCGGCAAGAAGGAGGCACGTTCAACGGCTTCTGAATGTTTGTTCATCCGAATCTGTGACGTGCGCATCTTGACGCCAAGGCTGGACAGCCACACGTTTTCAGGGAGGCCAACGTTCATCTCCGGACGGGGAAGTTGCCCCGCTCGGAAGTCCGCCTAGGAAGCCTGGGCCCCGGTAAACCACGGATGTGGCTGAGGAGTTACAACCGTTAAAAACAGGCTACCAATGGGGGATATTGATGAACCATTAAGCTTCCTGCCTGTTGATAAGGCAGAGGGTGCACGCGCCGTGCATTGCCGAAGTGAGTCGGTCGAGTGTCCAATGGACCCAGCGTGCCGACGCTGATTCGATCCTTGGACGCTCTGGTTACGACTCGTGTCAGCCGTGCGGCGATACATATCGTGGAGAGAGGGATCATGTACAACGATTCTTTGTTCAACGCCTTCGCAAGGTCGTTTGAAGCGCGAAGCCAGACCGACATGTCGATGGCCGAGTATCTGGAGTCGTGTCGAAGTGATCCGATGCGATATGCCAATGCGGCCGAGCGGTTATTAGCGGCAATCGGTGAGCCCCAGATGATCGACACGGCCAAGGACCCACGCCTTGGCCGTATCTTTTTGAACCGTACGATACGGTCGTATCCGGCCTTCGCCGGCTTCTACGGCATGGAGGACACGATCGAGCGGCTGGTCGGCTTCTTCCGTCACGCCGCGCAGGGCCTCGAGGAGCGCAAGCAGATCCTCTATCTGCTCGGGCCGGTCGGTGGCGGCAAGTCGTCGCTCGCCGAGCGCATCAAGGCGCTGATGGAAATTCATCCGATCTACGTGCTGAAGGCGGGTGACGAGCTGTCGCCGGTGTTCGAGAGCCCGCTCGGACTGTTCGATCCGGAGCAGCTCGGGCCGATGATCGAGGAGAAGTACGGCATTCCGCGCCGCCGGCTGAGCGGGCTGATGTCGCCCTGGGCCTACAAGCGGCTCGAAGCCTTCGGCGGCGACATCTCGCAGTTCCGCGTCGCGCGCATCCAGCCCTCCCGGCTGCGCCAGATCGCGGTCGCCAAGACCGAGCCCGGTGACGAGAACAATCAGGACATCTCCTCGCTGGTCGGCAAGGTCGACATCCGCAAGCTCGAGACCTATGCCCAGAACGATCCCGACGCCTACAGCTATTCCGGCGGCCTCAACCGCGCCAACCAGGGCGTGCTCGAGTTCGTCGAAATGTTCAAGGCGCCGATCAAGATGCTGCACCCGTTGCTGACCGCGACGCAGGAAGGCAACTACATCGGCACCGAGAACATCGGTGCGATCCCGTTCACCGGCATCATCCTCGCGCACTCCAACGAAGCCGAGTGGCAGAGCTTCAAGACCAACAAGAACAACGAGGCCTTCATCGACCGCATCTGCGTCATCAAGGTGCCGTACTGCCTGCGGGTCACCGAGGAGCAGAAGATCTACGAGAAGCTGATCCAAGGCTCCGAGCTTGCCGCCGCGCCGTGCGCGCCGGCCACGCTGGAAACGCTGGCCCGCTTCTCGGTGATGTCGCGGCTGCGCAAGCACGAAAACTCGACGCTATTCGGCAAGATGCGAGTCTATGACGGCGAGAGCCTGAAGGAATCCGATCCGAAGGCGCGCAGCGTGCAGGAATACAAGGATGCAGCCGGTGTCGACGAAGGCATGGACGGCGTCTCTACCCGCTTTGCCTTCAAGGTGCTGGCCTCGACCTTCAATCACGACACCACGGAGGTCGGCGCCGATGCGGTACACCTGATGTATGTGCTGGAGATGGCGATCCGCCGCGAGCAGCTGCCTGACGAGACCGAGAAGCGCTATCTCGAATTCATCAAGGCCGACCTCGCGCCGCGCTATGCCGAGTTCATCGGCAACGAGATCCAGAAGGCCTATCTGGAATCCTACTCCGACTACGGCCAGAACCTGTTCGACCGCTACGTCGACTATGCCGACGCCTGGATCGAGGATCAGGACTTCAAGGATCCCGACACCGGCCAGCTGATGAACCGCGAGCTGCTGAACCAGGAGCTGACCAAGATCGAGAAGCCGGCCGGCATTGCCAACCCGAAGGACTTCCGCAACGAGGTCGTCAAGTTCTCGCTGCGCTCGCGGGCGCACAACAACGGCAAGAACCCGAGCTGGACCTCCTACGAAAAGGTCCGCGACGTGATCGAGAAGCGGATATTCTCGCAGGTCGAGGATCTGCTCCCGGTGATCTCGTTCGGCTCCAAGAAGGACGGCGAGACCGAGAAGAAGCACGGCGAGTTCGTCGAGCGGATGGTGGAGCGCGGCTATACCGAGCGCCAGGTCCGCCGCCTCGTCGAGTGGTACATGCGGGTGAAGCAGGCCGGCTAGTACACGAAACGGAAAGCCGGCATCGGCTTTCCGTTTCGTCCCGTTCCGTCCCGTCCAAGAAAAATGCGATGCGACTGGTCATGATCGCATCCGGTGAGGCAGATGCAACGTGGTCATGCATATCGTCGATCGGCGGTTGAATCCGGGTAGCAAGAGCCTGGAGAACCGGCAGCGGTTCCTGCGCCGCGCCAAGGCGCTGGTGCAGGGAGCCGTCAAGAAGTCGTCTCAGGACCGGGACATCAAGGATGTCCTGGAGGGCGGCGAAGTGACCATCCCCCTGGACGGCATGGACGAGCCGCGTTTCCGGCGCGAAGGCGGCACGCGCGACATGGTGATGCCGGGCAACAAGAAGTTCGTCGAGGGTGACTGGCTGCAACGCCCGAACCAGGGCGGCGCCAAGGGTTCCGGCGCGGGCGAGGGCGACAGCGAAGACGCCTTCCGCTTCGTGCTCAGCCGCGAGGAATTCGTCGATCTCTTCCTCGACGACCTCGAATTGCCCGATCTTGCCAAGCGCAAGCTCGCGGAGACCGAGAGCGAGGGTATCCGCCGCGCGGGTTATGCGACATCGGGCTCGCCCGCCAACATCTCGATCAGTCGCACGGTGAGCCGGGCGCTGGCGCGACGCGTGGCGCTGCGCCGGCCGCGCAAGGATGAGATCGAGACGCTCGAGGCGGAGCTTGCAGAGTGCGACGACGAGACGCGCCGCACCGAGCTGCTGGCGCTGCTCGAGGCGCTGAAGGCCAAGGCCAAGCGAATTCCGTTCATCGATCCGATCGATATCCGCTACCGCCGCTTCGAGACGGTGCCGAAGCCGGTGGCGCAGGCTGTGATGTTCTGCCTGATGGACGTCTCGGGCTCGATGTCCGAGCACATGAAGGACCTGGCAAAGCGGTTTTACATGCTGCTCTACGTGTTCCTGAAGCGGCGCTACAAGCACGTCGAGATCGTGTTCATCCGGCACACCGACCGCGCCGAGGAGGTGGACGAGGATACGTTCTTCCATGGGCCGGCTTCCGGCGGCACGCTGGTGTCGAGCGCGCTGGTTGCGATGAACGACATCGTGCGCACCCGCTTCCGTCCGGCCGACTGGAACATCTACGCTGCGCAAGCCTCCGACGGCGACAACATGACCTCGGACAGCGGGCTGACCGGGCAACTGCTGACCGACAAGATCCTGCCGGTCTGCCAGTTCTTCGCCTATCTCGAGGTCGGTGAAGCCGCCAACTATACCTTCGACATGCCGGACTCCTCGCTCTGGACGCTCTATGAGCGCCTGCGCAACGAGGGCCAGCCACTGTCGATGCGCAAGGTCAGCGAACGCGGCGAGATCTTCCCGGTGTTCCAGGACCTGTTCAAGCGCCGAGCCAAGCAGGAAAGGGTGTAGCGTAATGGGTTCTTCCGGGGAAAGGCTGTTCGAGGGCGCCGACTGGGATTTCCAGACCTTGCAGCGGATTCACGACGCCTGCGAGAAGATCGCGCGCACCGAGCTTGGGCTCGACGTCTATCCCAACCAGATCGAGGTGATCACCGCCGAGCAGATGCTCGACGCCTATTCGTCGGTCGGCATGCCGCTGTTCTACAAGCACTGGTCGTTCGGCAAGCAGTTCGCTTTCCAGGAAGCGTCGTATCGCAAGGGCCTGATGGGCCTCGCCTACGAGATCGTGATCAATTCCTCGCCGTGCATCTCCTATCTGATGGAGGAGAACACCGCGACGATGCAGACGCTGGTGATCGCGCACGCGGCGTTCGGGCACAATCACTTCTTCAAGAACAACTATCTGTTCAAGCAGTGGACCGATGCCGACGGCATCCTCGACTATCTCGAATTCGCCAAAGGCTACATCGCGGCCTGCGAGGATCGCCATGGGCGCGAGACGGTGGAGCGGACGCTGGACGCCGCGCATGCGCTGATGTCGCATGGCGTCGACCGCTATCCCGGAAAGAAGGCGCTCGATCTGCGTGCCGAGGAGAAGCGTGCCGGCGAGCGCCGCCAGCACGAGGAGGCCGTGTTCAACGATTTGTGGCGGACGGTGCCGAACACCAAGGCCAAGAGCAAGGCCGCGCTCACTGCCGAGCGGCGCCGCGCGCTGCTCGGTCTGCCGCAGGAGAACATCCTCTACTTCCTGGAGAAGACCGCGCCGCGCCTGCAAGGCTGGCAGCGCGAGCTCATTCGCATCGTGCGCCACATCGCGCAGTACTTCTACCCGCAGGGCCAGACCAAGGTGATGAACGAAGGCACCGCGACCTACGTCCATTACCGCATCATGAGCCGGCTGCATCAGCAGGACCGGATCACCGACGGCAATTTCCTCGAATTCCTGCAGTCGCACACCAATGTGGTGTTCCAGCCCGAGTTCGACGACCGCCGCTACTCCGGCTTCAATCCCTATGCGCTCGGCTTTGCGATGATGCAGGACATCGAGCGGATCGTGAAGAATCCGGAAGACGAAGACCGTGACTGGTTCCCCGACATCGCCGGCAAGGGTGACGTCGAGGGCGTGCTGCGCGAGATCTGGAGCAACTACCGCGACGAGAGCTTCATCAACCAGTTCCTCAGTCCGGCATTGATCCGGCGCTTCCGCATGTTCCATCTGCACGACGACCCCGCCGAAAGCCAGGGGATCAAGGTCGATGCGATCCATGACGAGCGTGGCTACCGCCGGGTTCGTCGCGAGCTGGCGCGGCAATACGACGTCGGCTTCGTCGACGCCAATATCGAGGTCGTGGATGTCGATCTCGACGGCGATCGCCGCCTGATGCTGCGTCACACCACCGTGAAGGGCGCGCAGCTCAACGAGACCGACGCACGGCGCGTGCTGCAGCATCTCGCCGATCTCTGGACCTACGACGTCGCGCTGACCGAAGTTGACGGTACCGACAAGGTGCTGAAGGAATACGTCGTCAGCCCACGCGCGGCAGCGGTCGCGGCTTGAGGATGACGCTGTCGCTGACCTGAGTGCGGCGCGGCCCGCCGTGCGGAATGCAGATCTTGCTCGGTGAACCTTCGCGTCCGGCGAAGGCTCACATCATGAACATTCCGGCAACATTGCAGGCTCTGAAAACACATCACGTTCTGTGCGCGAACGTGATGGCCGGCATGCGGAAATTTCGCGGCGGCTTTCTTGGTGATTGCCTGCTCGGGCGCGATTGATAATGTGCGCCGCGTCAAGAAAACCAAGAAAAGGATATGCTCTTGTCAACTCGCTCTCGCCTGGCGGGCCTGCTCGCCTTCACCGCGCTCACGGCCGCCACGATCCCGCCATCCATCGCAGCCGAAAGCGCGATCAGAATAGGAAACACCGCGCCCTACAGCGGCCCGGCGTCGGCCTACGGCACCATCGCGCGCGCCGAAGCCGCGTATTTCCAGATGCTCAACGATCAGGGCGGCATCAACGGCCGCAAGATCGACTTCGAGAGTCTCGATGACGCCTATTCGCCGTCGAAGACCGTCGAGCAGACGCGCAAGCTCGTCGAGCAGGACGAGGTGCTCGCGATCTTCAGCGCGGTCGGCACCGCGCCCAATATCTCGGTGCAGAAGTACCTGAACATCAAGAAGGTGCCTCAGTTGTTCGTGTCCTCGGGCGCGACGCGCTGGAACGATCCGAAGCAATTCCCGTGGACGGTCGGTTTCAATCCAACCTACGAGCTCGAAGGTCGGCTCTACGCAAAATACATCCTGAAGACCAAGCCGGACGCGAAGATCGCGGTGATCACGCCGAACGAAGACGCCGGCAAGGATTATCTCAGGGGTTTCAAGGACGGGCTTGGCGAGCATGCCGGCCAGATCGTGGCCGAGACCACCTACCTCACGACCGACCCGACTATCGATTCCCAGATGGTGACGATGCGCGAGTCCGGCGCGGACGTGTTCTTCGCCGAGGCGACGCCGAAATTCGCGGCGCAGGCGCTGCGCAAGGCGGCGAGTATGCGCTGGAAGCCGTTGACCATCCTGCCGACCGTCTCCAACTCGGTCTCGGCGGTGCTCGAGCCGGCCGGGCTCGAGAATGTGATCGGGGTCGTGACCGGCCTCTATCTGAAGGACCCGACCGATCCGCGCTGGGCCGACGATCCCGCGCAGAAGGAGTTTGCGGCCTGGATGAAGAAGTATCAGCCGAATGCGAGCGCGGGCGATCTCTTCAACGTGCAGGGCTATACGGTCGCACAGGTCATGGCGGCGGTTCTGAAGAACTGCAACGGCGATTACAGCCGCGACAACATCATCAAGCAGGCGACCAATCTGAAGTCACTTGAACTGCCGATGCTGCTGCCGGGCATCAAGGTGCAGACCGAGCCCGACAATGTGACGCCGATTCGACAGATCCAGATGGCACGGTTCGACGGCAAGTCCTGGGCACTGTTCGGCGACGTGCTGAGCGACAAGTAGCCGGCCAAACGCAAATCGGGCCTTCCGGTGGTTGCCGGAAGGCCCGATCTGAAACCAGATTCAAACCTCAACGCAGGCTGGCGTTGATCTTGTCCAGCACGGCTGAGCCGGGGCACAGCGCCTGTTCGTCGAGCGTGTTGAGCGGTGTCTCGACGGTGTCGAGATGGGTGTGCAGGTCCTCGGCCTCCGGATCGACATAGAGCAGGCCGGTGACGATCTGGCCCTTGGCCGCATGCCTCTGCAGGAAGGTCATCGCGCCGAGCCGATCATGCGGATCGTAGTCGGCGTCGAGCTTGCGCAGCGCGAGCCTGGAGCCGTCATGCTGCTCGACCACCTGCACGGTGCCGGGTGCATAGTCGACGCTGATCGGATCGCGGCCGACCAGCACGTCGAGCCGGTTCACCGCGTCATTGTGCTCGCGCACATAATCGAAGCTCTTGGTCGAGCCGGCGTGGTTGTTGAAGGCGATGCACGGGCTGATCACGTCGATGAAGGACGCGCCCTTGTGGCGGATCGCAGCGGCAATCAAGGGAACCAATTGCGTCTTGTCGCCGGAGAAGCTGCGCGCCACGAAGGTGGCCCCTAACTGCAAGGCGATCGCGACCAGGTCGA
This sequence comes from Bradyrhizobium uaiense, assembly GCF_010811875.1. Lineage (GTDB taxonomy): Bacteria > Pseudomonadota > Alphaproteobacteria > Rhizobiales > Xanthobacteraceae > Bradyrhizobium > Bradyrhizobium uaiense. The sequence goes on from NZ_VKHP01000004.1 coordinate 58,794, forward strand.
TCGCGTTGTCGGTGTTGGTGACACCCTTCTTGGACTTCGAGCCGCGGTCGGCGGTCGCCGAGAACTGGCCCTTGGTCAGGCCGTACACGCCATTGTTCTCGACGATATAGGTCATGTTGACCGCGCGCCGGATCGAATGCGCGAACTGGCCGAAGCCGATCGAGGCGCTGTCCCCGTCGCCGGAGACGCCGAGATAGATCAGGTCGCGGTTGGCGAGGTTGGCGCCGGTCAAGACCGACGGCATCCGGCCATGCACCGAGTTGAAGCCGTGCGAATTGCCGAGGAAATAGTCCGGGGTTTTCGACGAGCAGCCGATGCCGGAAATCTTGGCCACCCGGTGCGGCTCGATCGACAGCTCGTAGCAGGCCTCGATGATCGAGGCGGTGATCGAATCGTGGCCGCAGCCGGCGCACAGGGTCGAGATCTTCCCCTCGTAGTCGCGATGGGTATAGCCCAGCTCGTTCTTCTTCAGGCCGGGATGATGAAATTTCGGCTTTGCGATGTAGGTCATGTCACGGCCTTGCGGAGAGGGGTCACCTTGAGATGATCCTGGTGGTCGCCGATCGCGTTGGCGATGAAGCGCGCGGTGATCGGCGTGCCGTCATAGTGCAGGATCGGCACCAGCCTGACCGGGTCGATGCCGTTCTCGTTGACGATCAGCTGGCGGAGCTGCGCGTCGCGGTTCTGCTCGACCACGTAGACGAAGTCGTGATCGGCGATGAAGCTCGCGACGCTGGAGTGGAACGGGAAGGCGCGGATGCGCATGCGGTCGAGCTGATGGCCGCGCGCCTCCAAAATCCCGATCGCCTCGTCCATCGCGGGCGAGGTCGAGCCGAAATAGAGCACGCCATACTTGGTCGGCTTTGCCGCATTGGCCTGCAACGGCCGCGGTACCATGTCCTGCGCGGTCTCGAACTTGCGTACCAGGCGCTGCATGTTGTCGGCGTAGACGGCGCCTTCCTCGGAATAGCGCGCGTAACGGTCGCGCGAGGTGCCGCGGGTGAAGTAGGAGCCCTTGGTCGGATGCGTGCCGGGATAGGTGCGATAGGGGATGCCGTCGCCGTCGACGTCGAGGTAGCGGCCGAAGTCGCGGCCCTCCTCGAGCATCTCCGCCGTCATTACCTTGCCGCGGTCATATTGCTTCGCGTCATCCCACTTCAGCGGGCGGCACAGCCGGTGGTTCATGCCGATGTCGAGATCGAGCATCAGGAAGATCGTGGTCTGCAGCCGCTCGGCGAGATCGAACGCGGCGGCGGCGAATTCGAACGCCTCCGCCGGATCTTCCGGGAACAGCAGCACGTGCTTGGTGTCGCCGTGCGAAGCATAGGCGCAGGCGATCACGTCGCATTGTTGGGTGCGGGTCGGCATGCCCGTCGACGGGCCGGCGCGCTGGATGTTCATGATCACAGCCGGGATCTCGGCGAAATAGGACAGGCCGATGAACTCGGTCATCAGCGAGATGCCCGGACCCGAGGTCGCGGTGAAGGCCCGCGCACCGTTCCAGGAGGCGCCGATCACGATGCCGATCGAGGCGAGCTCGTCCTCACCCTGCACGATCGCGTATTTCGCCTTGCCGGTTTCGGGATCGTGGCGGTACTTCTTGCAGTGGCTGGTGAAGGCTTCCGCGACCGACGATGACGGCGTGATCGGATACCAGGCGCACACGGTGGCGCCGCCATAGACGGCGCCGAGCGCGGCGGCGCTGTTGCCCTCGATGAAGATGCGGTCGCCGACCTTGTCGGACTTCTTCACCCGCAGTCCGATCGGGCATTTCAGGTTCTGCAGCGCCCAGTCGCGGCCGAGATGCAGCGCATGGACGTTGGAGGAGAGCAGCTTCTCCTTGCCCTTGTACTGCTCGCCGATCAGCTGCTCGACCAGCTTGGGATCGAGGTCGAGCAGGGCGCAGAGCGCGCCGAGATAGATGATGTTCTTGAACAGCTGGCGCTGCCTGGGATCGGTGTAGGTCGAGTTGGTGATCGCGGTCAGCGGCACGCCGATGACCGTGATGTCCTCTCGGAATTTCGACGTCGGCATCGGCTTGGTCGAATCATAGAACAGATAGCCGCCGGGCTCGATCGAGGCGACGTCCTTGTCCCAGGTCTGCGGGTTCATCGCCACCATCATGTCGACGGCGCCGCGGGCGCCGAGATGGCCGTCCTCGGTGACGCGCACCTCATACCAGGTCGGCAGACCCTGGATGTTGGAGGGGAAGATGTTGCGCGGCGACACCGGCACGCCGTGCCGCAGGATCGAACGCGCGAACAGCTCGTTGGCGGAAGCCGAGCCCGAACCGTTGACGTTGGCGAAGCGGACGACGAAGTCGTTTACGCTGCTGATCGGGCTTTGGACTGACATGTTGATCCCGCTTGAACCATATCGATGAGGTACTTCTGCATGTCCCAGGCGCCGGTCGGGCAGCGCTCGGCACACAGTCCGCAATGCAGGCAGACGTCTTCGTCTTTCACCATGACGCGGCCGGTCTTCAGGTCGCCGGAGACGTACAGCGCCTGGTCGTGATGCGGCGAGGGCGCCTTCAGCCGCTGCCGCAAATCATCCTCCTCGCCGTTCTCGGTGAAGCTGATGCAGTCCATCGGACAGATGTCGACGCAGGCGTCGCATTCGATGCACAGCGGCGCGGCAAACACCGTCTGCACGTCGCAGTTCAGGCAGCGCTCCGCTTCGCCGAGCGCGAGCTTCAGGTCGTAGCCCAGCTCGACCTCGGCGCGGATGTCCTTCAGCGCGATCACCTTGTCGCGATGCGGCACCTTGAAGCGCTTGTCGGTGGAGATGTCGTTGTCGTAGCTCCACTCGTGGATGCCCATCTTCTGCGAGGAAACGTGCACCTCGGGCAGCGGGCGCTCGTTGATGTCCTCGCCGGACAGCATCTTGTGAATGGAGAGCGCGGCGTCGTGGCCGTGCGCCACCGCCCAGATGATGTTCTTCGGCCCGAACGCGGCGTCGCCGCCGAAGAACACCTTGGGATTGGTCGAGACGAACGTCTTGGGGTCGACCTTCGGCATGTGCCACTTGTCGAATTCGATGCCGCAATCGGCTTCGATCCAGGGGAACGCGTTCTCCTGGCCGACCGCAACGAGCACATCGTCGCAGGGGATGGTCTCGTCCGGCTCGCCCGAGGGCACCAGATTGCGCCGACCCTTGGCGTCGTACTCCGCCTTCACCTTCTGGAAGATGACGCCGATCAGCTTGCCGGCCACATGCTTGAACGCCACCGGCACCATGTAGTTGAGGATCGGGATGTCCTCGTGGAGGGCGTCTTCCTTCTCCCACGGCGAGGCCTTCATCTCCTCGAAGCCGGAGCGGACGACCACCTTGACGCTCTCGCCGCCGAGGCGGCGCGCGGTGCGGCAGCAATCCATCGCGGTATTGCCGCCGCCGAGCACGATGACGCGGCGGCCGATCTTTTCGACGTGGCCGAACGACACGTTGGCCAGCCACTCGATGCCGATATGGATGTTGGCGGTGGCTTCCGTGCGGCCGGGAATGTCCAGCTCGCGGCCGCGCGGCGCGCCGCTTCCGACGAAGATCGCGTCGTAGTTCTCGGCGAGCAGCTGCTTCAGGCTGTCGACGCGCTGGCCGCCCTTGAACTCGACGCCGAGGTTGAGAATGTAATCGGTCTCTTCGTCGATCACGCTGTCGGGCAGGCGGAATTTCGGGATCTGGCTGCGCATCATGCCGCCGGCCTTGGGATCGCCGTCGAACACGGTGCAGTGATAGCCGAGCGGGGCGAGATCGCGTGCCACCGCGAGCGAGGCGGGGCCGCCGCCGACCAGCGCGACGCGTTTGCCGTTCTTCGGCCCTGGCTTCGGCAGGCGATGCTTGATGTCGTCCTTGAAGTCGGCTGCGACGCGCTTCAGGCGGCAGATCGCGACCGGATTGTCCTCGACCCGGCCGCGGCGGCATGCGGGTTCGCATGGACGGTCACAGGTGCGCCCGAGAATGCCGGGGAACACGTTGGACTTCCAATTGATCATGTAGGCGTCGCTGTAACGCCCCTCAGCAATCAACCGGATGTACTCGGGAACGGGGGTGTGTGCGGGGCAGGCCCATTGGCAATCGACTACTTTATGAAAGTAATCCGGCGCCGAGATATCAGTCGGTTTCATTCCTACCTTTGACCCGCGCGAAAATGCCTGACCGCGCGGCCTTATCGTTGACGACGAACGCTCACGTGGCGTTGTTCTGGTTTTTGAATTGGATCATAGGTTTATCTTATTAGAGCCGTTCCAGAGAAGGCAAAGGCTAAATTGTCTGATCATCTGCTTTCGCGCGGCTGATGTGCGCTCAGCGTTAATCTCGATTTCGTTATGTGGCGGTGCAGCATGATCGCACCGCCAAAGCGCGCTTCAAGCCGCGCTTGTTACGCGCGCGGAAGATCGCTCTTGGCGATATCCCACAACAGCCTGTAGACGCCGCTGGTGACCACCAGTTGCTTCAAGGCAGCGTTGCCGGTGACGGCCGCTGCGGCCGCAGGGACCGCGCCAACGTCGGTGGCGTCGATCAGCACGAACCAGTCGCCGGCGCCGGGATCGACTTTGTCGGCGTCCGGTGTCAGCGGCTTCGACAGCACGGGATCGTTCTCCAAAAGGTGCATCGAGATGACGCCGTCGCGCGCGGCGGGATCGAGTTGCTCCCGCAATGCAGCGCGGAGTTTGTCCGCGCCGTCGGCCGGCGGCCGCAGGCGGATGATGCCGAGCGCTGCGCCGCGGCCGACGCCGCGGCTGATCGTGATGCGGGAAACCCCGCGGATCATGTTCTGGAAGCGCGCGATGTTGGCCTTCGACCAGTCGGTCTGGCTGGCGAGCGCCTTGCGGTAGGCCGGGCTCTCGAGCACGTCGAAGGTCGCGGTCGAGTAGAGGCTGAGATATTTCGGCCTGCCGTCATGGGCGACGTAGCGGCGGGCTTCCAGGAATCCGTCGATCGCGACTCGTTCTTCGAGATGCTCGCGGTCGTACCAGCGATTGAATTCAGCTTCGTGTAAGCTGTCGATATCCATCGACGTCAGCAGCATGCCTTGTCCGGCGATTGGCATCGAGTGCTCCTTTTTTGCCTGTTTTATCTGCATAATATCGCCGAACGGCGCTGGTCAGGGAAGCGGGTCCGGGGCGGCGAGGACGGCTCAGACCAAGGATTGCCACAATTGCCGCAATCCTGTTCAGCGCGTATTCACGGAAGTAGCATTTCCATCCGTTACGCCAACTCTTGAGAAGAAAAGGGACGACCACTATGGCGCGCATTCTGTGGGCATTGATCGTCGGTCTGGTGTCGCTTGCGTCGCTTCCCGTGCATGCGCAGGACCAGGAGAAACGCCTTGCGCTCGTCGTCGGCAACGGCGCCTATCAGGCGAGTGCGTTGCAGACCGCCGCGAACGATGCCGGACTGATCGCGCAGACCTTGCAGGCCGCCGGCTTCGACGTGGTCGGGGCGCGCGATCTCGATGCCGAGACGCTCCGCAAGTCGTTCCGCGATTTCATTCAGAAGGTGCAGGACGCGGGGCCCAACGCCGTGGCCTTCGTCTACCTCGCCGGCTACGGCGTGCAGCTCACCGGCGAGAATTACTTCGTGCCGGTGGATGCCAAGATCGCCCGCGACACCGACGTGCCGGTCGAGGCGATTCGCATCTCCGATTACAGCCATCAGCTGTCGGCGCTGCCGATCAAGGCCGGTGTGATCGTGCTCGACGCGGCGCGCAGCAATTCCTTCGCCAAGGACGGCCAGCCGCTGGCCGGCGGCCTTGCGCTGGTCGATCCCGATCCGAAGATGCTGATCGCCTTCAATTCGGCGCCCGGCACCGTCGCCCCCGACGGCGCGCCGCCTTACGGACCCTACGCGCAAGCGCTGGCGGAGATGATTCGCGCCGGCGGCCTGACCTTGCCCGAGGTGTTCGACCGCGTCCGCCTGCGCGTCAACGAGATGACCAAGGGTGCCGAGATCCCGTGGAATGCGCAGAAGGTCGACGCGCCCTTCATGTTCTTCGAGCGCAAGCCGGATGCGCCGCCGCAGCAGGTCGATGCCGGACTGCGCACCAAGCCGATCCGCGATTTCCCGGCCCAGGATGCCTATGCCGCGGCGCTGGAGCGCGACACGCTGCAAGGCTACGAGGACTATCTGCAGGCCTACCCGACCGATCCGTTGGCCAAGCGCGTGCGCGCGATCGTGGCGGCGCGGCGCGAGGCCATCACCTGGCGGCGCACCTACAACGCCGACACGGCTGATGCGTATTGGTCGTACCTGCGGCGTTATCCGCGCGGGCCGCATGCTTACGACGCAAGGCGCCGGCTCTCCTATCTGTCGGCCGCGCTGGAGCCGCCGCCGCAGTTCGCGGCGATCGATTATGACGTGCCGCCGCCGCCGCCCGACGAGATCGTCTATGTCGACCGTCCGGTGCTGTACTACAGCGATCCGGTGTTCGCCTTCGCGCCGCCGCCGCCGCCACCGCTGTTCTTCCTGCCGCCGCCGCCGCCGGACTTCGTCGTGCTGCCGCCGCCGCCGCCGCCGATCGGCCTGTTCGTGCTGCCGACGCCGTTCTTCGTGGCCATCCCGGCCTATGTCGCCGCCCCGGCCTATGTCGTGCCGCCGCAGAACAACATCGTGTTCAACAACATCCACAACACGACGGTCATCAACACGGTGATCAACAATCCCAACCCGACGCCGGCGCAGCTTCATGCGGCCGGGGTGACGGCGGCAATGGGCGGCGCACCGGTCACGGCGGCACCGCAACTGCCGGCCGCAGCGATGCAGCGCGCCAATCTGGCGCAGCCGGGCGGTCCGCAAGGCGTGACGCCGGCCCAGGGCGCAGCCATAGGAGCGCCTGGCGCTGCACCGAACGCACCTGCCGCGCCGAACGCGATGGGCGCGCCGGCTGCGCACACATTGCCGGGCGCAAAGAATGGACCGCCGCTGCCGCAGTCGGCGACCGCGCCGGCCAATCCCGCCCAGCAGCATGGCGCCGTGCAGCCGGGCACCGTGCAACCTGGTGCCGCGCAGCCTGGCGCCGCGCAATCCGGCGCAAAGCCGAACGCGCTGACGCCCGCCAAGCCGGCGACGGCCACGGCGCCTGCCAATGGGCAGCCTGCTGCTCAGGGCAAGCCCGGCGCCCCGGCGACAAGTGCGCCGGCCTCGCCCGCGACCGCCGGCAAGCCGGGGGCGCAACCGCTCTCGCATGCTGCGACCGCGCCGACCACAAACGTGAAGCCTGCAGCGGCACCGTCGCCGGCGAACCGCGCGACATCGGCACCGTCGACGCCGGCCGCGCATTCGGCACCCGCGCATGCCGCGGTGTCGCCGCCGCCGGTCTCTCGCGCTGCACCGGTACGGTCTGCACCTCCGCAGCGTGCGGCCCCGCCGCCGCGTGCTGCGGCTGTTGCGCCGCGACCGGCACCCGCGCCGGCTCCGCGCGCCGCTCCGCCACCGCCGCCACGACCGGCGGTGCAGGCGCAACGCGCGGCTCCGCCGCCGCGGATGGCGGCGCCGCCGACAAGGCCCGCGCCCGCACCACGCGCAGCAGCGCCGGCATGTCCTCCCGGCAAGTGCAAACACTGAGGGCATGACACCATGAGCCGAGCAGGTCAGCCTTCATGAGCATCACGGCCACACTCGGATCGCGGACAGTCGCGAACCTAGAGCGTTTTCGAGCGAAGTGGATGCCGGTTCGCGTGAAGAAAACGCGTCAAAACAAAAATCTAGAGCTCCGTTCCAATTCCATCGGAACGGAAATGGCTCTAGTGATCGGCACGATCGCGGGGCTGGTGGTGTTCCACCAGCCGGCTCGGGCAGCCGATCTCGCGGCGCAGGAAATCGCGCTGCTCGATCGCCTGACCTGGGGCGTCAATGCGTCGAGCGCGGCGCATCTGCGCGAAGTCGGCGTCGAGCGCTGGCTGCAGGAGCAGCTGCATCCGGTCAACACCGCATTGCCGGCCGCCGTCCAGAAGCAGATCGAGGCGATGCCGGACGTGCATCGCTTCCCGTTCGACATTGCGGTCTCGTTCGACCAGCAGGGCAAATCCGCCAACCAGGTCGCCGATCCCGAGCAGCGGAAGGCCGCGCAACAGGTCTACCAGCAGGCCATGAACGACCGCGCCAGGCAGGCCGCGGCCCGCACCATCCTGCGCGCGCTCTACGCGCCGGATCAGTTGCGCGAACGGCTGACCTGGTTCTGGTTCAACCACTTCAATGTCCACCAGTACAAGTCCAACATCCGCGTGCTGGTCGGCGACTACGAGGATCGCGCGATCCGCGTCAACGCGCTCGGCAAATTCCGCAACCTGCTCTCGGCGACGCTGCATCATCCGGTGATGCTGCGTTATCTCGACAACGCCGATAACGCGGCCGGTCACCTCAACGAGAACTACGCCCGCGAGATCATGGAGCTGCACACCATGGGCGTCGGCTCCGGCTACACCCAGGCCGATGTCGAGGCGCTGGCGCGCATCCTCACCGGCGTCGGCATCGACTTCAAGTCGGAGGATCCGAAGCTGAAGCCCGAGCAGCAATCCCAGCTGGTCCGCGAGGGCGCGTTCGAATTCAATCCGGCGCGCCACGATTTCGGCGACAAGACCTTCCTCGGCCATCAGATCAAGGGCCGCGGTCTCGCAGAGGTCGACGAGGCCCTCGACATCCTCTGCCACCATCCTGCGACCGCCACGCATATCGCAAAGCAGCTCGCGACCTATTTCGTGTCGGACAATCCGCCGCCAACGCTGGTGCAGCAAATGGCGCAGACCTTCCAGAAGACCGACGGCGATATCGCGGCGGTGATGGCGACGCTGGTCCATGCGCCGGAGTTCGCCGCCAGCCTGAAGGGCGGCGCCAAGTTCAAGGACCCGATGCTCTACGTGATGTCGTCGGTGCGGCTCGCCTACGACAGCAAGGTCGTCCTCAATACGCTGCCGATCCAGGGCTGGCTCAACCGCCTGTCCGAAGGTCTGTTCAATCACGAGACTCCCGACGGCTATTCGATGCTGTCGGCAGCCTGGAACGGTCCCGGGCAGATGATGCTGCGTTTCGAGATCGCGCGCGCGATCGGCTCGGGTTCGGCCGGGCTGTTCAAGCCGAACGAGCCCAACGCGGTCGACCAGCCGGCGTTTCCGCTGGTCATGAACGGGCTCTACTTCAGCAACATCAGGCAGACGCTGAGCCCGACCACGCTTGCCGCGCTCGACCAGGCCGTCTCGCCGCAGGATTGGAACACGCTGTTTCTGTCGTCACCCGAGTTCATGCACTGAAAGGGAGGTTCGCCAATGAACCGCCGTGACCTGATCAAGGCCTTCGCTGCTTCCGCTTCGCTCACCGTCGCCGGCCGGGTCTGGGCGGCACCCGCGACCGACGCGCGCCTGCTCGTCGTATTCCTGCGCGGCGCCTATGACGCTGCCAATGTGGTGGTGCCGGTCGGCAGCGAGTTCTACTACGCCTCGCGACCGACGCTTGCGGTCGCGCGGCCCGATGCCGGTAATCCGAATGCGGCACTGGCGCTCGACGCCGGATGGGGGCTGCATCCAAGCTTGCGCGATTCGATCTATCCGTTGTGGGCCAGGCGCGAGATCGCTTTCGTTCCGTTTGCCGGCACCAGCGATGACCTCTCGCGCAGCCATTTCGAGACCCAGGACACGATCGAGCTCGGGCAGGCGGTCGGCGGCAGCCGCGACTACCACTCCGGCTTTATGAGCCGGCTGGCGACCGAGCTGACGCGGGTGAAGCCGATCTCCTTCACCGACCAGCTGCCGCTGGTCTTCCGCGGCCAGAACCAGATTCCGAACATCGGCATCGCCAGCGTCAGCAAGCCCGGCGTCGACGACCGGCAGGCGCGGCTGATCCGGGAGATGTATGCGAAAGGCGATCTGGCCAATTCGGTGTCGGAAGGTTTTCGGGTCCGCGACGACGTCTACAAATCGGTCTCCGAGGAGATGATGGCGGCCAACCGCGGCGCCGTGTCGCCGCGCGGCTTCGAGCTGTCGGCGCGGCGGATCGGCCGCCTGATGCGCGAGCAGTTCAACCTCGGCTTCGTCGACGTCGGCGGCTGGGACACCCACGTCAACCAGGGCGCGGCGACCGGCTATCTCGCCGACCGTCTCGGCGAACTGGGCAGGGGCCTTGCCGGCTTCTCCGAGGAAATCGGTCCCACGATGTGGCGCGACACGGTCGTGGTCGTGATCTCCGAATTCGGCCGCACCTTCCGCGAGAACGGCGATCGCGGCACCGATCATGGCCATGGCAGCGTCTATTGGGTGATGGGCGGTGGCATCAACGGCGGACGCATGGCCGGCGAGCAGGTCCAGGTGACGCAGGCGACGCTGTTCCAGAACCGCGATTATCCGGTCCTGACCGACTACAAGGCGTTCTTCGCCGGTCTGATCCAGCACGTCTACGGTCTGCAGCAAGCAAGCCTCGAACGCATCTTCACCGGCATCAAGCCGAAGGATCTGAACCTAGTTTGAGGAGGCACTGCCAAAATATCGAAAACAACCCCATGCAAAGGTGCCGCCGGGAGCCCGGTGTTCGACTTGGCAAGTTGACACGTCGGGCAAATCAGCGGCATTCTTCTATTATTCAGAAATCCTGCAATGGCGGCGCCGCATCGCCGACGAACGGGTCGAGGTCGCGCGGCGGACGCTGCTCCAGAACCGCGACTCGACGGTCTCACTTTGATCTAGATCAAGCGGCCACTCGCTCCGTTCGCAGAGTTTCCGACCGGCGCGCTGATCATACGGGGATGCTGAAGTAACGGCGGCAGCACACAGCCGATTTCGCATAGGCAACCGTTGAACGGTGGGCCAGTCTAACCGGTATTGCCAGTGGGTCGGTGACGTTCGAGGGACGCAACCATGGGCCTCGGGAATTGGCTGCGGAGTCTTGGCCTCGAACGCCTTGAGGCGGCGTTCAGCCACGATGCGACCAGCAGAAGCGCTCTCTCGCAGCTTGCTGTTTCAATGGGACGACTGGCCTTTGCGTTGCTCACTCTGTTGGTAGCGGACCCCTGTTCAGCGGCGGATAAGGTGTCGCTGCAGCTGAAATGGCTGCATCAGTTCCAGTTCGCTGGCTATTACGCGGCGCTCGATCGCGGCTTCTATAGGAGTGCCGGGCTCGACGTCGACATTCGCGAGGGCGGCCCCAACATAGACGCGATGAAGGCAGTCGAGGAAGGCAAGGCTGATTTTGGAGTCTGCACCACAGGCGTTTTGCTTAAGAAGCCCGATGCACCGCCCGTCGTCGTCCTCGGTGCGATCTTTCAGCATTCCCCAGCCGTCATCCTGGTGCCGCACCGCACCGGCATCCGCGCGGTCTCGGAATTGAAGGGACACCGCTTGATGGATGCCCCCGGCAGCGACGACATCGCCGCCATGCTCAAGCGCGAGGGGGTCGACTACGCGAGCCTTCCGCGCGTTGCCCACACCGGCGATTCCCGCGATCTGCTCAGCGGCAAGGCGGATGCGATGGTCGCCTACAGCACCAACGAGCCTTACGCGCTCGAAAAGTTGGGCACGCCGTATCTGATGTTCGCCCCACGCGCCTACGGGTTCGACTTTTACGGCGACAGCTTGTGCACTTCCAAACGGCAGGTGGCCGAGCATTCCGAGCGCGTGCGCGCATTTCGCGCCGCGAGCCTGAAGGGTTGGGAATACGCACTCGATCACAAGGACGAAATCGTCGACCTGATCTTGCGCAAATACTCCTCAAGGAAATCCCGCGAGGCGCTGCTGTACGAGGCGGCGCGGACCGAGTTGCTGATCCAGCCGCATCTGAGGCCGATCGGCGATCAGAGCAGCGCGCGCTGGAAGGCCATCGCCGACGCCTATGTCGACCTCGGAATGTTGAGCGAGGCGAAGCTGCCCGCGGGGCTGATCTACGAGCCAGACAGCGGAGGATGGCTGACGAGGCTGCAGGCCCCGCTGCTGTGGGGCCTGCTTGCGACAATTCTCGTATCCGCGCTGGGCTGGACCTTTTACCGGAGCGCACGCGCATTCGGAGCGATACACCTCAGCGCGGTGATGTCGGGGTTGTTCGTCCTTCTCAGCATTCCCGTATTGATCTTCATCCTGGTGTACAACTATCGACAAAACGCTGCGGCGATCAACGCGACCCTCCACGACGTTGTGGCCAAGACCAGGCAGGTCAGCATCGAGGACGCAGGGAACCTGATCAATCCGGTCGCTGCTACGCTTGAGCTGCTCGCTGCGGTAGCCGCAGAGGACCCGGAGGTATTTCGAAAGGAAGACAGCCGGGATCTGCTCTACAGGGCGCTCACGTCGGCGCCGCAGATTGACGCGGCCTATGTCAGCTTTGAAGACGGCTATCATCGGGTCGTGACCCGGATCGATGACGACCGCAGGCGCTCCGACTCCGCAATTCCGCCAAACGCGAACTGGCACTCGAGCTATATCGACAGTTTTTCCGGCTCCCCGCGACGGGTCCGGCATCGAACGTTTTTTGACACTTGGTCCCATGTGGTCGGGAGTTACGATGTCGAGCAAATCATGGATGTCAGAACTCTGCGGGGGTACCAGGCCGCGAAGGACGCCCGCGCCCTCACCATAGAGGAACCGGCGCTCAATCCGGATACTGGATACCCCGTCATCTTCGTCCGGGTTCCGATCATCAGGCATGATGCATTCATCGGCTGCGCCAGCGCCAATATCACGCTCGACATACTATCGCAGTTTCTGACCATTCATCGTGCGAGCCCCCACAGCATTACGGTTATCGCCAATGCAACCAAGGGTACCATTATCGCGCATCCCGACCCCAAGAAGACGGTAAGATTCGAGAACAACCGGCTGGAGCTTGCCAGGCTGGACACCATCGCCGACGCCGACTTGCGCGAGGCCTATCGACTGAAGAAGGAGACCAACAGCGAGGATTTCTTCTTCAGCTCGCCACAGAGCGGCGAGAAGATCAGCGCTTCTTTCACTCGCTATCCCGGCAGTTTCGGACAACCGTGGGAGATCATCATCCTGACGCCGACCGACGACTTTGTCGGGACCCTAGAGCGAACGAATCGGCAGATGATCGTTCTGATCGCCGCCCTGACCGGCATCGAACTGCTGCTGATCTATGTGCTCTCGCGGCGGCTATCGCGACCAATTGAAAACGTTTCGCGGGAGCTGCGATCGGTCGAGGACCTCACATTCTCGCACGCGACGCGGCCGTCATCCAACATCCGGGAGATCAAGGAGCTGCAGACGGCGCTGTCGCTGTTCGAAACCTCGCTGCGCTCGTTCTCCTCGTTCGTGCCCCTGGATGTGGTGCGCAAACTGACCAAATCCGGCGTTCCGCTGACGCTCGGTGTCGAACCGCGCTTCATGACGGTGCTGTTTGCCGATCTGCAGGATTTTTCCAGTCTCGCGGAGCACATGGCGCCGAACGATCTCCTCGCTCAATTGTCGGTCTATTTTGAGACCGTCTCGCAGGCGATCACTGAGGAGCACGGCACGGTGGACAAGTTCATCGGCGACGGCATCATGGCGTTTTGGGGCGCACCGGCGCATCGCGACGACCATGTGCTGCGCGCCTGTTGCGGCGCGCTCAAGGCCGCACGGCGGATGCGACAGCAGAACGCGACATGGAGCACGGAAGGTCGGCGGCCGCTGACGCTGCGCATCGGCTTGCATTGCGCGGATGTCCTGGTCGGCAATGTCGGTTCAACCGCGCGACTGAGTTACACGGTCATGGGCGACGGGGTGAACGTCGCCGCCCGGCTCGAGGGCTTGAACAAGGCATTCGGGACGACGATCTGCATCAGCGACAGTATGCTCGCTGCCGTGGCATCCAGGGTGGTGGTGCGGCCCTTGCGTCACGTTCAGGTCAAGGGCCGTAAACAGGAATTCATGGTGTATGAGTTGCTTGGGATAACCGGCAGCGGCGACCCGGAGATCGAAGCTCGACCCCGTGACGTAAGGCTGAGCCAAATGACATGGGAAGCGTCGGAGTATTTCGAGAGGGGAGAGTTCGGCGAGGCCGCCCGTCGCTACCAGGACGTTTTGGAAGAGTTCCCAAGCGACGCCGTTGCGAAGTCGATGCTTGAGGCCTGCTCCTCCTCGCCGAGTATTGCGCCGTCGGCGACGGTCGACGGTGATGAGGCCGCCGGCGAATGAGTTGAGTTGATGGTGATCCGCGCGGGACGGCTTAGCTGCGCTTGGAAACTGCCGCTCAACGGAGCGCAGCTCGCGCACCCCTGGATCGCTCTGGGTCAATTGCGTCGATCTTGCCGATGCTCGGTGGGGGCCGGCTTACCCTCGTCAGTTGACACGCGGAAGAATGCTGGGCCTCGTCGGTATGGGCCAACATCGGAAATGCGAGCTTGGTCGTCGCCCAGTTGCGACGATGGTCGTCCAGACGGGCGCCCCAGGGCTTGGGCGCCCGCCGATCGCGTATTCTACTTGCCGGCGTGCGATTGCATGGCTTTCTCGATCTGCGCCTTGACGGCTTCCAGATTGAAACTTGTATCTTTTCGCATCGGCACGAAGTCAATCGCGGTCCTTTCACCTTGCCACGGCATGCCTCGCCGCCTCGATCTGGGCTTTCACCGCGTCGAGATTGAAGCTCGCTCCCTTCTGCATCGGCGGGAATTCGATGGCTGTCTTGGCCAGCTCCTCCACTTTCTGCTGGATGAACACGAAGCGCCAGAATTCGTACTGGAACCAGCCGAAGTATTCTTGGGCACCGGATTTTGTGCCGTTATCGGGCCAGCCGGTGCGCTCGAAAGGATCGAGGCGCAGATTGGTGATGTAAGGCACGTCGACCTTGGTCTTTTCACCCAGCCAACCCTGGGGCTGGTCAATGAAGCGGTACTTGTAGTCGTCGATGCGTATGGCACCTAGCGAGCTCTCGCCAAAATACCAGATCTCATGCCTGTTCGACGGCCCCTTGCCGGTGATCATGTCCATCTGGTTGTAGCCGTCGAGATAGACCTTGTAGGTGCGGTCGCCCATCTGCTTGCCCTTCTTCAGCTCCTCGGCAATGTTCGGATTGCCCGCGGCCGCCACCAGCGTCGGGAACCAGTCGAGCCCCGACATGATGCCGTTCTCGACCTTGCCGGCCGGCACCCGGCCTGGCCAACGGATCATGGCAGGCGCACGATAACCGCCTTCCATGATCGTGCCTTTTGCTTGAGCAAATGGCGTCTGTCCGCCGTCGGGCCACGTGAACACCTCGGTGCCGTTGTCGGTGGTGAAGACGACGATGGTGTTCTCGTCGACACCCATGTCCTTGAGCTTCTTCATCACCTCGCCGACGATATCGTCAAGCTGCGCCATGCCGGCTTCATGAATCGTCCAGCCGTTCTTCGAGTTGCGCATCGCCTCATACTTCTGCGACAGGTGAGTGACGATGTGCATGCGCGTCGGGTTAAGCCAGAGGAAGAACGGCTTGTTGTCGGCCTTGGCCTTCTCGATGAATTTCACGGCAAAGTCGCGAATCTCATCGTCCACCGTCTCCATGCGCTTGGGATAGAGGGTGCCGGCATCCTCGATCCTCTGCTTGCCGACCTTGCCCCAACGCGGGTCGACCGTGGCATCGTCGGTGTCGGTTGCCCACGAGTGAACCATGTTGCGCGGACCGACCACGTTCAGCAGCTCTTGGGGGTAGGCTGGGTGCGCTGGATCCTCCATGGCGTCGAGGTGGTACAGATAGCCGAAGAATTCGTCGAAGCCGTGCACGGTCGGCAGAAACTCGTTCTTGTCGCCCAGATGGTTCTTGCCGAACTGGCCGGTCGCGTAGCCCATTGACTTGAGCACGGTGGCGATCGTCGCCGCTTCCGCCGGAAGCCCGGTCGGAGCGCCGGCCTGGCCGACCGTCGTCATGCCGGTACGGATCGGCAGTTCGCCGGTGACGAAGGCGGCGCGGCCGGCGGTGCAGCTTGCCTCGGCATAGTAATCGGTGAACAGCATTCCTTCGGCCGCGAGCTTGTCGAGGTTCGGTGTCCGTCCAGCCATCATGCCGCGGTGGTAGGCACCGATGTTCCAGATGCCGATGTCATCGCCCATGATGACGACGATGTTGGGCCGCTGGCCGCTCGGTGCCTGCTGCGCCTGGGCCAGTGCCTTTTCAACCGATGCGGCGGCGCCCAATGCGGACGCGGCAGCCAGGCTTGTCGTCGCGAGCAAAACATTGCGACGGCTCATATCGCGTGAGGTGTTATCCTTGTCCTCGCTCATAATCTGCTCCCTTCCTCATGACGCATCGAAAACCAACGTGGCTCGTGGACGTATCCACCGCTTCCGCATGGCGCGCAGCCGGGCGATAGCGACGGCAGTAGTTCGGCGCGCAGAGATGCGAGCCGCCTTTGAGAACCTTGCGGGGAATCTTGATCTTGGGCAGAGACGGATCGTGACTGGCTTGCTCTTGCCCACCGCGCGGATTGTGCGGAATGCAGCACGCCTTGGCAGCATCGGGTTCATGTCTGGTGGACCACCAATCTGTGGTCCACTCCCAGACGTTGCCGATCATGTCATGGAGGCCATAGCCATTTACCGGGAATGCGGTGACGGGTGAGGTGCGCGCGTAGCCATCGCTGCTGAGATTTTCGTACGGAAATGCGCCTTGCCAGGTATTCGCCATTGGCCTGCCGCCGGGCATGAACTCGTCGCCCCAGGCGAACTCGGCTCCGTCGAGGCCGCCGCGTGCGGCAAACTCCCACTCGGCTTCGGTCGGCAAATCCTTGCCAGCCCATCTCGCGTAGGCCTCAGCATCGCGATAGGCAACGTGGACCACGGGATGATCGTCGAGGCCGCTGATCGAACTGCGGGGGCCGTACGGCCGGCGCCAGTCGGCGCCAAACTTGAAATTCCACCATTGCGACCAGTCGCGCAAATCGACCGGACGCTTCGGTGGTGTGAAAACCAGCGAGCCTGCCTTGAGCATGTGCGGCAGTGCGCCTGGATAGTCCTTTGCGTCAGGCCGCGTCTCCGCTGACGTCACGTAGCCTGTTGCGTTGACGAACTTGCGAAAATCGCGATTGGTGACCGGCGTCCGGTCCATCCAGAAGCCGCTCACCGAGACGCGATGGACCGGCGCCTCTTCGGCATAGTGCCTGTCGGAGCCCATACGGAACGTGCCGCCCGGAATCCAGACCATACCCCTCTCACCGGGCCCATCCGACAAAGGTACGCCTGCCGCAACGCCAACGTCTTGCATAGGCTACTCGCAGTGAACGAGTTTCAAAGTTACGAGCGCCGCCCCGAGCAATTTCGAGAATCTCTCGGCAGCTTTCTAGCGCGCCGATTCGTCGGGGGAGCGTTTAACGCCTTGGTCAGTCGAAAAGACGATCGAGCATCTGAAGTGCGAGGCCGACTACGCCCTTCGCAGCGGCACAACCTATAGCATCACGTTGAGCCGGGCAGCGAAGGTTTGCAATCATGCTTGTAACAACTAATAAGTGTCAAGGCGCGACTACAACCCAGAACACCCTGGATCAAGTCATGAGGACGTCCGGTCTATCCCCCGGCAGCAGGCGCCGCGGCGACAATACGGATTAGTTTGGAGCCTTTTTCTTTTTGCTCGCGCCCCTCAAAGCTGCTGCCGAGGTCGTGACTGATCCATCAGTCATTTGAAGACAGGTCAAAAGATCGACATAGCTCGCTTCGCCTATCGTCGCCTCGGCCTCACACTGGGTCCTGACTGCCGTGGAGTACGAAGACCAAATCCGGCTCAGCTGTTCACGCGCTGAGTTCTCATCGCTCAAACACTTGTCTAAACTTTGAGGCAAGCTCAAATTCATCGCCTTGTCGGCTTCTACCGACGCTCTGCAAGTAGCCTCGACGTTGAATTTTGGGACAGCATCGGAAATGGGCGTCAACAATTGAGTAGCCGCCGCCATGGCCATGATTACCGGGTGCATGGGATGTCCTCTCCATTACCGGGCTGCCCTGTGCGAGCCGCCCGTCATCCAAGCCCATCCGCGCCGCACCGAGATGCGACCCTGCCAAGTCACTTCGCGTCCTGAGCGGCGCGATGCGCCTCCGCCAGCTTCTTCTCGTCCTCGGGCGTCAGCTGCGGCGGTTCGACAGAGATCGTCAGCTTGTTGAGCTTGCCGGTGAACGTGAACGGGATTTGATAGTCGCGGTCGTCCACCGGCGAGCCGGTCTTCGAACCGATGTCGAAGGTCTCGTCGAGCGGCATACCAAACGGAATTGTCTTCTCCATCTTCTGCGTCGCGACGACCTTGCCGTCCACGCTTAATATTCCGGTCGCGGGACGGCCGACGCCGCTCAGGTTATTGAAGGCAAGCGTGGCGAAGCCGAGTCCGTCATATTTGAAGTCGAATACGATTGTGTGCTTGCCGGGCGAGAGCGCGTCGGGACCTTCCCAGCGGACCCAGTTGACGTCGAGTTGGTTGTAGTTGAACACCGGTTTGCCCTTCAGCAGATATGGCCCGTACCCGCTAAACCGTCCGCCTTCGGCAACAATCGAACCTTCGCCGCCTCCTTGCGGCACGTCGATATCCGCCGTGATCGTGAAGGAGGTGTTGAGGAACTGCGGGGCCACGCTGTCGGGCAACCCGGTGACCGGCATCAAATAGGTAAACACCTTTCGTCCCGCCGTTACCGAGGGGCGCTCGGACACCCAGCGCGTTATCACCGAAGCATCGAGCGGCAGGACCTGGTATTTGGCAAACTCGCCAAACATCAGGTCCGTCATCTCCCTCACCTTGTCAGGATTGGCCGCGGCCACGTCGGTGGACTGCGTCCAATCGTGCCGGAGATCGTACAACTCCATCTTGAAAGCGGTGGCGGGATTCTCGATCGCACTGCCGACAAGTTGCCACGGCGGGCGGTTGGGCAGCGCGCTGAGCATCCAGCCGTCGTTGTAGAGCCCACCAACGCCCAGCATCTCGAAGTACTGGGTGTGGTGCGGCGACGGCGCCTCGGCGTTGGCCTTGTCGAAGCTGTAGGCCAGGCTGACGCCCTCGATCGGCTTTTGCGCGATGCCGTCCACCATGGTCAGTGCGGGAATGCCCGTCGCCTCCAGGATGGTCGGCACGATATCGATGACATGGTGGAACTGACTGCGAATGCCACCCTTGTCGGTGATACGCGCCGGCCAGGAGATCGCCATACCGTTGCGCGTGCCGCGGAAGTACGACGCAATCTGCTTGGTCCATTTGAAGGGCGTGTCGAATGCCCAGGCCCATCCGACGGCGTAATGCGGGAAGGTCTTGTCGGTGCCCCAGACATCGTAATACTTCAGCAGTTCGGGGATCGTCATATTGACGCCGTTGATCGAGAGATTCTCCGAGATCGTGCCATTCAGCGTGCCTTCCGCGCTTCCGCCGTTGTCGCCGCTGATGAAGATGATGAGCGTGTTGTCGAGTCTGCCAAGGTCCTGCACCGCCTGGACGACGCGGCCGATTTCGTGGTCGGTGTACATGAGATATGCGGCGTATACGTCGGCTTCCCGGATGAACATTTTCTTCTCGTCGGCTGACAGGGTGTCCCATGTCTTGAGCAGATCATCCGGCCAGGCTGTCAGCTTGGCATCCCGGGGGACGATGCCGAGCTTCTTTTGATTGGCGAAGATCTGGTCGCGGAGCGCGTTCCAGCCCTTGTCGAACAAGTGCAGGTCGGTCGCTTTCTTGATCCATTCGGGCGTCGGATGATGCGGCGCGTGGGTGCCGCCCGGGACATAGTAGAGAAAGAACGGCATCGACGGATTGATCGAGTTCAATTGGTTCAACCAGCCGATGGCATCATCGGCCATGGCAGTGGTCAGATTCCACCCCGGCTGCCCGACATAGGGAGTGATCCGCGTCGTGTTGCGATACAGCAGCGGAGTCCACTGGCTGGTATCGCCGGCGATGAAGCCGTAGAAATACTCAAAACCCATGCCGGTCGGCCATTGATCGAACGGCCCAGCCTGGCTGGTTTGATAGGTTGGCGTGTTGTGATCCTTTCCGAACCAGGAGGTGCGATAGCCGTTCTCCGTGAGAATGCGGCCGATCGTGGCGGCGTCCTTGGGGATGATGCTGTTGTAGCCGGGGAATCCCGTCGCCATCTCGCCGATGACGCCGTACCCCGCACTGTGGTGATTGCGCCCGGTAATGAGGGCGGCACGGGTCGGAGAGCACAGCGAGGTCGTATGGAAGTTGGTGTAGCACAGCCCGCTGGCAGCGATACGATCGAGCGTCGGGGTTGGAATCACCCCGCCGAACGTCGCAGGGGCGCCGAAGCCGACATCGTCGGTCATGATCAAGAGGATGTTCGGCGCATCTTTCGGCGGTACCACCCGCGCCGGCCACGCCGACTTCGACTGCGCGGCGTTGAGCCCTATGTCGCCCCGAAACTGCTGGGGCGATGCGGGTAGATATCGACCATCGATCGTTGTCGTGGCACTGGGCGAGCCGGGCGTGCCGGTGGTTTGTTGAGCGTACGCCGAGGGGATGCTCGCCATCACCATGACTGCGGACAATCCGATTGCCGGCCAAACGGTGGCACCCGCAGTGGTGCCGTCAAGTCGTGTCACGATTTTTGAGAAGGTACCCATTGCGTTCTCTGATCAAAGGCTTGCTTCGCGGGAAGAGGGCTTCGGTCTCAACGTCGACATAACGACTTGCCCTTCCTTACAGGAGAAAGCGAATCTTGGGCGACGTCCGAAAAGATGGTCGTTAGAACTGGAAAAGCGGTGGCCAAGTCACAACGCAGCGTCTGCGAACCAGGCAGGACGAGATGCTCCAGCAACGCGTCCTTCTGTTATTGATCTAGATCAATCGGGCCAGCAGCCGTTGTCTTGTCGAGAGCGCCCTGACAGTTATGCAAAAGCGGCGGGGCTGTGGCATGTGAGACACAACCTTTACAATATAAGGCCGGCTGAGCGCAAGTATGCCGATTTTGGATAGACGAACGGCGGCGTCAGCTTATTCTTTCCGAGTTTCCTGTCGCCGGAGCCTCCCGGCAACGACGGGATCGCGAGAGTCGGGGGATCAGCGATGCGGTACCTTGGACTGGGTTTGGGACGCAGATTTTCGCAGCGGCATTTCAGTGTTGGGGCGCTTGCCGCTCTGCTGGTGCTTTCCACCCAAGCGGCTCGCGCCGATGAAGGTGGTGTGAGCTTTTGGGTACCCGGATTTTTTGGCAGCCTCGCGGCTGTTCCTCAGCAGGCGCCGGGCTGGTCGGTGACCTCGATTTATTATCATGACTCGGTTTCCGCCGGGGCCGACGTGGCGCGGGCGCGCGAGATCACGCTCGGCCGCATTCCCGCGAATCTGAACGTCAACGTGAGCGCCAACGTCAATGCGAATGTGAATCTTGGCTTTGTGGCCGGGACCTACACCTTTGCGACACCGGTGCTTGGTGGTCAGGCCTCTGCCACCCTGCTGGCGGCCTACGGCTCCAACTCCACGTCGCTCGCGGGATCGCTTGTGGGGACATTGACGGGACCGGGCGGCGGAACGTTCCCCTTCTCCCGGTTCGACAGCATCGACAGTTCACTCATTGCATTTGGCGATCTGGTGCCGCAGTTCGCGCTGCGCTGGAATGCCGGCGTCAACAACTACATGACCTACATTACCGCCGACCTCCCGGCCGGCGCCTACCAGTCGACCCGCCTTGCGAATTTAGGGATTGGGCACTGGGCAATCGACGCGGGCGGCGGCTACACCTACTTCAATCCACAGACCGGGCATGAGTTTTCGGCGGTGCTGGGGTTCACCTACAACTTCGTCAACCCCTCCACTCAATATCAAAGCGGCGTCGACATGCACCTCGACTGGGGCGCGTCGCAATTCCTGACCAAGCAGTGGCAGGTCGGCCTCGTCGGTTACCTTTATCAGCAGATCGGCTGCGACAGCGGCTCCGGCGACCGTGTCGGCTGCTTCCAGTCGCGGGTCGTTGGCGTCGGCCCGCAGGTCGGTTACATTTTCCCGGTCGGGGACATGCAGGGATATCTCAACCTGAAGGCTTACGGCGAGTTCGCCAATGAAAATCGGCCGGCGGGCTGGAACCTCTGGCTGACGTTCAATCTTCAGCCCGCGGCGCCGACGCCGCCGACATCCTCAAGGCCGAGATTCACGAAATAGCAGCGCGGTGACGCTGCCCCCAGCGCCGCGCTGAAGGATTAAGCTGACCCGGCGGTAGCAACGCAATCAGCCACTCCGCAGGCGTACGGACATGTCCGAGTTGGGTCAATTGCGTCGATCTTGCCGATGCTCGGTGGGTCCGGTTTATCCTCGTCGGCCGACACGCAGAAGAATGCCGGGTTTCGTCGGTATGGACCAGTAAGCGGCAGTCGGCGATCCGGCCGGCGGCTGAAACCCAGGGCGGGATGAGTTTTGATTAAATCGGCTTGGCGCGGAGAGGTGAATCGTGTTCGTGGCCGAACCGATTCAATCTAACTTCATCCCGATCTAGCTCTTCGCCGCCAGATCCGCGATCGCCTTCATCACCGCGTTGCGGATGCCGGGATCGTAGAGGATGTGGCCCGCGCCATCGACGATGCGGACTTCGCTGCCCGGCCAGCGCGCGGCGAGCGCGTGCGATGTCGCGGGCGGACACAGCAGATCGTAGCGGCCCTGCACCAGGAGGCCGGGAATGCCGGCGAGCTTGCCGGCCTCATCCATCAATTGGTGCGGCCGCATGAAGCAATCGTTGGCGAAGTAGTGCGCCTCCATAAACGGCGTCGCGGGCAGGGCGCCCGATGCCTTGAGATCGAGCCGCGTCTGCTTCGGCGTGTGTTCCGACAGCGTGCGCTCGGTGTCGTGCCAGGCGCGCGCGGCCGGCGCATGCACGGCCACATCAGAATCGAGGATGCGGCGGTAATAGGCCGCAAGCGGCGCCGCGCGCTCGTTCTCGGGCAGGAAGTTGAGGAAGTCATCGGAGAGACCGGGATAGAAGCGCGGCAGAGCGCGCAGGAAAACGTCTTCCAGCTCTTCGCTGGTGCCGAGGAACGTCGCGCGCAGCACGAGGCCACTGACCCGCTCGGGATGGGCCTGCGCATAGGCCAGCGCCAGCGTCGCGCCCCAGGAGCCGCCGACCACCATCCAGCGCGCAAAGCCGAAGCGTTCGCGGATCTTCTCCATGTCGGCGATCAGATGCTGCGTCGTGTTGTGGTCGCGGCTGCCCTTCGGCCGGCTACGGCCGCAACCGCGCTGGTCGAACAGCACGGCGTGGAAGCGCTCGGGATCGAACAGCCGCCGGTGGTCGGGCTGGCAGCCGCTGCCTGGGCCGCCATGCAGATAGACCGCGGGGATGCCGCCCTCGCGCCCGACGCTCTCGACATACAGATTGTGGTCGTCGCCGACATCGAGCAATTCCGACGTCAGCGGCGCAAACGGATCGGATCGCCTTGCGGCCTTGCCGGCGTCGGCGTCAGGCGCCATTGGGGTTGTCCTGGAGCTTGTCCTGATGGTCGTTCGACTCCAGCGTGCCGCCGGCGAAGTTGCGGTAGAGGAAGCGGTTCTGCGTGCCGGCGGATTCCCGCTCGGCCTGCTTGAAGATTTCCTCGTGCCGCGGCGACAGCGCGCAGGCCGGATCGGCGTTGCCGGCGTCGCCGGTCAGCGCGAAGGCCTGGCAGCGGCAGCCGCCGTAATCGACCTCGCGGAATTCGCAGGATTTGCACGGCTCCGGCATCCAGCCGGTGCCGCGATAGCGGTTGAAGGCTTCCGAGTTCTGCCAGATCCAGGCGATGGAATGGTTCGAACGCACCGACTCGAATTCGAGCCCGGTGATGCTTTCGGCGGCATGGCAGGGCAGCACCTTGCCGGCCGGCGAGATGTTGAAGAACTGGCGGCCCCAGCCGCCCATGCATTTCTTCGGCCGCAGCGCGTAGTAGTCCGGCACGACATAGTCGATCGCGAGCGTGCCCTTCAGGCGCGCTTGCGCTTCCTCGACGATCCGGCTGGTCTCCTCGATCTGCTCGATGGTCGGCATCAGGGCGGCACGGTTCTTCAGCGCCCAGCCGTAATACTGCACGTTGGCGACTTCGAGCCGGTCGGCGTCGAGATCGAGCGCCATCTGGATGATGTCGGACAGCTGATGCAGGTTCTGCCGGTGCATCACGGCGTTCACCGTGAGCGGCATGTCGAGCTCGCGGGTCCATTTCGCGACTTCGAGCTTCTTCTTGTGCGCGTCCTTCAGCCCTGCGACCCGATCCGCGACATTGGGTTCATTGCCCTGAAAACTGATCTGGACATGGCTGAGGCCGGCATCGGCCAGCGCCGACAGCTTGTCTTTGGTCAGCAGCACCGCCGAGGTGATCAGGTTGGAATAGAGCCCGACATCGGATGCGTGCTGCACCAGCTCGACGATGTCCTTGCGCGCGGTCGGCTCGCCGCCGGAGAAATGGATCTGCAATACGCCGAGTTCGGCGAGCTCGCTCAGCACCTTCTTCCATTCCTCGGTGCTGAGCTCGGTCGAGCCGCGGTCGAGCTCGACCGGGTTGGAGCAATACGGGCATTGCAGCGGGCAGCGGTGGGTGACCTCGAGGAGCACCGCGAGCGGGATGCCGTAGGTCTCGGCCGCCGACCGGCGGCTCTCCAGCACGGCGAGCCCGTCACTCGGGGCCGCGTTCGGGCCCGGCGATGCGGTCTTGTTGTCGGCGAGCGTGTCACTCATGCTGTGCTCTCGCGCGCTTCGGTGAGAAAGCCCTTGTCGGCCAGATCCTGCAACATCGCCACCACGTCGGTCGCGATCGCCTCGCGTGGCGCTGCGTATTTTTCCGCGAGCTGGTCCACCATCGCGGCGACGCTGCGTACGCCGTCGCAGAGCTGCAGCACCTCGACCGCGATCTCATCGGGCGCCAGCACGCGCTCCGGTGCCAGGATCACCCAGACCTGCCGCGTCTCGTCGAATTTCAGCTTGGTGTGGCGCGGCAGTTTCGGCCGGCTGGTCTCGCTGACGCTGATGTTGCGGCTGGCCATGACCCTGTTTCCTAGCTCGTCTTCGGCACGAAGGCGCCGGGCGGAATCTGGCCGTCGACATAGGCGTGATAGAGCGCGTCGAGCTGCACCCACAGCACGTTGGTCTTGAAGATCAGCGCGTTGCAGACCGCTTCGCGCTCGGCGGGCGTCCTGGCATGCTGCTTGACGTAGTCGAGCGCAAAGCCGGCGTCGCGCGGCGCCTGGGTCAGGCGGCGGCTGAAATAGCTCATGATGTCGGGATTGACGAAGTCGTAATGCTTCAGCATCCCCGAGATGCGCTCCTCGTGCAGGTTCGGCGCGAACAATTCGGTGAGCGAGGAGGCGATCGCCTCCAGCGGCGTGCGGTCGCGGCAGAAATGCACATAGGCTTCCACGGCGAAGCGTGTCGCCGGCAGAATGCCTTCGGTGGATTCTACATAGGCGGTGTCGAGGCCGAGGCCTTCGGTCAGCTTCAGCCAGCGCTCGATGCCGCCTTCATTGCCGAGGTCGCCGTCATGATCCTCGATGCGGTGGCGCCATTCGATCCGCGTGTTGCGGTCGCGGAAGCGCGAGATCACCATCGCGTCCTTCAGCGGGATCGTGCTCTGGTAGTAGTAGCGGTTCAGCGCCCAGGCCTGGACCTGGCCCTTGTTGAGCTTGCCGCCGTGCAGCAGGCGGTGGAACGGGTGCAGGCTGTGATAGCGCGTCGCACCGATCGTGCGCAGCGTTGCCTCCATCTCCTCGGCACTGTCGAGCGTGATGCCCTTGCCGATCGAGAGCGCGGTCATTCCGTTTGTAGGCACCACATTCACAGCACGATCTCCGTTCCGTCGGAGGGAATCTGCCAGCCCGCCTGTTCGGCCGCCTTGCGTTCGGCCGAGGTCCCAAGCAGCGCCGGGTTGGAGTTGTTGATATGCAAAAACACTTTTCGTCCGATGTCGAGCCCGGCGAGGCTCGCGATCGCGCCCTGATCGCCCGACATCGCGATATGTCCCATGCCCTGGCCGGTCTTGTTGCCAAGGCCCGCCGCGATCAGCTCGTCGTCGCGCCACACCGTGCCGTCGAAGAACACCAGCGGGGCGCCCTTGAGCCGCGATTTCAGGTCGTCAGTCACCCGCGCGCAGGCGGCCAGGAAGTAGAAGTATTTGCCGCTGCGCTTGTCCGCAATACGCAGACCGAGCGTATCGCCGACGCCGTCGGCGCCCGCCGGGTGCGCCTTGCCCTCGAGATACCAGGCACCCTTGCCGGGAACCTCGAACGGCAGCACCTCGAGCCCGGACGGCGAGCCGTCGGGCAGGGCTGGTTCGAAGGGCTGGTCGACCGCGATCGGCAGCCGCGCCACGTTCTTTTCGCTCAGCACGTTGAAGATGCTGTTCGAGCGCAGGATCGCCAGCACCCGCTCATGCGCGTAGATATTGAACGGCGAGCCCTCACGCATCGACAGCAGCCCGGTGACCGCATCGATCTCGCTATTAGTGAGGATGACGCCCGCGATCGGGCTGTGGCGCAAGGCGCCGGGCTTCGGGTGCAGCTGCGGCGTGGCGGTCACTTGCTGGCGCAGATCGGGGGACGCGTTGACCAGGAACCAGTGCGCGCCATCACCGCTGACGGCGATCGAGGCTTGCGTGCTCTGCAATTCAGGATGGTCGCTTCGCGCCGTCCTGCACACGGCACACCCGCAGTTCCACTGCGGAACGCCGCCACCAGCTGCGGCACCCAGGACGACGACACGAAGCATGATCCGTCCCCTGGAGCAGTTTAACCCGGACCCAAAAACGCTACGAGGTGGACCCCGGGTCTGAAACACGCCCCCTTGCTCGGGAGCGCGTCACGCCGGACGTCCACCTGCGCTAAAACGCTAAACGTGTAGTGAGCGCTGCCGCTTACTTGCGGGTGGCGCACATATACATGTTGATTTCCATGCCGACCGACACTTCCACGATCTTCGGTGCTTTCCAGGCCATTTGGCTCTCCTTGTTGCAACCGGACGAACTTTCCGCCCTGCATTTAAACTACTGCGGTTGGAAAAGTTCGCCACTTAAATTTTTCGCAAGCTGCCCTGTTCAAGGACATGCTGCACTGCGAAGGGTGAATTCCGGCCAGTCACAAATTTGTGCGCGCAATTCCCGTCAAAACCCGGTGCCATCAGACCTTTTTGCTGTTGTTCGCCACACGGTGAATGGTGATCTTGGACTAAGAGACAGGGGCCCCGCGGTCCTCCGAAGGTCCTGATGACGATCCTGTGCTTCCCGGTGACGGGAAGCGACTAACCGAGCCGAGTTCTGCCGATGCCACGCTACTTCTTCAATACCCGTATCGGCGACGAGCTGATCTCCGACCCCGACGGCGAAATCCTGCGGGATCCGGATCGTGCGTGGGAAATGGCGCGGGCGATGATTCGCGAACTGCTCAAGACCGAGGGCGCCGATGGCGCGTTGCTCAGCGCGGTCATCGAGGTGACCGACGACGAGGGCGAAATCGTGCTGGAGTTTCCATTCACGGAGGCGATTCTCGATCGCCCGGACCGCTCGATGACAAGGCACTGACACGGGCTACACTGACACGGGCTGACACGGGCCGACAGGGCCGCCCGGCCACAACCATGCGTTGGCCGATGTCAGCATGTTTCCGATTGCAATTGTCCGGACAAATTCGCAAGACTATGAACGGAAAGCCGAATGGCGCCGGTCGACGTCAATGGCGCAATAACAACGGCTTCTACCTAGGGGAGATCATCATGAAACAACACTCGTTCGCACCGCGCAGCCTGCTGCTCGCGGGTGCCATGCTGGGGGCGTTCACGCTCGCTGCTGCGGCGCAACAGCCGGCGGCCGCGCCTGCCGCTGGTGCCGCGCCTGCCGCCCAGCCGCTGCCGCCGGGCTCGCCCATGATCGGCCGTCCGGACAATGAAGCCGCCGCCAAGCTCGCGCCGGTGGCGCCGCCGCCGCTGCCGGCCGCGCCCGACAAGCTGCCGCTCGCCAAGCTGAAGGTGCCGGCCGGCTTCAATGTCGAGGTCTATGCCGCAGGGATGGCCAATGCGCGTTCGCTGGCGCTCGGCGACAAGGGCACCGTGTTCGTCGGCAGCCGGCTCGTCGACAAGGTCTATGCAATCGTCAACAAGGACGGCAAACGCTCGGTCAAGGTGATCGCCTCCGGCCTCTACCGCCCGAACGGCGTCGCCTTCAAGGACGGCACGCTCTACATCGCCGAGCTCTCGAAGGTCTCCAAGATCGACAAGATCGAGGACAATCTGGACAACCCGCCGAAGCCCACCGTCATCTACGACAAGCTGCCGAAGGACGAGGCGCATGGCTGGAAGTTCATCGCCATCGGTCCCGACAACAAGCTCTATGTCCCGGTTGGCCAGCCCGGCAACAACGTGCTGCATGACGCCGACCACGGCCAGATCCGCCGCATGAATCTCGATGGCTCCGGCGCCGAGGTCTATGCGCTCGGCGTGCGCAACTCGGTCGGCTTCGACTGGAATCCCGAGACCAAGCAGATGTACTTCACCGACAACGGCCGCGACTGGTTGTCGGAGACGGTGCCGGAAGACGAGCTCAACCGCGTCACCAAGGCGGGCGAGGATTTCGGCGCGCCGTTCTGCTACCAGGGCAACATCATCGACCAGGAGCTCGGCTGGGGCAAGAACTGCAAGGACTACACGCCGCCGGTCGGCCTGATGGGCCCGCACACTGCCTCGCTCGGCATGCGCTTCTACACCGGAAGCATGTTCCCGAAGACCTACAAGAACGTGATCTTCGTCGCGCGTCACGGCTCCTGGAACAAGTCGCAGAAGCAGGGCGGTGACGTCGTCGTCGTCAGGCTCAACAAGGACGGCACCGTGAAGTCGGTCGAGCCGTTCATGACCGGCTTCCTCGAGGACAACAAGTATGTCGGCCGCCCGGTCGACGTGATGCTGCTGAAGGATGGCTCCTTGCTGGTCTCCGACGACTGGAACGGCGCGGTCTATCGCGTCAGCTACGGCAAGCCGAAGGTCGCAAACCAGTAATTGAAAGTCGTCATCGTCATTGCGAGCGAAGCGAAGCAATCCATTCCGCCACTTGCGGAGAGATGGATTGCTTCGTCAGCGGAGTTTATCATCGGGCCCGCCGATGGCGGGACCCGTTGGCTCCTCGCAATGACGGCTAATGCCCGGAGCGGCCAATGCACAAGACGATCATCGCCACCCTGGCACTTGCCTCTATCGCATTTTCCGCAAATGCCGAGACCATCCAGGAGCGCGCTGCGGCGTGCTTTGCCTGCCATGGCGAGCATGGTACGTCGGAAACCGAGAACACGCCGTCGCTCGGCGGCCAGCAGGCGCCCTATGCGCTGATCCAGCTGTTCATGTTTCGCGAGAAGCTCAGGGTGTTCGACCCGATGAACGAGATGGCGAAGTCGATGACCGACGACGATCTGCGCGCCTTCTCCGATTTCATCGCCACTTTGCCGAAGCCCACGCCGCCCACGGATGCCGGCGATCCCGCGCGGATGGCGCGTGGCCAGGCGCTGGCGCAGCAGAACCGCTGCAACACCTGCCACAACACCGATTTCTCCGGCAAGGAAAACGTCCCGCGGATCGCCAACCAGCGCGAGGACTACCTCGCCAAGACGCTGGCCGAATACAAGGACAACAGCCGCCACGGCTACGACGCCACCATGGCCGACGTGATGCAGACGGTGGCCAAGGAGCAGATCGGCGACCTTGCCTATTACATCGCGCATGTCCGCTGAAACATCGGGCGGCGGGCCGCTGGCCTTGCCCTTCGTGTGGGGCTAAAACGCCTGCGTCATACGGAGTGTCTCATGCAGGATATTTGGCGTCTGTCGGCGGCCGAGCTCGCCTCCCTCATTAAATCCAGGAAGGTCTCGGCGAAGGAGGCGGCCGAGGCCGGGCTCGCCCGGCTCGACGCGGTCAACCCGAAGCTCAACGCGGTGGTCGATCACCGGCCGGACGACGTGCTGGCGCAGGCCGCGAAGATCGATGCGGCAATTGCGCGCAATGAGGCGGTCGGGCCGCTCGCCGGCGTGCCGATCACGATCAAGGTCAATGTCGACCAGGAGGGCTACGCCACCACCAACGGACTGAAGGCGCAGCGCGACCTGATCGCCAAGGTCGACAACCCCGTGGTCGCCAATCTGCGCAAGGCCGGCGCGGTGCTGCTCGGCCGCACCAATTGTCCGGCGGTGTCCTATCGCTGGTTCACCACCAACCTCATTCACGGCGACACCAAGAACCCGCGCGATCCCGGCATCACCCCGGGCGGCTCGTCGGGCGGCGCGGGCTCCGCGGTCGCGGCCGGCATCGGTCACATCGCCCACGGCACCGATATCGCCGGCTCGGTCCGCTATCCGGCCTATGCCTGCGGCGTGCACGGCCTGCGGCCGAGCATGGGCCGTATCCCGGCCTTCAACCCGGCATTGCCGGAGCGGCCGATCGGCCCGCAGATCAGCGCGGTGTCGGGGCCGCTGGCGCGGACTGTCAACGATCTGCGCATCTCGCTCGCGGCGATGTCGGCGCCTGACTATCGCGATCCCTGGTACGCGCCGGTGCCGCTCGAGGGACCGCCGCGCGAGAAGCGCGTTGCGATGTGCCTCAATCCCGACGGCCTCAACCCGGTGCCGGAAGTGGTCGCCGCGGTGGCCGATGCCGGCAAGCGACTGCGAGATGCTGGCTGGATCGTCGAGGAGATCGACGACACGCCGTCGCTGCGCGAGGCGGCCGAGATCCAGACCCGGCTCTGGCTCGGCGACGGCTACGAGGCCCAGCTCGCCTTCGCCGAGCGCGAGGGCGATCCCGGCGCGCTGGCCTGCCTGCGCGGCGTTCGCGCCCGCGTGCATCCGTTCGCCCTGTCGCAGGCGCTGACCCGCCGCGCCACGCTGACGCGCGACTGGTTTGCCTTCCTCGACAAATATCCGGTGCTGCTGATGCCGGTCTCCAGCGAGCTGCCGTTCCCCGATCATCTCGACCGCAAGGACGAGGCCTCGTTCGCGCGGGTGTGGCACGCGCAGCTGCCGCAGATCGCGATCCCCTTCATGGGGCTTCCTGGGCTCGTCGTCTCCACCGGCTTGGTGGGACGGATTCCGGTCGGCGTGCAGCTGGTGGCGGGTCGCTACCGCGAGGATCTCTGTCTTGCGGCAGGCGAGGCGATCGAGGCCGGCGGCACGCCGTCCTCTCCAATCGATCCGGTGGTCTAGCGCATGATCCGGAAAAGTGGGTACCGGTTTTCCCTCGCGACAAACGCGGAACGCGTTTGCGCGGAGATCATGCGCAAATAAGAGAGGAACGATGGCGACGGTCTACGATTTCACCGCCAAGTCGCTCGCCGGTGAGGACATGCCGCTGCGGCAGTTCGAGGGGCAGGTGCTGCTGATCGTGAATACGGCGAGCGCCTGCGGGTTCACGCCGCAATACAAGGGCCTCCAGGAGCTGCACGCCGGTCTCTCGCCGCGCGGCTTTGCCGTGCTCGGCTTTCCCTGCAACCAGTTCGGTGCGCAGGAGCCGGGCGATGCGAAGCAGATCGCCACGTTCTGCGAGACCAACTACGCCGTGACGTTTCCGATGTTCGCCAAGATCGACGTCAATGGCAGTGCTGCGCATCCATTGTACGAATACCTGAAACGTGAGAAGTCGGGCCTGCTCGGGCCGTCGATCAAATGGAACTTCACCAAGTTCCTGGTCGATCGCTCCGGCAAGGTCGTGGCGCGGCATGCGCCGACGGCCCGGCCCGAAGGATTGAAGAAGGACATCGAGGCGCTGCTATGAGCGACGACACCACCAACGACCAATTCCCCGACCGCCTTTCGGTCGATCCGAACAGTCCGTACTACAACGCGGAGATTCTTGCCCGCGATGTCGGCATCCGCTTCAAGGGCGCCGAGAAGACCAACGTCGAGGAGTACTGCATCAGCGAAGGCTGGGTGCGGGTCACCGCTGGTAACGCCAAGGACCGTTACGGCAATCCGCTGACCATCAAGGTGCACGGGCCGGTCGAGCCGTATTTCAAGGACAAGGCGAAGTCCTGACGGTATCGCCCCGCGTCATTGCGAGGAGCCAACGGGTCCCGCCTTCGGCGGGCCCGATGATAAACTCCGCTGACGAAGCAATCCATTGCATCCGCGGATGTCGAGAGCTGGATTGCTTCGCTTCGCTCGCAATGACGGCGGAGAAGCCGCAAACCGCAACCGCGAGAGCAAAGCACATGTCCGTCCGCATCGTCGACGTCCGCGAGGTGACGAAGCCGATCTCCTCGCCGATCCGCAACGCCTATATCGACTTCACCAAGATGACCACGAGCCTGGTCGCCGTGGTCACCGATGTGGTGCGCGACGGCAAGCGGGTGGTCGGCTATGGCTTCAATTCCAACGGCCGCTACGGGCAGGGCGGTCTGATCCGCGAGCGCTTTGCGCCGCGTCTCCTGGAAGCCGATCCGACATCGCTGCTCGATGCTGATGGCGGCAACCTCGATCCGGACAAGGTCTGGTCGACGCTGATGTCGAACGAGAAGCCGGGCGGCCATGGCGAGCGCTCGGTCGCGGTCGGCACCATCGACATGGCGGTGTGGGACGCGGTCGCAAAGATCGCGGGCAAGCCGCTGTTCCGATTGCTCGCCGAGCGTCATGGCCTGACCGCCAATCCGCGCGTCTTCGTCTATGCCGCCGGCGGCTATTACTATCCGGGCAAGGACCTCGGCGCGCTGCGCAAGGAGATGCGCGGCTATCTCGACCGCGGCTACAACGTCGTGAAGATGAAGATCGGCGGTGCGCCGCTCGCCGAGGACCGCGAGCGCATCGAGGCGGTGCTGAAGGAGATCGGCAGCACTGCGCAGCTTGCGGTCGACGCCAACGGCCGCTTCGATCTGGAGACCGCGATCGCCTATGCCAAGATGCTGCGGGAGTATCCGCTGTTCTGGTACGAGGAAGCCGGCGATCCGCTCGATTATGCATTGCAGGCCGCCCTGGCCGAATTCTATCCCGGTCCGATGGCGACCGGCGAGAACCTGTTCAGCCACCAGGATGCGCGCAATTTAATCCGCTACGGCGGCATGCGGCCCGATCGCGACTGGCTGCAATTCGATTGCGCGCTATCCTACGGGCTCTGCGAGTATCAGCGCACGCTCGAGGTGCTGAAGACCCACGGCTGGTCGCCGAGCCGCTGCATCCCGCATGGCGGCCACCAGATGTCGCTCAACATCGCGGCCGGCCTCGGCCTCGGCGGCAATGAGAGCTACCCTGATTTGTTCCAGCCCTATGGCGGCTTCCCGGACGGCGTGCGCGTCGAGGATGGCCACATCGTGATGCCGGAGCTGCCGGGCATCGGCTTCGAGGGCAAGTCCGACCTCTATGCGGAAATGAAGGCGCTGGCCGACTGATCCAGCCCGGCCGATGCCGATCGGCGGCCGCGGGTAGGGTTGAGTTCGCTCACGAAATTATGTGAGCGACGCTCAAGAAATAATTGAACGTTGCTCACGTTACGCTATACTCATTCGGGAGGGCGTGCTGTTCGGATCCCCGGAAGGCGCCTGGAACCGGTCATGAGGATCGCCGCATGCCATATTCAGCAAAGAATCTCCGGGAAGCCGCAGATGCCGGGGTGATCAGCGCGGCTGATCTGGAGCGGCTGCTCGCCTTCCTCGCCAGCACTGCCGGGCAAGGCACGGCCGATGGCGCAAGCCGGCCAGCCAGGTTCGATGCCGCACACGTGCTCTGGTATGCCGGCGCGCTGATCGTGATCGGCGCCATGGGCCTGTTCTCGACCCTGGCCTTCACCCAGATGGGCGGTCGGGCGCTCACGGCCTGCGCGATCGCCTACGCCACTGCGTTCGCCGTGGCAGGTCATCACCTCTGGTTCGGCAAGAATTTGCGGGTTCCCGGCGGCCTGCTGATCGCGATCGCGGTCTCGATGGCGCCGCTCGCGGTCTATGGCATCCAGGACGAACTCGGCTGGTGGGGCAAGTTCGGCAAGCCCGGAACCGTGCAGGATTTCTATGTCTGGGTGAAGGGCAGCTGGATCTTCATGGAGATCGCAACAATTGCCGCCGGCGTCGTTGCGCTGCGCTACTACCGCTTCGCCTTCATCGTCGCGATCATCTCGGTCGCGTTGTGGTTCATGTCGATGGATCTGGCGCCATGGTTCAGCGGCACGGCCTATGCCGATTTCGAGATGCGGCGCCGGGTGTCGGTGTGGTTCGGATTGGCCGTCCTCGCGGTGGCGTGGATCGTGGATTATCGCAGCCGCAACGGCGACTTTGCGTTCTGGCTGCATCTGTTCGGCCTGATGGCATTCTGGGGCGGCATCAGCGCCTCCGAAGGCTCGACCGAATTGAGCAAGGCGATCTACTGCCTGCTCAATGTCGGCCTGATCGTCGTCGCCGTGATCCTGATGCGGCGCGCCTATGCAGTGTTCGGCGCGTTCGGCATCTGCCTCTATCTCGGCCATCTCGCCGACGTAGTGTTCAAGGACTCGCTGTGGTTTCCGTTCTCGCTGTCGCTGATCGGAATTGCCGTGATCGCCGCAGGCCTGCTCTACCATCGCAACGAGGGCGCGATCGCGGCCTGGCTCGACACGCATCTGCCGGCGGGGTTGCGGCCGCGATCCGCGACCGCGTAATGCGGCGGCGGCTTACGACAACCGCATGTCCAGCAGCCGCCGGCCTTCGCCCTTCAAGAGCTTCTTCACCGCGCTCGAGGCGATCACCTCGCCGTTGTTGGCGTAGGCCTCGTGGTTCTTCTCGATGTCGTCGAGGCGGTAGAGGTAGTTGACCATGACGCCTGCGGATTCGCGCAGGCCCTTGGGCGAGAGGTCGCCGAGCCAGTTGATCCGCTCCAGCCGCGCGCCATTGCCGAGATGGAAGCGCGCGACCGAATCGATCAGCCGGCCCTTCGGCGTGCGGGCCTTCAGGAAATAATAGGCGGCGAGCGGCTCCAGCACGGCGCGCAGCTGCGTGGCGAGCTCGGCGTTCTCGAACCAGTCCGGCTTGCCGAGGCTTTCCAGCAGCTGGCGGTCCTCATCGGTGAGCGGCACGTCATCGGCCTGCTTGACCCACTGCATGAAGCCCGGCACCGGCGACAGCGTCACGAAATTGTCGAGCTTGGGCAATTCGCGGCGCAACTCCTCGACCACCTGCTTGATCAGGAAGCTGCCGAACGAGATGCCGCCGAGGCCGCGCTGGGTGTT
This sequence comes from Bradyrhizobium uaiense, assembly GCF_010811875.1. Taxonomy (GTDB): domain Bacteria; phylum Pseudomonadota; class Alphaproteobacteria; order Rhizobiales; family Xanthobacteraceae; genus Bradyrhizobium; species Bradyrhizobium uaiense. The sequence goes on from NZ_VKHP01000004.1 coordinate 93,815, forward strand.
GGAAATCGAATAGAACACCGCGGTGCGGGCCTTCTCGACCGGAACCGGCTCGCGCTCTTCGGCAAGCAGCGGTGCGATCGCGCCCGGAATGGTTTCGGTCAGCGCGACCTCGACGAAGATCAGCGGCTCGTCGGCCAGCGCCGGATGGAAGAATGCGTAGCAGCGGCGATCGATCGGATCGATGCGGCGGCGCAGGTCATCCCAATCGCGGATCTCGTGCACAGCCTCATAGCGGATGATCTTCTCCAGAATATTGGCCGGAGACGACCAGTCTATCCTGCGCAGCACGAGGAATCCCCTGTTGAACCAGGACGAGAGCAGATGCACCACGTCGCGATCGAGCGCGGCGAGGTCCTTGTTGCCCTTCATCAATGAAAGCAGATCCGAGCGGATCGACACCAGCTCGCCGGTGCCGCCCGGCGCGCGGTTGAGCCGGCGGATCAATTCCTGGCGGCGCGGCTCGGAGGCGAAATGCAGGTCGCTCGCGTCCTCGCCATTGGCTTTGGCGCGCCAGGCGTCGATCGCCTGCGCCAGCCGGGCGTGATCGGGTCCGAAATCGCGCGCCAGCGTCTGGAAGAACGACAGCCGTCCGGCGGCATCGAGGTGGTGGTAGCGGTCGAGCACTTCGCGCGCCATCGCGGTGCCGGAGGCCTCGCCGCGGCCGGACAGCAGCGCCTCGCACAATTCCAGAAGTTCGGACGCATCCTGCTTGTCGTCGGCCGGGCTGGCGCGGCCGAGCAGGACGCGGCCGCGTTCGGAAATCGTCGAGAGCAAGTCGGAGAAGAAGGCGTTGGCCATGTGTGGGTCGTATCCAGCAGGTCGTATCCAGTGAAGCCGGACCTTACACGGGATTTAAGGTCGGGAGGACTGCAATCAAGCGCATGGATCGTACGGAAATATGTCGCAGCGCGACAGCGGTATAATTTGTCCTCACTGCGCCCGGTGACAAATCGCTTTCACGTTTTTTCGCACGTTTTCTCCGCGAAGGCGGTCGGTGTCTTGCCGGTAACCTGGCGGAACGCGTGGGAAAATGCCGGCACGCTGGCATAACCGAGGTCGGAGGCGACCTGCTTGACCGAGACGTTCGCGCCGGTCGACAGGCGCTCGATCGCCGCTGCGATCCGGGCGCGCTGGCACCAGCTCTTGAAGGAGAGTTGTGTCTCAGCCGAGAACAGGCGTGACAGTGTCCGCGCCGAGGTGCCGACCATGCGCGCCAGTGCATCGATCTCGTGGTCCCTGGTCGGATCGGCCAGCACGATGTCGGCGGCGCGGCGGCAGCGCGGTTCCTGCGGCAGCGGGATGAAGGTCGCGGAATCCTCGGCCTGGTGCAGCTCCAGCATCACGAGCCTGATCAGCAGGTCGGTGCGCTCGCGTCCGCATGAGGCGTCGAACAGCGCTAGGATCGCTTGATGCACCAGCGGCGACACCCGCACCACGAATTCATGGTCGAGGCTGCCGCTGCGTTGTTCGCGCGCGAGCCAGGCCTGGTCGAAATACAGCGTGCGCATCTCGATGTCGGCGAGCACGTCGATCGCGTGCGGAAGCAGGGCAGGGACCCACACCGCGCGATCCGGCGGCACAAGCCAGCGGCCCTTCGGTGTCGTCACCTGCATGGTGCCGCTGGCGGCATAGACCAGCTGCGCCTCGCGATGCATGTGCGGGTCGAGGCGGATGCCCTTCGGGTAGTTGCGCGCGACCATGTGGACGCCGTCGCCGGTGACGCGCCGGTCCTGGTGGAGGGCTCTTATTGGCGGCTCAGCGATAGTCATTGGCGACATCCCGTCAGGACAAGCACCTATAACCTATTTTCGAGCAATGGAAGAATCGCGTGAGAGACGTGCCATGAATAGTCCCAGCCGGGTGATCACCTTCGTCAACGCCGGCCATTTCATCGATCATTATGCGATGCTGATTTTCGCCGCCGCCGTCATCATCATGGGCCCGGCGCTCGGCATGGCCTATTCGGAGCTCCTGCCCTATGCGACGCCGGGCTTCATCGCCTTCGGCGCCGGCTCGTTGATCACGGGCTGGCTCGGCGACCGCTGGAGCCGCCGCCACATGATGGTGATCTTCTTCGTCGGCATCGGCCTGTCGATGATCTCGGTCGGCTTCGTGCAGACGCCGCTGCAGCTCGGCGCCGCGCTGCTCGCGATCGGCATCTTCGCTTCGATCTACCATCCGGTCGGCACCGCGATGATCGTGTCCTATGCCGAGAAGCTCGGCGCCCAGATGGGGATCAACGGCGTCTGGGGCAATCTCGGGGTTGCCTCCTCGGCGCTGGTCACCGGCGTGATCGGCCAATATCTCGGCTGGCGCTGGGCCTTCATCGTGCCCGGCGTGGTCACCGTGCTGATCGGTATCGCCTTTGCGATGACGGTGATGCATGAGGACCGCAAGGGGGCAAGGCAGGCCGCGGCGCAAGCGCGGGTCGCCAAGGAAGACATGTGGCGCGTGGTGCTGTCGCTCGTGATCGTGGTGATCGCGATCTCGACCACGTTCAACGCGGTGACGGTGGCGTTGCCGAAACTGTTCGCGGAGCGGCTCGCCGATCTGACCAGGAGCCCGGCGCTGCTCGGCGTGATCGCCGCAGGCGTCTATGTGTTCGGCGCGATGACGCAGTACACGATCGGCAGGCTGCTCGACAAACATTCGCTGAAGACGGTGGCGCTGCCGCTGTCGTTCATGCTGGCGCCGTTCCTCTATTTCGCGGCGAGCCTGTCCAATCTGCCGCTGATCGTGGTCTCGATCGGCATCGTGATGGGCGCGTTCGGCCAAGTCACGGTGAACGATGCCATGGTCGGAAAATACACCACCGAGGAATGGCGCTCGCGCGCCTATGCGGTGCGCTATTTCGTCGGCTTCACCGCGGCCGGCGCCTCCGTCGGCCTGGTGGCCTGGCTGTATGACCAGGGCGGCTTCTCCATGATGCTGCGCGCCTTTGCCGCGCTGTGCCTGCTGGCGATCGCGGCCGCGATCATCCTGCCGCGCGAGATCCGCACCCCGGCCACGCAAGGGGGGCTGAACCGGGCGTCCTGATCCGTTTGCCGTTGAGGCAATGCGCACCGGCGAGCGGGTGCGCTGATCGGCGCCTGCCGGCGTTCGTGACTTGGTCACGCTTCGCGAACTTTGTTCCAGCCTGCAGGTGTGATAGCTTTAGCCGGGCCTCGGGGACGAAGGCGTCGGTTGCGCCTCCTTGCACGTATTTTGGAGCAGCCGGAGCGCCATGGGCGAAATTCGCGACTTCAAGTCAGGCCGGTCACAGTCCGACAATACACAGCCGCCCGGAACTTCGATGCCGCGGCGCTTGGCGGCGATCGTTGTCGGAGATATCGCCGGCTACAGCCGGCTGATGCAACTCGATGAGGAGGGCACGCATACCCGCGTCAAGCGGGCCGAGCGCGATCTGATCGAGCCGACCATTGCCGAGCACCATGGCAAGCTGGTCAAGACCACCGGCGACGGCTTTATCGCGATGTTCGACAGTCCGGTCGAGGCCGTCCGGTGCAGCATCGTGATTCAGCAGAACATGATCGGCCGCAACGCGGCGGTCGCGCGAGATCGCTGGATCGAGTACCGGATCGGGGTCAACCTCGGCGACGTCATCATCGAGCCCGACGATATCTATGGCGACGGCGTCAACGTGGCTTCGCGACTGGAGGGGATCGCAGCGCCGGGCGACGTCTTCATCTCCGGCGGCATCTACGAGCAGATCAAGCACAAGATGGTCTGCGGCTACGAATCGCTCGGTGACAAGAAGGTGAAGAACATCACCGATCCTATCCGGGTTTATCGCGTGCTGCCGGACGCTGCCGCGTACCAGAGGACACGCCGGCGCCGCGAGTCCATCCTGCTCACGTTGCTTGGGCTGGCGATCGCGATCATCGCGGGCGGCGTGCTGTGGTACCTGCTGGCGCAACCGCGCAGCAAGCCGATCGACGTGGCGCAGGCGCCTCCGTCACCGGCCGTATCGCCGGCCGTTCAGCAGCCGGCACCGAGCCCGCCTCCGGCTCCAGGCCAGGCTGCGAGTCCGGTCCCGAGGGCCGCACCGGCGCAGCAAGCCTCGCCTCAAGCCGCGCCCTCTGCAACTCCGGCCGCGTCGGTGCCGGAGCCTGAAATGGTCTCGCTCCAGGGCGGCAGCTTCTCGATGGGAAGCAATGACGATCCCTCGGAGCGGCCGATCCGCAGGGTGACGGTCAAGCCGTTCGCCATGGGCAAATATCCGGTCACCGTGCGGGAATGGAATGCCTGCGCGGCGGCCAAGGCTTGCGGCTTCACGGCCAGTGGCAAGGACGACATTCCGGTCACCAATGTGAGCTGGAGCGATGCGAAACAATATGTGGCCTGGCTCGCCGAGGGGACGAAGAAGGCCTACCGGCTTCCGAGCGAGGTCGAATGGGAATACGCGGCGCGGGGCGGAACGCAGTCGAAATACTGGTGGGGCGACCAGATGCAATCGGGCCACGCCGGCTGTAAGGATTGCGGCGGCGACGCTACCACCGACCAGCCCGTCAAGGTCGGCAGCTTCAAGCCGAATCCATTTGGCCTGTACGACATGGGCGGCAGCGTCGATCAGTGGGTCGAGGATTGCTGGCACCGGAACTACCAGGGCGCGCCGGCCGACGGTGCGGTGTGGCCCGGCGGCGACTGCGGCTCCCATGTCATTCGTTCCGGCTCCTGGAAGAACGACGCGCGCTATGTCCGTCCGGCCAATCGCGACAATTACGGCACCAATGTTCGCTACCCGACCCACGGTTTCCGGGTCGCGCTGTCGCCCTGAGAGATTATCTGCAATTGCCGGGTTTGGAGGAGCTATGAAACGTGCAGGCTTGATCATGCTCGCTGCAGCACTGACATTGCTCGCTGGTCCGGCCAACGCGCAAAACAAGCCGGCGGGGAAAGACACCAAGCTGTATTTCATCTGGCCGCACAACGGAACCAAGCTCAAAGGCCCGTTCACGTGCCGCTTCGGGCTGCGCAACATGGGCGTCACCCATGCCGGCGACGAATATCCGAACAGTGGCCATCACCATCTTCTGATCGATGTGGATGAGCCGTTGAATCCGAATGAGCCGATCCCGTCGGACAAGTCTCACCAGCACTTCGGTGCGGGCCAGACCGAGACGCAGCTCGATCTGGCGCCCGGCAAGCATACCTTGCAGTTGGTGCTGGGCGACGCCAAGCATTATCCATTCAACCCGCCGGTGGTCTCCGAAAAAATCACCATCCGCGTCAAATAGGCCGATACGGATAGCTCCCTTGCGCGAACCGCCGCTTGCGCAAAGCGGCCTCGTGCGGTTTGTTGCGCGCCGGTCGGGCGCAAGACCCGGTGTGGAGGACGTCCGATGTTGTCGCGACTGCTGCGTCTGGCCGGCCTCGTTCTGGGAGTGATTGTCATGGCCACATCCGCCAACGCCGATTCCTTGAAGGATCAGATCGCACCGACCGGAAAGCTCCGGCTCGCGATCGCGATCAGCCCGGCGGGCGGCGCGTTCTGGTGCACCAGGACCGAGAACGGCTATGCCGGCGTTCCCGTCGATCTCGGCCGCGAGATGGCGTCGCAGCTCGGTGTTTTCCGTTGAATACGTCGTGCACCAGAATTCCGGCCAGATCACCGACGCGGCGGCCAGGAACACCTGGGATATCACCTTCCTGCCCCGGGATCCCGAGCGCGAGACCAGGATGACGTTCGGGCCGAACTACGAGGTCGCCGATGCCACCTACATCGTCAAGCCGGGCTCGACGATTGCGAATTTTGCCGCGCTGGATCAGGACGGCGTCAAGGTCGCGGCCGTCAACGCGACCACCACGATGCGCGGTGCGATCGCGCATCTCAAGCACGCCAAGGTCACCGGCTATCAGACCTATGACGAGATCTTCAATCTGTTGAAGAGCGGCGAGGTCGATGCGTTCGCGTTGTCGCGCGATCAGCTCAACGCGATGGCCAGGAAAATTCCGGGCACCCGCGTGCTGGACGAGACCTTCAAGCAGACCGTCACCGCGGTCGCGGTGCCGCTCGACCATCCGCTGGCCGCAGCGTTCGCCGCCAGGTTCATGACGGATGCAATCGCCAACGGCACGCTGCGCAAGGCCTATGATGCCAACGGGCTGAAGAACACGCCGGTGCGGACCGAGGTGAAGTGAAGCAGCGGCGCGCATCGACCCTATCGCCGTCATCCTGAGGCGCGAGCGAAGCGAGCCTCGAAGGATGAATCGGCCCCGCTGGTGGCCGTCGATCCTTCGAGACGCCGCTTCGCGGCTCCTCAGGATGACGGTGATGGAGAGGCGCGCATCCCTTGGGCGACATCTGTGCAGGCTGCATAAATCGGCGGCATCGCGCCGGTTAGCCTATCGGTCATCCATTTAAGTATCTGTATTCGAACAATTTTTTTGTCCAGCCGCCGCCGTCGGCGGTTGGCATATCCATTGCTTTTGAATGCATTGGTCAATGACGACTGCCGTCCTCCGGATTGCCGAAGCCAGCGAAGGCCGAGGTGAGGGGATCAAGGCGCCCGGCCCGGGCGTCTCGAGCAATCGTTGCACCCCATCTCCCCGAACGGACGAGCATTTCTATCAACCCGCGTCGCTTCCGGCAGGCAACCGGCGCGGCCGAATTGCGCAAGGGGACTTTACGAATGGCCTACCTCGCACCGTCCGAATTCGTCACCAAGATGGTGGACGCCGGCGAATCCAAGATCTTCATGTCGACGCGCGACACCGTGATCCGTGCCTACATGGCCGGTGCGATCCTGGCGCTGGCGGCCTGGTTTGCCGTGACGATCAACGTCAACACCGGCCAGCCGCTGGTCGGCGCATTGCTGTTTCCGGTCGGCTTCGTGATGCTCTATCTGCTGGGCTTCGACCTGCTGACGGGCGTATTCGTGCTGTCGCCACTCGCGCTGCTCGACAAGCGCGCCGGCGTCACGCTCGGCGGCGTGCTGCGCAACTGGGGCCTCGTGTTCGTCGGCAATTTCGCCGGCGCACTCACGGTGGCGTTCATGATGGCGTTCGTGACGACCTTCGGCTTCACGCAGGAGCCCGACAAGGTCGGCATGACCATCGGAAATGTCGGTGAGGCGCGAACGCTGGGCTACGCAGCGCATGGCGCGGCGGGCATGGCGACCCTGTTCATCCGCGGCATGCTCTGCAACTGGATGGTCTCGACCGGCGTCGTCGGCGCCATGATCTCGACCACGGTGCCGGGCAAGGTCATCGCGATGTGGATGCCGATCCTGGTGTTCTTCTACATGGTGTTCGAGCATTCGGTGGTGAACATGTTCCTGTTCCCGTCCGGACTGATGCTGCATGCGAAGTTCTCGATCATGGACTATTTGATCTGGAACGAGATTCCGACCGTGCTGGGCAACCTCGCCGGCGGCCTCGCCTTCACCGGGCTCACGCTCTACACCACGCATGTGAAGACGGCGCCGAAGCGCCAGCGCCTCGCGGCTTGATCCTGGCCGGCTTATGGGTCTCTCCTGTCATGGAGAGACCCGCAGGGGCCTGCATGAGGCGATGCCGCGCGCGCTGAACATATCGGTCGGGCAATTCACTGATCAGGGCCGCAAGGACACCAATCAGGATTTTCACGGCGTGCTGATCCCCGACGAGCCGCTGCTCGGCTTGAAAGGCATCGCCGTGGTGCTCGCCGACGGCATCTCCTCGAGCAGCGTCAGCCGCGTCGCCGCGGAGTCCGCGGTCAAGAGCTTCCTGACCGACTATTACTGCACCTCGGAATCCTGGTCGGTGAAGACCTCGGCGCAGCGGGTGCTGGAGGCGACCAATTCCTGGCTGCACGCGCAAACGCGGCGCAGCCAGAATCCCTACGACAAGGACAAGGGCTACGTCTGCACGCTCAGCGCGCTGGTGATCCGGTCGACCACGGCGCATCTGTTCCATGTCGGCGACAGCAGGATCTACCGTGTCGCCGGCAGCAGCCTCGAGCAACTGACCAACGATCATCGCGTGGTGATCTCCTCGCAGCAGAGTTATCTCGGCCGCGCGCTCGGCGTGAACCCGCAGCTCGAGATCGACTATCAGAACCTTCCGCTCGAGCGCGGCGACACCTTCCTGCTGGTGACCGACGGCGTCTACGAGCACGTTCCGGCGCGGCAGCTCGCGAAGACGATCAGGGACGGCGCTGCCGACCTCGATGCTGCGGCGAAATCGATCGTCGAACAGGCCTATGAGAACGGCAGCCCGGACAATCTCACCGCGCAGATCATCCGGATCGACGAATTGCCCGACGGCGATGCCAGCGAGGTGTTCGGCCAGCCCACCGAGCTGCCGTTGCCGCCGCTGCTCGATGCACGGGTGCTGTTCGACGGCTATCGCATCGTGCGCGAGCTGCATGCCTCGCACCGCAGCCATATCTATCTCGCGATCGACGAAGAGAGCGGCACCACGGTCACGATCAAGATCCCCTCGATCGACCTGCGCGACG
>NZ_VKHP01000501.1 GCF_010811875.1 Bradyrhizobium uaiense
TCGGGCGGCACGGTGAACGTGTCGTCGGGAGGCGCGATCGACCACACGACCGTCAGCAGTGGCGGCATGTTGAATGTCCTGTCCGGCGCGACTGCCCACAATGTCAGCGTCTCCAGCGGCGGCACATTCAATGTAGCCGGCGCGGTGACCAGCAACGTTGCGGTGTTTGCCGGCGGTACGGAAATCGTTTCGTCCGGTGGGTCGACCGGTCCGGTGACGATTTCGGGCGGCAAGGTCGAACTGCAGGCCGGAAGCATCGCGAGCGGCGGCATTACCTTCGCCAGTTCCAGCGGGACGCTGGTGATCGACGGCACAGCCATGCCCAGCGACATCATCAGCGGCATCGTCGTCGGTGACACCATTGATCTGACCGGCGTGGCGTTCGCGTCCGGTGGCTCGGCCACTGTTGTATCCGGCAGCATGCTTCAAGTTGTCGAGGGCGGAATAACGTATGATTTGCAGCTGGGTCAGAATCCCGGAGTTGGCTTCACTGCAACGCAGGATTCTGGTACGGGCACGCTGATTACGGCCACACCACCTATTACGCCGTCGGTTAACGTCGCGAACTACCCTTCGGCAAGTGCAGGTCAGTTGATCGCCTTGTCGAGCCTGGTCACCGTGTCCGATCCCAACGGTGCCGGCTATCAGACTCTCCAGCTGTGGGATTCGAACGGCACGGCAGCCGGCGGCGAGTTCCTGATCAATGGCGTGGCGCAGACCGCAGGCCATGCGATCAATGTGCCGTCGGGCGCCAATGTGGTGTTCGATGCCGGGACTTCAGCCGGCACCGATACGATGTGGGCGCAGCTCGTTCAGAACAACGGCACGCTAGGCAGCTGGCAGCAGTTTACGGTCTCGGTGCCGGCGCCGACGCTGAGTGTATCGGGCGTGCCCAGCACCACGGCCGGTGCGCAGATTGCGCTCTCGAGCCTGGTGAACGTGTCCGATCCAAGCAATGCGACGTATCAGTTGCAGCTGTGGGATTCGAACGGCACGGTGGCCGGCGGCGAGTTCCTGATCAACGGCGTGGCGCAGCTCGCAGGCCAGGCGATCAATGTGCCGTCGGGCGCCAATGTGGTGTTCGATGCCGGGACGTCATCCGGCACCGATACGCTATGGGCGCAGCTCATCCAGAACGGCACGGCGAGTGGCTGGAAGCAATTTACGGTCTCGGTGCCGTCGCCGACGCTGAATGTCTCGAGCCTGCCGAGCGCCACGGCCGGTGCGCAGATCGCGCTCTCGAGCCTGGTGAACGTGTCCAATCCGAGCAATGCGACGTATCAG
>NZ_VKHP01000502.1 GCF_010811875.1 Bradyrhizobium uaiense
GGCCCAGGCCGTGTAAAAAATCGCGCAGTTTTGGCGCTGATTTGGTCGCTCAGAAGGCCGACCTCACGCCCGCATCGCCTCCAGCAATCCGCCCACGCCGACGATCGTCATTACGCGCTTCATATTGTAGGCGAGGATGTTGAGCGCCATCTCGGTGGCCACCTTTGGCAGTTTTCTCATGAGAAAGTGTGTTGCTCCCATCCAACACTTTATCGTGCCGAACGGATGCTCCACTGTCTGACGGCGGACACCCATTGCGTTGGGGTTGTGGTCGAGCCGATTCTGAACTTTCTCCAGAACAGCTTCGTGCTCCCATCGTGAGATGCGGCGCTCGGGGCCTGTAGTGCACTGCGCTCTTTGCGCGCAGGTTTTGCAGGCGCTTGTCCAATAGCGGCGCAGTGTCTTTCCGTCCTCTACGTTCGTATAGTGATAAGTGAGCCGCTGGCCGGCGGGACAGCGATAGACATCGTCGGCAGCAACATAAACGAAGTCCTGTTTACCGAAGCGGCCAGCAGCTTTGGCGCCCGAAGTCATCGGCTTCGGCAATGTCACCCTGATGTCGGCTTCCTCACAGGCCTTGATCTCCTCTCCATCGTAGTAGCCGCGGTCTGCCACGGCTTCGAGCGTTTCGACAGCCATCTCGTCGCGCGCCTGACGAGCCATGTTGGCTAGTTGGTGGCGATCGGTGCCCACGTTGGTCACCTCGTGAGCCACGATGAGATGATGCTGCGTATCAACGGCAATCTGAACGTTGTAGCCAACGATCCCAGTGTCCTTGCCGCTTGTCGCCATCGAGCGCGCGTCAGGATCGGTCAGCGAGATCTGCCTGTCCTCGCTCTTCATCATCTCAGCGTTGATCTCATTGAGCCGGACGGTCTCCTGCTTGAGCTTCTCGATTTTACCCTTCAATCGCTCAACCTTCGCCTCTGGCACCGCGTCGCCGTGCCGATCGGCGGTCTCGAGCTGCAAGAGATAGCGGGCGATGCTCTCGTCGATCCGCTCAAGGCGCCGCTTCATCTTCGCCTCGGTGAAGTTCTTGTCCCGCGCATTGACGGCCTTGAACTTCGATCCGTCGATGGCGACGCTCGCTGCTACAAGTAAATCAAGCTTGCGGCACAGCGCGACAAACTCGCGGCAGACCTCACGAATGGCCTTGCCATTGTCCTTGCGGAAATCGGCGATGGTCTTGAAGTCCGGTGCCAACTGCCCGGTCAGCCAGATCATCTCGATATTGCGTTGACATTCCCGCTCCAGGCGTCGGCTCGACG
>NZ_VKHP01000503.1 GCF_010811875.1 Bradyrhizobium uaiense
CGCCGACGCTGAGTGTCTCGAGCCTGCCAAGCGCCACGGCCGGTGCGCAGATTGCGCTCTCGAGCCTGGTGAACGTGTCCAATCCGAGCAATGCGACGTATCAGTTGCAGCTGTGGGATTCGAACGGCACGGTGGCCGGCGGCGAGTTCCTGATCAATGGCGTGGCGCAGCCCGCAGGCCAGGCGATCAATGTGCCGTCGGGCGCCAATGTGGTGTTCGATGCCGGGACGTCAGCCGGCACCGATACGCTGTGGGCGCAGCTCATCCAGAACGGCACGGCGAGTGGCTGGAAGCAATTTACGGTCTCGGTGCCGTCGCCGACGCTGAATGTCTCGAGCCTGCCGAGCGCCACGGCCGGTGCGCAGATCGCGCTCTCGAGCCTGGTGAACGTGTCCAATCCGAGCAATGCGACGTATCAGTTGCAGCTGTGGGATTCGAACGGCACGGTGGCCGGCGGCGAGTTCCTGATCAATGGCGTGGCGCAGCCCGCAGGCCAGGCGATCAATGTGCCGTCGGGCGCCAATGTGGTGTTCGATGCCGGGACGTCAGCCGGCACCGATACGCTGTGGGCGCAGCTCATTCAGAACGGCACGGCGAGTGGCTGGAAGCAGTTTGCGGTCTCGGTGCCGGCGCCGACGCTGAATGTCTCGAGCCTGCCGAGCGCCACGGCCGGTGCGCAGATCGCGCTCTCGAGCCTGGTGAACGTGTCCAATCCGAGCAATGCGACGTATCAGCTGCAGCTGTGGGATTCGAACGGCACGGCAGCCGGTGGCGAGGTCCTGATCAACGGTGTGGCACAGTCCGCAGGCCAGGCGATCAATGTGCCGTCGGGTGCCAATGTGGTGTTCGATGCCGGGACGTCAGCCGGCACCGATACGCTATGGGCGCGGCTCATTCAGAACGGCACGGCGGGTGGCTGGCAGCAGTTCTCTGTCTCGGTGGCGACGCCGACGCTGAATGTATCGAGCGTGCCGAATGCCACGGCGGGTGCGCAGATTGCGCTCTCGAGCCTGGTGAACGTGTCCGATCCGAGCAATGTCTCGTATCAGCTGCAGCTGTGGGATTCGAACGGCACGGCAGCCGGCGGCGAGTTCCTGATCAACGGCGTGGCACAGTCCGCAGGCCAGGCGATCAATGTGCCGTCGGGTGCCAATGTGGTGTTCGATGCCGGGACGTCAGCCGGCACCGATACGCTATGGGCGCGGCTCATTCAGAACGGCACGGCGGGTGGCT